>LFSN01000011.1:0-1295 GCA_001513125.1 Clostridia bacterium DTU030
TCTCGTTCCTTCTTTTTTTCTAATATTCTCCTCCAGTACCAGAGTTAATTTTACTCATACTGGTTTCTCTGCTTGTGCTTTTGTTTACTTTTCCATGCAGCTACTCTTATGGCAATAATGCTGGTAAAAAATGATATAACTCAATAAATTCCCCTTGATCTTTACATTTTACAATAAAACACCCCGCCATGGCAGGGTGTTTTTTTCAGGTATCGTTGCATATTTGCATATTAAGCGATCTTTTGTTGTTGCTCTTTTGCTAAATCCAGATACTTAATCAGGTCGATAACCCTGTTGGCATAACCGTATTCATTATCATACCAGGCCAATACCTTGACCAATTTATTGTCGATGACCATTGTGGAAAGTCCGTCGACTATGGCCGAGTGGGGGTTGCCGATAAAATCTACCGACACCAGGGGTTCCAGGGTGAATTCCAATATTCCCTGGAGCTCCTTGCGGGAGGCCCGGGCAAAAAGCTCATTGACCTGTTCTGTCGAAGTGGGTTTCTTTACCTGCACAACCAGGTCAACCAGGGAGCCGGAAGGGGTCGGGACCCGGCAGGAGATGCCATCCAGTAGTCCCTTCAGCTCTGGCATTACGGCTCCGATTGCCCTGGCGGCCCCCGTTGTGGTGGGGATAATGGAAAGGTTGGCGGCCCGGGCCCGGCGGGGGTCTTTGTGGGTTTTGTCTACCAGCCGCTGGTCTCCTGTGTAGGCGTGGATGGTGGTCATAAAGCCGTGCTCTATGCCCAGGTTGTCATTTAGAACCTTGGCCACAGGGGCCAGGCAGTTGGTTGTACAGGATGCTGCAGAAATAATGTCATGCTTTTCGTGTATGTATTCTTTATGATTTACCCCCATCACCACCGTAAGATCCGGATCCTTGGCCGGGGCTGTGATAATGACCTTTTTCCCACCGGCTTTGATGTGTTTTTTTGCCCCTTCCCGGTCCCGGAAATAACCCGAGGCTTCGACAACAATATCTACACCCATATCCTTCCAGGGCAAATTTTGGGGGTCCTTTTCCTGCAGGAAGGGGATGGTAATATTGTCGATAATGAGGGCATCTTCAGTACTGCTGACATTTCCCGGGTATACTCCGTAAACAGAGTCATATTTGAATAAAGTGGTGTGTTTCTCCGGGCCGGAAGGACTATTTATAGCGGCGATGGTGAGATTGGGATCACCTTTTGCCAGGAGAATCCGCAGTACATTTTTCCCGATCCGACCAAACCCATTGATAGCAATTTTCACCATTTTACCCCTTACGCCTCCTTTGATATAGCACATACC
>LFSN01000011.1:1425-1638 GCA_001513125.1 Clostridia bacterium DTU030
TCCAAGAGGGCCGCCGGCCTTTCTGAAAACCGGTGGGATAAAGGGCAAGGTGAGAAGGAGTACCAGAGGGTTTTGTATAATACAATTAATGTATTTAAGGGGGATAAAGGTGAGAATTAACAGGGCCGGGGCTTTGCCGTGGTGGCGGCGGAAATCAGGAAGTTGGCGGAACAGGCGGCCGTTGCGGCAAAACAAATAACCGAGATCCTGGAG
>LFSN01000011.1:1822-2069 GCA_001513125.1 Clostridia bacterium DTU030
AAGGCAAGGAGATAGACGGGCTCCCCCAGGTTTTCCTCCAGGTTTCTTTCCATGGCCTTGATTTTTTCCAGGGAGTCTGTCTTCAACTCGGCGAATTCCAACTGGTCGAGTTTATTATTCATTCTGCTTCCTCCTTTGTTTATCGTTGCCTCCTCCTTAATCTTAGCTCTGGCGTCCTTTTTTATACCTTCCTCCGGCCAGGCCCGGGGTATAAACCACAGCCGAGGATGGAAAAAATAGACGGAGG
>LFSN01000011.1:2181-2564 GCA_001513125.1 Clostridia bacterium DTU030
GCGGCCAGCCGGGAAGGGCCGGCCCTGGGAAGGGAATACTCCTTGCTCTTCCGGGAGCTGGGGGCCAGGGCAGTGGATACCATCTATGTGGAAAGCCGGCAGGAAGCCAATGTAGCAAGGCTGGTCAAGGTTTTGGCCCGGGCCAGCGGGGTCTTTTTTACCGGGGGAGATCAGCTCCGCCTGACCAGCCTCCTGGGGGGAACCCTGGTGGAAAGGGGGGTGCGGAAGGCCTATGAAGGCGGGGCCATAATCGCCGGCACCAGCGCCGGCGCCTCGGCCATGAGCGATACCATGATTGTCGAGGGCCCTAGTGACGATCCCCCCCAGCGCTGCACCCTGAAGATGGCCCCGGGTTTTCGCCTCCTCCGGGAAGTGGTGGTGGA
>LFSN01000011.1:2579-2835 GCA_001513125.1 Clostridia bacterium DTU030
GCGGTGGTGGTGGAGCCCCGGGGGTGGTTTAGGGTCATTGGTTCCTGTACGGTTACAGTCATTGACGGGCGGAGCATCCAACTGTCCAACGTCTCGGAAACAGCACCCGATGCCCCCCTGGCCCTGACCCAGGTCACCATGCATGTCCTGCCCCAGGGCTATGGTTTCGATCTGAGAAGGCGGCTGCCCCTGCCGCCGGAAGAGGTGGCCGCCCTTTCCCCGTCAGGGGCCCAGGAAGTGAGAAAAGATGCAGGAG
>LFSN01000084.1:0-33599 GCA_001513125.1 Clostridia bacterium DTU030
AGCGCCGATGGTACTAGGGCACAAGCCCTGGGAGAGTAGGTCGCCGCCAGGAATTAATTTTTTCTAAAAAAAGTGGGGACAGTTCCCAAATTGGGACTGTCCCCTGCCTTTATTCTCCTAATCAATCAATTTCCAGTTCTTCTATTTCCCCGGCACCGGTGGATTGGGGGATACATATCACCTGGCCTACGAAGATAACGTCGGGAGATACTATCTGGGGATTGGCGGCGAGAAGGTCGTCTAGGGTAATGTTATTTCTCCGCGCTATGGCAAAGAGGCTGTCTCCCCTTTGGATGGTATAGAGGAAGCCATCGGCACAGTCGGGAGGTGGTGGAAAGGGTATACAGATGGTCTGACCGGGAAAGATTATGTCGGGATTAACTATCTGGGGATTGGCCCTGAGGATGTCCCCGGGCCGGACTCCGAAACGGCGGGCGATGCGGGCGATGGTGTCGCCTGACACTACGGTGTAGAGAAAACCCCGGCATATCCCGGGCGGGCTTGGAAAGGGTATGCAGATTACCTGCCCTGGGTAGATAATACTGGGATCGATAATCTGGGGATTGGCCTGGAGTAAAAAGGATATGGATAAACCGAAGCGCTGTGCGATGGTAAAGAGGCTTTCTCCGGAACGGATAGTGTATAAGAATCCCGGGCAGTTTCTCGGTGCCGGCGGGAAGGGGACACATAGGATCTGCCCTGCATAGATAATATTAGGATCCGTTACCTGTGGGTTGGCTGCCAGAAAGGCAGTCATACTTACGCCAAAACGGCGGGATAGTGTCCAGAGATTTTCTCCCGGCCTTACCGTATAGTAGAAGCCGGAACAGACCGCCGGCGGCGGTGGGATCTGAGCCATGCCGCCTGGCCAGCCTGCGAGCCAACCCCAGGGCTGAGGGCCGTAATACCAATTGTAGGTGCTGGTTGGGCTTGTGCTGTAAGGGCCATAGCGGTAGGGCAGGTTGCTGTAGTAGTGGGGAGCTTCGTCCCTGAATTCCAGCTCCAGGTTTTCTGGTTCTATGGCTTCTGTGGTACCGGGACCCCTTAGGTTAGCCATTTTTCAATCCCCCTTCGGATCAGATTGGCTGTTACAATATATGCAGCTTGGGGATAAAGGGGGAATCGACGGCCGTTATTTGTGCCCATTATTTATGTCTAAGGAGGATTTCCCCTTTTCTTGGCGAATACTCCATGAAATAACTATTGCTTTTTTTGAAACCAATAGGGGGGAGGTGATTACTTGCCGCGGGCGAAAAGGACATTTTTTATTTTCCTGCTGACTTCTTTCCTGTTGCTTACCACAAATGTAGGGGTTACCCAGGCTTTTTCCGAACCGGTACTAGAGATAGACGGGCGGGAAGAACCCCTTCCCTTAACCCCTGTCTGGACCGAGGCCGGTTTGCTCGTCCCCCTGCGCCCCGTGTTGGAAGCATTGGGCGTTGACGATTTGCATTGGGAGCAGGAGGAAAATAAAATAAGATGGATTTGGGAAGGCCAGGAGTATGTGCTGCAGATAAATAGCACCGAAGCCACAGCTGCCGGAGAGGAAATAGAATTGACCCAACCTCCACTCATTGTCAAGGGCCATACCCTGGTTCCTGCAGATTTACTGGAAGAGTATTTTCAAGTGGACATGAATTGGGATACCACTTCCCGGCATTTCCAAGTAGAGTGCAGGGGCGGGCGGGAGGAGGCAGTTTCCCCCGCCAAGGGAAAGCGGCAGCAAATTGTGGAAACGGCCCTGAAGTACCAGGGTGTGCCCTATCGCTGGGGTGGTACCGGCCCCTCGGGTTTTGATTCCTCCGGGTTCATCTGGTACGTATTCCGGGAAAACGGCATCCAATTACCCCGGGTATCCTTCGATATGTATAAGGCGGGGGTAGCTGTATCCAAGGAAGAGCTGCTGCCGGGGGATTTGGTGTTCTTTGAAGGTTACCGACCCGGTCCTTCCCACGGGACCATATATATTGGAGATGGAAAGTTTATCCATTCTCCCTCTACAGGTGGTTGTGTTAATATTTGTAGTATCGATGATCCCTACTATTGGGCACCCAGATATTACGGGGCCCGGCGGGTAATAGAAGATTAATAACAAGCCCCCAAAAAATATTGAACATAACAAAGCCCCGGCTCTGTGGTGGAGCCGGGGCTTTGTTGTGGGATGGATCTTCCTTCCCTAATCATGGCCTTCAAAATCATCGGGGGGCGGATCGTCCTTCCGGGGCGGCCTGGGGCGCCGGCCCAGGTAATTTAAAAATTCAGTGCTGGCAAATTGGCGGAGTTTTTGGCCTGCCTTTTCCCAGCTGCCGGTGGAGATATAGAGGAAGATCCCTCCGGCCAGGGCGGCTGCCAAAAGGAGCCAGAGGATACTCCGGTTGGCTGTTCCTGCCACCTGCTGCCGACCGGCCTTTGCCTCCGGTTCATCACCATAGAGAAAGGCGGTGGTGGCCTCGGCAAAGAGGGTGACAGCCTGTTCCGCCTGCTCCCGGCTGCTCTCGTGGGTTCCCACCTCCAGGAGGAGGGAGCGGGGGGACAGGTCCTGGTTGTAGTCCCCGCTGGCATAGAAGATGCCCTTGATCAGGCCGGGATTCTTTTCGTCATTCACCCTTTTTATCTGTTCGGCAAATTCTTTAATGGCTGCCTGATTCTGGTTTTGCTGCCCCACTACCAGCTGGATTTGGGCAACCTGCTCCCCGTCAACCTTTGCGGTATATTCTTCGGCAGGGACGGCATCCCGGTGCACATCAAAGAGGGCATCGGGATTCTCCTGCAGGAGTTCTTCTGCGGTACGGCGGGAACGATCATAGGCCCCGGCATCGTGGGGGATATGGGTTTCCTTGGACTGCAGGGGCTGTACTCCCAGGTTTTCCAGGGCCTGGGCAAAGGTTTCCCCAACCTTGAGGATCCCGCCTCCCTCCTCGATACTATCGGTACCATCGCTGGGTACGTAGGATTCAGCCCCATGGGTGTGGTAGATGGCAATTTTCCTGCTGCCTTCCCCCTGCTGGACCGGGAGAACCTTCTGGCTGCCGGCTGCCGGGTTGGCAACTGCCGGAAGGGCCAGGTCCACATCCTTCACATAGCGGGCATAGGCAGTGCGTCCCTCCACTGTGTGTACCTCATAGAGCTTGTTATCGGCTGTGTGGTACTGGTTGCCGACCCGGATAATCCGGGACGTGCGCAGGAGGCGATTTCCCTCATCATCGAGGAGGGTAAAGTAGCCGTCGACAAGTTCGTCCAGGCCCAGGTCTTCCAGGCTTCCTTCACCTGAACTGGCAGGCTGACCTAGTGGACCCTTTAGGTTTCTGCCGGTCTGATAGAGGGCAAAGAGGCCGACTACCAGGATTAGGGATAATAGGAAAAATCTATTCCTGCTTTTCACCCCTGGACACCTCCCCTGTGTTTCCCTTTGTCTCTGTGCCAATGGTTATCTCGGGGACCGGTTCTTCTGCCGTTTCCATAAGGGCTGGACCTGGGACCCCCCGTAAGTTCGCCCCTTCTCCTTCTTTCTCCCCAGCTCCCTCTTTAACAGATCCCCCCTGCAGGAATTCCCGGCCCTCACCGATTATTTCCGCCAGACCAACGGCGATAATTCCCGACAGGACCACTGTATCAAAAATCCCGGCTCCCCCGATGACCGTTGTTGTCCGACCTCCCGTCAGGGCTACTTCAAGGCGGGCGATAATATCGGTGAGGACAATGCCCATGGTGCCGGCTATAAAGGCACTGCGCCGGGAGCGGCCGGCCAGGTAAGCAATCAGCCCGGCCAGGAGGGCAAAGATATACATGGGGTCCAGGAACAGGGAAAAGGTCGGCTCTGTGGGCAGGATTTTCATAGCCCCGTAAATGGCTGCTGCCGCAATGATGGTGGCAATGATGGCCCGGCTCCTTTCCCGGGCGGTGTCGGCCCTGAACAGGAGGTAGAGGGATAGGGCAATGGGTACAAGGCCGCCGCCGACATTGATGGCCAGGGTTTCCGTTAAGGGGATGTCGGGAAGATAGCTGCCGAAGAACATGGCGGCGATGAAAAGGAGGGCAACCCTGTCTGTCAATCCCATCCTGTCTAAAACCCGCTGGGCCACGCCAAAGTAGACCAAAACGGCTACTACTACCAGGGTGATCATTCCTATGGGCATGCTCGGCACTTCCTTTCCAGATCTGTCTTCCTTCCTCCTTAGTTTTGCCCAATAGTTTCACATTCTTACATTCCAGCCGCCTATTTTCCCCTGCCAGGGGCCCTGTTATTGACAGGGGAAATTTGCTCATGCTATAGTTAGGCCAGAAAAAGGAGGGAGCAAGGTGGATAATTTGGAGGAATTGGAACGAAAACTTGTTTCGTGGTTGCAGGAAAGGGTGGTCCAGGCGGGAGCTAAAGGGACGGTGGTGGGTTTGAGCGGCGGTCTCGATTCAGCGGTGGTGGCCGTCCTCTGCCAGAAGGCTTTTCCGCAGGAAAACCTGGCCGTAATCATGCCCTGCCACAGTATGGAAGAGGATGCCGCCCATGCAAAACTGCTGGCCGAAGAGTTTGGCATTCCCTATCGGCTGCTCACTTTAGATACCGTGTACGATTCCATGCTGGCTCTCCTGACAGAGGATATGGCTGGGGATGAGGTGCTGGCCATAGCCAGGGCCAATCTCAAACCCCGCCTGCGCATGCTTGTCCTGTATTTTTATGCCGCCCAACACAACTACCTGGTGGTGGGCACGAGCAACCGGAGTGAAATTGCCGTGGGCTATTTCACCAAGTACGGGGACGGGGGTGCGGATCTTCTGCCCCTGGGCAATCTGGTAAAGACTGAAGTTGTGGCCCTGGCCTCCCATTTGGGCATTCCCAGGGAGATAATTGAAAAACCCCCTTCCGGGGGCCTGTGGCCCGGCCAGACCGACGAGGCAGAGATGGGGATAAGCTATCGGGATCTGGATGCCTATCTTAAAGGGGGTAAAATAGATCCCCTGGTCCAGGCGCGGATCGAGGATCTGCAGAGGAAGAGCCAGCACAAGCGGGAGCGGCCGCCTATTCCCGATTTTTAATCCTCGTCCCTGAACTGCCCCCTGTCTTTTCAAAGGCCCTGCTGCTGTGTTAAAATAAAGGAGGGTTGTATTACTTGGAAGGGAGGGAAGGACCGTGGCTGGACATTCCAAATGGTCTAATATAAAACACCGGAAGGCCCGGGTCGATGCCCAAAAGGGTCGTCTCTTTACCAAGCTGGGGAAACAGCTGATTACAGCTGCCCGGGAAGGTGGGGGAGACCCCGAGGTTAACTTCCGCCTCCGCCTGATCATTGATAAGGCCAGGGCGGCAAACATGCCCAATGAAAACATCGAACGGGCAATTGCCAGGGGGACCGGCGAACTTGAAGGGGTCACATATGAAGAGATTGTCTATGAAGGTTATGGGCCCGGCGGGGTTGCCATTATGCTGGACATACTGACGGATAACCGGAATCGTACTGCTTCTGAGATTCGCCATTTATTTTCCCGGCATGGGGGCAACCTGGGAGAGACGGGCTGTGTGGCCTGGATGTTTGACAAAAAGGGCCTCTTGACGGTCAAAAAAGAGGGGCTCCCACTGGACGAGGATGAACTGCTGCTCCTGGCCCTGGAGGCAGGGGCAGAAGATGTGAAGGATGAGGATGAGCTCTTCGAAATCGTCACAGAACCGGGAAACTTTGAGGCCGTGAAGGAAGCCCTGGCCGGGCAGGGCCTTGTCTTTGACACCGCTGAGGTTACCATGATACCCCAAACAACGGTCGAAATACAGGATGATAAGGAAGCAGAGAAGCTGCTGAAACTAATGGATGCCCTGGAAGAACACGATGATGTCCAGGAAGTGCACGCAAACTTTGAATTGGCTGATGGGGTTTTGGCCGCCCTCGAATAAGGGGCCAAAACCCCTTCCTTTTTCTCCCTGTAATGTATAAATCTAAACTGATGGGAAATACTGTAGGGGATAACATGTTTTCCTTGATAGCTGAACTAAATCGGGGACCGTTGCCCTTGCAGTAAAGGGGGAAAAGGAAGATGGGTGCCTTTCGGGAAAGATACCGTTTTGCCCTCCTGCTGGGAGTCTTTCTGGCCGTGGCGGCCGGCTACTATTTCCTTTGGGATGGGAAAAAAGGGGGCCTGCCGGAAGAAAGGCCGCCGGAGGTTGTTCCCCAGCTGGAGGAACCGGCTGTTTTTACCGTGGGGGCCGATTCCCACTTGATCTACCAGGTTACCTACAGCCAGTGCGGTCACAGGGAAGTGCTGCGGGAGCGAACACCGGAGGATGAAATAGGCCTTACCCTTGATGACCTGAGGACCATCTACCGGGATTGGAGCATAGAGTTAGATGGGAGCGACATCCTTCTGAACAGTGTAATAGATGGCTTATGTGAATACTGCCGGGAAAAAATCTTTGTTGGCATCCATGAGGGCCGGGTTGCCGTCTACTACGGGGAGCCCGGGGGCGAGGCATGGCTGAAGGAGGTTACCGAGATCCCGGTAGAAAACCTGCCCCCCCGGGAGCAGGAAGACTTGCGGGCTGGTATTCCCGTAGAGGATGAGGAAGAACTGCCCCACATCCTGGAAGGGTTGATGAACTAGAGCTCTGGATGGGTCATCCCATCCTTTTCTTTTTGGCTGCCCTTGGGGGACTTTTCCGGGGGAAAAGGGAATGGTCCCGCAGCTGTCGAATAAGGTAATGTTTAGCAATTGTTATTGAAGGAGGCAATCTCGTGCTGGTACTGGGAATAGATCCGGGAACGGCGACTACGGGATATGGTATAATTGAAGTAACAGGACACGAGTACAGCATGGTGGATTATGGCTGCATCAAGACCTCGCCCCGCTTAGGGGTTCCCCAGCGCCTGGAGGAACTTTACCGGCAGATGGGCCAATTGCTCACTACCTATAAACCGGCCGTCGTTGCGGTGGAAGAACTTTTTTTTAATAAGAATGTCCGGACTGCCCTGGCTGTGGGCCAGGCCCGGGGCGTAGTCCTGCTGGCAGCAGCCGCCCAGGATATTGAAGTGGTAGAATACACTCCCCTGCAGGTGAAGCAGGGGGTTGTCGGCTATGGCCGGGCCACAAAAAAGCAGGTGCAGGAGATGGTGAAAATCCTCCTGAAACTGGACAAGCTTCCCCGGCCCGATGATGCCGCCGACGCCCTGGCCATTGCCATCTGCTATGCCCACGAACTGCCCTTTCTCAGTCGCAAGCAGAGGATGGAGCGATAATCATGTATTATTATCTCAAGGGAATATTAAAGGAAAAGGAACCGGAGTTAGTTATTCTGGAGGTTGGGGGAATTGGTTTTCAGATCTATGTTCCCCTCTCCTTGTTTTCGGAACTTCCTCCGCCCGGGGAGGAAGTGCTTTTGTACACCTATCTACATGTGCGGGAAGATGGGGTAAACCTCTACGGCTTTTTGACTCCCGAAAGCCGGCGCATTTTTACCCTGGCCCTGGGTGTGCGGGGAATTGGGCCCCGGGTTGCCCTGAGTATTACCGGGACCATGTCGCCCCTTGAGTTTACCCACGCTGTCCTGGCCGAAGACGATGCCCTGCTGACCAAAATACCGGGGATTGGTCCCAAAACGGCCCAGCGCCTGATTTTAGAATTAAAGGAAAAGTTGAGGGAACTGGCGCCGGAGCTGACGGGAAGGGAACTATCCCCCGGTGAAAGGGTCAGCGATTGGCAGGAGGCCATCGGGGCCCTGGTGGTTCTGGGCTATACCCCGGAAGAAGCCCGGCCCGCTGTGGAGACGGTGGCCGAGGCCGGGGACGAGCTGGAGGAACTGGTGAAGAAGGCACTACGCTACCTGGGGGAGAAGTAGATGGGAGAACGCATTATTTCTGCCGTTGAGCAGGCAGAGGATTGGGAACTGGACAGCAGCCTCCGCCCCCGCACCCTGGCCGAATTTATCGGCCAGGAACGGGTCAAGGAGAGCATGCATATTTTTATTAAAGCGGCCAAGGGCCGGGGCGAGGCCCTGGACCATGTCCTCCTGTACGGCCCGCCGGGCCTGGGGAAGACAACCCTGGCCCGGATTATAGCCGCAGAGCTGGGTGTCAATTTCCGGATCACATCGGGACCGGCTATAGAAAGGCCCGGGGATCTGGCCGCCATTCTCACTTCCCTGGGGGAGCGGGATGTCCTTTTTATTGATGAGATTCACCGCCTGCCCCGAAGTGTAGAAGAAATATTGTACCCGGCCCTGGAGGACTTTTCCCTGGATATAATGCTGGGAAAGGGGCCGACGGCCCGTTCCCTGCGCCTGGATCTGTCCCCCTTTACCCTGATAGGGGCCACGACCAGGGTGGGTCTTTTGACCTCCCCCCTCAGGGACCGCTTTGGGGTATTGTCCCATCTGGAATTCTACCGCCAGGAAGAGCTGGAACAGATAGTGAAAAGATCTGCCAGGATCTTAGATATTGAAATTGACGGTCCTGGCGCCAGGGAAATTGCCCGCCGTTCCCGGGGTACGCCCCGGGTAGCCAACCGGCTCTTGAAACGGGTGCGGGATTACGCCCAGGTCAAAGCCCAGGGTTTTATAGATTTAAAGGTGGCCAGGGAGGCACTGCGCCTCCTGGATATCGACCAGCTGGGCCTGGACAGGGGGGACAGGAAACTCCTCTGGACTATTATTGATAAATTTGCCGGCGGTCCCGTCGGTTTGGATACCCTGGCCGCTGCCATCAACGAGGAAGCTGGCACCATCGAGGAGGTTTATGAACCATACCTGATCCAGCAGGGGCTCCTGCAGCGGACACCCCGGGGCCGGGTGGTTACCCGGCGCACCTATGAGCACCTGGGGGTTGAAAGGGATGAACAGTTGTCCTTGTGAGTCAACAGTTTACAATTGACAATGGACAACTTAACAATTGACAATTGACAGTGGACAATTGACAATTATTTATATCTCGCGATACGAATCAAAGGGTGGCTATAACTGTTATCAAAAACGGTAATACTCCTATCCAGAGGTGATGAATGTGCCCGGTTTTGAAGGATTGGGTAAAATGCTGCTGGCCATAGGGGGCTTCTTTATCATCATGGGCCTGTTCCTGACTCTGGGCGGCCGTTTTTTGCCCCTGGGGAGATTGCCCGGTGACATCTATATCCAAAGGGGGAACTTTACCTTTTACTTTCCCCTGGTTTCCGGCCTGCTGCTGAGCCTCATCCTCACCCTGATCGTCAACCTCCTCGGGCGGAGGTAAGCTGTCCACTCTGCGGCCCTGTCCTGGGGCCCTTTTTCTTGGGGAGGAAGGAATATCCAATAACCCTGTAGAATATTGTCATCTGTTGAAAACAGGTGGGGGTGGTAAAAAATGCAGCGCTCAAGGGCAGGTGTCCTGGCAGTTCTTCTGTTGGTTCTTTTTTTATCTCAACATGTGCAGGCAGCAGAAGGAGATGGCTACATACGGGTAGGCTTGATCCAGGGACAGCAGCAGGCAAGGATTATGTCCCCCGGGGGCTTTATTGCTATAGACCTGTCCTCCGGGCAGCTGGACCAATTCCAGCCCAATGTCACCGTAACCTTTGCCAGTGAGGGGGCGGGGATAAGGGTGGGCGACCGGGGTTTGTATACTGGTCCCGTGCGCTTGGCAGCCCTGGACCAGGGGCTATTATATTTAAACGGCAATCCCTACCGGGGTGAGCTGGAGATATTCCTGCAAAATGGACGCTTAACGGTGGTCAATGAGCTGCCGGTGGAAGAGTACCTGTACGGGGTGGTGCCCCGGGAGATGCCGGCCGGTTTTCCCCTGGAAGCCCTGAAGGCCCAGGCGGTGACGGCCCGGACCTTTACCTACGCCAACTGGAACAAGCACCAGGGGGAGGGCTTTAATCTCTGCGCCACCGTTCACTGCCAGGTCTATGGCGGGGCGGCGGCAGAAAGTCCCCAGACCAACCAGGCCGTTGACAGCACCAGGGGAGAGGTGCTCCGCTACCAGGGCCAGCTAATAGATGCCTGCTACCATGCCTGTTCCGGGGGCTATACGGAAAACAGCGAGAATGTCTGGAGTGCATCGCTACCCTATCTCCGGGGAGTGCCCGATTACGTGTCCGATTCCCCCTACAGAAGCTGGAGTGTCTCCTATTCTCCCGAACAGCTTACTGAAATCCTGCGCCAGGGCGGGGTGGATGTGGGCCGGGTGGAGGAGATCACACCCCTCAGCCGGGGTGTTTCCGGCCGGGTCAGCCAGGTCCGGATTTCCGGCAGCCGCGGCTCCCGGGTGATCAGCGGCAACCAGCTGCGGGGGATCCTGGGCTACGACCAGCTGCGAAGCACCCTCTTTGAGATTGAAATGCATAAATCGGGGGAGAATATAATTATGCAGCCCCTGCGGGCAAATCAGGAAGTGACTGTCATCGGGGGAGATGGCCAGACACGCAGGGTCCCTATGCACGAGGTTGCTGTCCTGGGCGGTGATGCCACAGTGGCCGTGGGCATCGGAGAGGAACAGGGGACTGAGCAGGTGGTCTTTAAGGGGAGCGGCTGGGGCCACGGTGTGGGCCTGTCCCAGTGGGGAGCCAAGGCCATGGCAGAAATGGCCCCGCGGGGTGCTGACAACTATTACCGGACCATCCTCCAGCACTATTTCCAGGGTGCCAGGGTGGAAACCATTTAAATTAGTCCTTTTGCCTGCCGCCCCTGGCCAGGGGCGACAGTTCATTATTTTCACCAGGTGCTAGAGCAGGGAGGCGGAAAGTTGCGGGTTGAGGATTTTGATTACAACTTGCCCCAGGAGCTAATCGCCCAGGAACCCATTCCCAACAGGGACCAGGCGCGGCTGCTGGTGGTACATAGGGGGGAGGACCGGCTTGAACACCGGATCTTCCGCGATTTACTGGGCTACCTCAGGCCCGGCGATGTCCTGGTATTAAACAATTCCCGGGTCCTGCCGGCAAGAATATATGCCCGGCGGGCCAGGACCGGCGGTCGGGTGGAGACCTTTCTCCTCAGGCCCCTGGGGGGAGATAGATGGGAGGTCCTGGTAAGGCCGGGACGCCGGGCGCCGGTGGGGGAGGAACTCCTTTACGGCAATGGTGAATTGCAGGGTAAGGTCATTGCCACAACCGATACCGGCGGGCGCATTATTGAGTTTAGTTACCAGGGTTCCTTCCGGGAACACCTGCAGCGCCTGGGTGAAGTACCCCTGCCTCCCTACATTCACAAAAAACTTACCGATCCAGAGCGCTACCAAACCGTCTATGCATCCCGGGAGGGCTCAGTAGCGGCCCCGACCGCCGGGCTCCACTTTACCCGGGATTTTTTACGGGAAATTGCCGAACTTGGTGTTCAGGTCTGCTATTTGACTCTCCATGTTGGTCTGGGTACCTTCCGTCCCGTGAAGGCGGAGACTGTAGAGGAACATAAAATGCATTCCGAACACTACGAGATAACGCCCCAGGTGGCGGAGGCTGTAAACTCGGCCCGCCGAGAGGGAAGGCGGGTCATAGCCGTGGGCACAACGGTGGTCCGGACCCTGGAATCTGCCGCTTCCGAAGCTGGTCTGTTAAGCCCGGGGGAAGGCTGGACCGATCTGTTCATCTACCCCGGCTATGAATTTAAGCTAGTAGACGCCATGGTAACCAACTTCCATTTACCCCGGTCGACCCTTTTGATGCTGGTCAGTGCCTTTGCCGGCAGGGAGAAAATCCTGGCCGCCTACCGGGAGGCCATCCGGGAGGGGTACCGCTTTTTTAGTTTTGGTGACGCCATGCTTATCATTTAGTTTCAATTGACAATTGACAATGGACAATTGACAATTTATTTAGGGATTTAAGATCGGTCGCCATATTTGCAAAGTGGCCCACACTATCTAAGACAGCACTTCTGGCGGAGCGTCAGTGCCCTCCGCAAGGAGCACTGGGTGCGAAGCCTGAAGTGCTGTCGTGGAATAGACATAAACCTGACTGAGTAGTTAACCGCAGAGGTTTTTTGAAACTTTTGTTATAGCACTGGAAAATAGGGAGTGAACTCTTTTGGCGATATCCTTTGAAGTCACTGCCCGGTGTCCGGAGACCGGGGCCCGGGTGGGAAAACTTCATACACCCCATGGAAGCATTTCAACACCAGTATTCATGCCCGTTGGAACCCAGGCCACAGTGAAGACCATGGCACCGGAGGAATTAAAGAAGCTGGGGGCGGAGATTATCCTCAGCAATACTTACCATCTCTACCTCAGGCCCGGGGACGATTTAATCGCCGAGGCAGGAGGATTGCACGCCTTTATGAACTGGGACCGGGCCATCTTGACGGACAGCGGGGGCTTTCAAATTTTCAGCCTCGATGCCTTCCGGAAGATAACGGAAGAAGGGGTCACTTTTCGCTCCCACATCGATGGTTCCGAACACTTTATTTCCCCGGAGAAGGCCATAGAGATCCAGACCAACCTGGGGGCAGATATCATCATGGCCTTTGACGAGTGCATCCCCTATCCTTGTACCTATGAATATGCCAGGGAATCGACCCTGCGCACGACCCGCTGGGCAGAACGCTGCCTGACGGCCCATCATTCCCAGAAACAGGCCCTCTTTGGCATTGTGCAGGGGGGGATGTACCGGGACTTGCGGGAACTCAGTGCCAGGGATCTGGTGGCATTAGATTTCCCCGGTTATGCCGTTGGCGGCTTGAGTGTGGGGGAGCCGAAGGCCCTCATGTATGAGGTCCTGGATTATACTGTGCCCCTCCTGCCTGCCGATAAGCCCAGGTATCTGATGGGAGTTGGCACCCCCGATTGTATCCTGGAAAGTGTGGCCCGGGGCATAGACATGTTTGACTGTGTCCTGCCGACCAGGATTGCCCGCAATGGCACTGTTTTCACCCGCCGGGGGCGGCTGGTAGTGCGCAATGCCGAATATGCCCGGGATTTCAGGCCCCTAGACCCCGAATGTTCCTGCTATACCTGCCGCAATTACAGCCGGGCCTATATCAGGCACCTGATCAAGGCCAATGAAATTTTGGGCCTGCGCCTGACCACCATTCACAACCTTGCCTTTCTCTTAAATCTGATGGCGGAAATACGGGAACACATTGTCCGGGGGAGCTTTGCTGCGTTTAAAGCAGAGTATCTCGGGGGAATAATAAATGAATGAAGGGGGGAGGAAAAAATTTCCCCCTTTGAAAAGGGATTAGGGCCTGGGTTAACGAAATAATAAAGGGTAAAATTGAAGGGAGGTAGTACAGATGCCGGAGCAATTAGCTGCATTTATGCCCTTGGTTATTGTTTTAGTAGTCTTCTATTTCTTCATTATTCGCCCCCAGCAAAAGCAGCAGAAAAAGCGGAGGGAAATGCTGGACAGCCTGCGCAAAGGAGATAAAATCGTCACCATTGGTGGTATCCATGGTACCCTTACCGACATAAAGGAGGATACCATTAGGCTTAAGGTGGCTGACAATGTAGAACTCCGGATGTCCAAGGAGGCCGTCGGCTATAAAAAGGAATAGTGGGTTTAGAAGCTTATGGGCGCGCCTGGGGCGCGCTTTTTACTGTCCTTTTTGTGGTTTGCTGTCGAGGGCTTGGCAGGATACCCGACAAAAAAAACAGGGCAATAGTGGTAAAATTAGGTAAACTTCCAAGGGGGGGAAGGGTCCATGGGGATCATTACAGCACCAATTGAAGGGGTAGTCAGAAAGCCCAGGGTGCGTTCCCTGGGGTACAGGGAATTCCTGGCCCGGTTCCTGCCGCTGCCAACCCGAAGGCTTTTCCAGGGGTTTACCCAGAGATATTTTTACCTAAAGGCGAAGGCTGACTACCGGCGTGTTGCCCCCTTGGCAAGACGCCTCGAGGCTGAATGGAACCATAATGAAGCCATGCTTGTAGCCCAGGTAGAGGCCTATCTGAAGGAGCGTGTATCTTCTTGAGCAAGAATGGGTGCCGGAACAGAATAAAAAGGGGGCAGATCTATCGGGTAATTCCCCCGGGAGACCCCTGGATCTACAGGGAGCGGCTGGTTTTGGTGGTCCAGAATGATATTGGCAACCGCTTTTGTCCCACCATTATTGTTACCCCCCTTATTGATGATCTTAAGGCCAAAAACCTGTTCTTTTCTGTGGTCATCCCCGCCCGGCGGGTTGAAGGACTACACCAGGATCAGATAGCTTTATTGTTCCAGCTGTTTACCCTGGGCCGGGAGCATTTTTCCCCTGCCCATTTGGTTGGAAGCGTGCCGGAAGATATAATGGGGAAGATCGACGAGGGTCTCAAATTGAGCCTGGGCCTAAGCGCCCTACAGCAGCTCCAGAGTCGTTTTAGGCGGGCCCAGGGGGGATAGAAGAGGGGGATTTTGCCTTTGTTAAAGGGGGCTTATCTGGCTGCCAATGGCCAATACCCCCAGGGTGTTAAGGTTAGATCCTTTTGGGAAGGTCTGAAAACTGCCTATCCGGTTAGAGGAGGGGCAGTTTTTTTGTCATGAAAGGGGAGGGTGGGGAGTAATTTTACTTTAGGAAGGGCAGAGCAGCAGATGGGGGGAGGTGCCTCTGTGAAAAGGAACAACAAGGGTTCGGCGGGGCGGGAAGCCGGCCGTTTATTTCTAAATCCCCAGGCCGTAATTTATGGCCTTATCCTGGCCTTTCTGTGGACCGGCCTCATAGCCTTCTTCCTTGGCTTTTGCGGCTTTTATATCCGGGGCTTGGGGGAGAGGGCAGACACCCTGGTTTTAGTTGCCGGACTGGGAGGGGCCTGTCTGGGTGCTGGAGCAGCAGCCCGGCGGGGGAAGAATCTCGGCTGGCTCCACGGGGGCCTGGTTGGCTTTGCTTTTATTCTCCTTTCTTATCTCCTTGGCTTCATTTGGGAGAGGGGAACGGGGCCGGCAGCGGGCCTTTTACTCTCCCGCCTCCTCTGGGGCACAGCCCTGGGGCTGCTGGGCGGGATGCTGGGTGTTAATACCGGTGGTCGGTAGTCGGTTGTCAGTTATAGAAACTGTCAATAGTTAAGAGGGGTGGAAAGCATTGCCGCTCTTCCAACCTGGAAAAAGATTATTCTGGATTGCCATTTTCCTATTAGTCATTATTTTCCTTAATACTTTACCTGTTTGTGCCGGCCCGCCTCCGGTTACAGCCAGTGCCGCTGTCCTCATGGACGCGAGAACCGGCACCCTCCTTTATGCCAAGGAACCCTATACCAAACGGGCTCCGGCCAGCACTACCAAGATCCTAACTGGTGTTCTGGCCATTGAACTGGGTGACCTGCAGGATGTGGTAGTGATCAGTAATAAGGCGGGCTGCACAGAAGGCTCGACGGCGGAACTCAGGCCGGGGGATAGAATTAGGCTGGAGGATCTCCTCCATGGGGCCCTCCTGCCTTCGGGCAATGATGCCTGTGTGGCCATAGCCGAACACCTTTGCGGCCGGGAGGAAATATTTGTCGAACTGATGAACCACAAGGCCAAGGCCATCGGGGCCTGGGATACAAATTTTCGCAACTCCCATGGCCTCCATGAGCCGGGCCATTATACTACGGCCTACGATCTGGCCTTGCTTGCCCGCTATGCCCTGCAGAACCGGAAATTTCAAGAAATTGTCCGCCGGAAGCGCAGGGTGGTGGAGGTGGAAGGGGAAGGCTGGCAGCGCTATTTCTCCAGCACCAACCAGCTTCTTTGGGAATATGAAGGGGCCGATGGGGTGAAGACGGGCACTACCCTGGAGGCCGGGCCCTGCCTCGTGGCTTCAGCCACCCGGGAGGGGAGGCAGCTGATTTCCGTCGTTTTGAACAGTGCAGACCGCTGGGGAGATTCCGTCCGCCTGCTGGACTACGGCTTTAACGAATTTAGTCTCCTGTCCCTGGCAAAGCAGGGGGAAAGGGCAGGGGAGGCCAGGGTGGTTGGCGGCTTGGTGGACCGGGTACCCCTTGTACCAGCCCGGGATCTGAATGTTGTTGTGCCCCGGGACAAGGGGAGGAAGTTGGAACGGGTCGTTGAAATCAGGGAAAATCTTACCGCGCCCCTGGGCGCGGGGGAAGTGGTGGGGGAAATCAGGGCCGTACTGGAGGGTGAAACTATAGAAAAGGTTCCCCTCATTGCCGCGGCTCAGGTGCCGAGATGGACCCTGGGGCGGGCTCTCCTCCTGAAGGTGTACCTGCCCCTCCTGGGGTTAATAAAGTAGGTGGGTCGTTACTGGTACCTTTTTCCCCAGCAGCCTGCTTTTTTGTAAAGGGATTTTTTCAAAAAGGGAAGGGCGTTGGTTTAATAACAGCGCCCTTTGCCTTTGCCAGGCCGGCTATTGCCGGATATTACCGGGAGGAAAAGGGGACAGGCCGTTGAAAGGTGTGTTATAGTGCTTAGATGTAGAAGTGAAGAAAGGGTGGCAAGGTATGGAAACAAATCCTAAGATCAGGCTGCGTCCCTTTACCCGGGAAGATTTGCCCAGGTTGCAGGTGTGGAAGGAAGACGAAGAGCTGGCTGCTTATTTGGGTTTAAAGCTGCCGGGAGAAGAGGTGGATTATTATCAGCGCTGTGAGAAATTATTGGGCCAACGGACCAGTCGTATCTTTGCCATAGAAGATGAAAGGGGTCAGTTTATCGGCGAGGTGGAACTGAACCAGATAACCTGGCGTCGCAAGCAGGCTGAACTACATATTTGTATTGGAGAGCGGCGATATTGGGGAAAGGGTTATGGCACGGAAGCTGTCCGGGCCATCTTAAACCTGGCCTTTGAAGATATGGGTTTGGAAAGTGTTTATCTCAGGGTGTATCGTCACAACCGGCGGGCCATCCGCTGTTATGAAAAGTGCGGCTTCAAGAAAGAAGCAGTGCTGAGAAACCGTTTTCACAGCCAGGGCAGCCGGGCCTATGATGTTCTGCTGATGAGCATCAGCGCCGCCGACTTTGCTGCTGCTACAGCTTCCTGAGGGTGCTCTGTTCAACCAGAAAATAGTTTTTAATCCTTTACCCTGGCAATAATAATGGTATATAATGTAATCAAAACCCCGGCCCCTGCGGGGTATTCTTGTGTGCGGTGGATGCGGCAGCAGGTTTGAAATCTAAGGGGGGAGTGTTGGCCTGTGAAGGGCAGGGAAGAACTGGAAAGGATTTTAGCGCGGATCGATGGTAAGGGCTACAAGGCCTATAAAGATATTCAGGGCAGTTACCTTTTTGACACCTATATCCTCCATATCGATCATGTCCAGGGCGACCCCTTTGCTGCTCCCTCCCGGCTGCGGGTCAGGGTAGATCAAAGACATGCCCGGATCCCGGCGGAATTCTACAATACCCCGGCCCGCAGGGTTGCCTGTGCCGATTTTCTGACCCGGTCCTTTGCCCGGGCCATCGAGGAGGTGGCCGGTGGCAGCCGTGGTACAGGCAAGAGCGGTCTCATCGCCATTGACCGCTGCGGCCAGGAGATTCTCGAACGGACGGCAATGGTTGTCACCGACGAGTATGTGGAAGCCCGCATTGTCCTGGGGCTTCCGGCCCGGGGGCGGACAGTACTGGGAAAAGAGGCCCGGGCCATGCTCTTTGAGGAACTGCCGGCTATAGTAGAAGCTTCCCTTCTGTATAAAAGCATCGATGGCAAAAGTTTACGGAAACACGTTGAGGTTAAGGAAGATCAAGTTTATCTCCGGAGCAAACTGCCGGAATATCAGCTGGCAGCCTTTATTGCCGATGGTTCAGTGTTGCCCCGGGAGAGCGGGATCAGTGACAGGCCCCTCCGGGGGGAAGGGGTTGTACCCTTTGTCAGCCCGCCGGAGCTGGCCGTGGAAATTACCCTGCCCAATGCCGGGCCGGTGAAGGGCATGGGCATCCCCCAGGGTGTGACCCTCATCGTCGGAGGCGGCTACCACGGCAAATCTACCCTCCTTAGGGCCCTGGAACGGGGAGTGTACGATCATATTCCAGGGGATGGGCGGGAGCTGGTGGTCACCCTGTCAACTGCCGTGAAGATCCGGGCTGAAGACGGCCGGCGGGTGGAGAAGGTGGATATCAGTCCCTTTATCAACAACCTGCCCAACCAGCAGGATACCGTGGATTTCTCTACCCCCAATGCCAGTGGCAGCACCTCCCAGGCCGCCAACATAATGGAGGCCCTGGAGGTGGGAGCCAAGGTTTTACTAATGGATGAAGATACTTCTGCTACCAATTTCATGATCCGGGATGTAAGGATGCAGCAGCTGGTGGCCAAGGAAAAGGAACCCATCACCCCCTTTATCGATAGGGTGCGGCAGCTGTGGTTGGAGCTGGGGGTGTCCACAGTCCTGGTTTTGGGCGGCTCCGGGGACTATTTCGATGTGGCCGATACCATCATTATGATGGATACCTACCGGCCCCGGCAGGTTACCGAACTGGCCAAGGAAATTGCCCGGGAGTTTGGAACAGGCCGCCTGTCAGAAGGTGGCGGCAAGTTTGGCCGGATTAAGGAGAGAAGCCCCCTTCCCCGGGGTTTAGACCCCAGCCGGGGAGGAAAAACAAAGATTCAGGCCCGGGGCTTACATACCATCCAGTATGGCAATTGGGACATTGACCTTTCGGGCCTGGAACAGCTGGTGGATGCCAGCCAAACCCGGGCTATCGGTGAGATTATCCACTACGCTGCCAGGAAGTATATCAATGGCAGGGCAACCCTCCGGCAGGTTCTGGAACAGGTGGAAGGGGATATTGAGAACAAGGGCCTGGATATAATCTCGCCCTACTATGGACAAAATCCCGGCGACTTTGCCCGGCCCCGGCTCCTGGAGGTGGCTGCCGCCATCAACCGCCTGCGGAGCCTATCGGTCCGGTGAACAGTATTAGCCAATGGGAGAGAGAATGATGGAACTCGATCTGGGGATTGCCAAAATTAACAAATACGCCGTGGGGGAAAGCGGCGACAGCATAGAAATAATGGAGCGCCCCCGGGGGGGTATTTCCATTGTCATGGCCGACGGCCAGGGCAGTGGGCCCAATGCCAGGAGAATCAGCAGGCTGGTGGTAGGCAAGGCCGTTGCCCTCATAGGAGAGGGCACCAGGGATGGGGCGGTAGCCCGGGCTGTTCACGACTATCTCTATGCAGTGCGGGGGGGCAAGGTCTCCGCCACCCTGGCCATCCTCTCCGTTGATCTGGATACCCGCACCCTGGTAGTGTCCCGCAACGGCAACAATGCGGTTTTTATCCGCCAGCAGGGAACCACCTTCCCCCTGCCGGGAGGCATGGATTCCATCGGTGTGCACCGGCGCATGCGCCCCCGCATCGATGAGTTTCCACTGGAGGAAGGCCTGCTGGCTGTAGTGGTGACCGATGGAATTGTCCACGCCGGGCGGCGCCGGGGCAACCCCAACAGTGAGGAAAAAATTCTGGAGACTATAAGCAAATATGAGGGGGAAAGGAGTCAGGTGCTGGCCGATGAACTCCTGTACGAAGCCATGCTCCTGGATCAAAACCGGCCCTGTGATGACATGACGGTAACGGTATTGCAGCTGAGGCCCCATCGAGAAGGGGAACTGATCCGGCGGATGGGGGTTTCCTTCCCCTTCCGCTGATGAAGGGGGGAGAAAAGGGAAATGTCCGCTTCTCCCAAGATTGTTGTCGTCGGCGTCTGTGCCAGCGGTAAGACAACCCTGGTTGAGGGCTTGCGCGCCCGGGGCTACAGGGCCCGGAGCGTGGCCCTGGAGCATTCCAATGTACCGAGGCTTTGGACCTACCATGACCCCGACTTTCTGGTGGTCCTGGACTGCAGCCTAGATACCATCAGGAAACGCCGGCTGATCCCCTGGGGAGAGGAGCGGCTCCGTGCACAGCGCCGGCGCCTATCCCATGCCCGCCAGCACTGTCACCTTTACCTTTGTACCGACAATTTATCGGTGGAGGAAATGGTAGATCGTGTCATTGCTGCACTGGAAAAACATCAAAAGGAAGGTAAGGGGGGAGGTTAAGGCCATTTCCCTCCCCAGCCTCCCCGCGTTGACAACCCTTAAAAGTGGGTATTATAATGAAGCAGGAGAACTGCCGATGGGGCATTTTTCTTTGCCTTGTGCCCTTATTATTTTTTTGTCAACCTACTATTTATTAAAGGGGGAAACCGCCCATGAAGTGGTGGAATCTGACCAAGTTTTTTCTGGTCATAGTTGTCGCTCTTACCGCCGCCTACTTCCTTGCTGAACCCATCCAAGATTCCATAAACCTGGGTCTTGATCTCCAGGGGGGAACTCACCTGGTCCTGGAACTGGTGGATACCCCGGAGGCGCCGGTGGATGAAGGAGCTGTTCTGGGGGTTTTGAATATCCTCCGGCAGCGGGTGGACGGCTTTGGCCTGACAGAGCCCATCATCCAGCGCCAGGGGGAAAGGCGGATCATTGTCGAACTGCCGGGCCATGACGATCCCGACGAGGCCATCCGGGTCCTGTCCATGACGGCCCACCTGGAGTTTTGGGATGAAGCCGGAAATGTTATCCTTACCGGCCGGGATCTGAAGGATGCCAACTTTGTCTACGATCATGAGAATAGACCTGTAGTAGCCCTGGAATTCAATGCCGAAGGGGCAAAAAAGTTTGCTGCCGCCACGGAGGAAAATTTAGGGCGGCCCATCATCATTGTTCTCGATGAAAATATCCTCAGTGCCCCTGTAGTGCAGGAGGTTATAGCCGACGGCAGGGCCCAGATTACCGGGATCCCATCGGCCGAGGAAGCCCAGCGCATTGCCGTCGGTTTGCGGTCGGGAGCCCTGCCCGTAAAGGTTCAGCTGGAGGAGAGTCGGACCATCGGGCCTACCCTGGGTGAGGATTCCATTAAAAGGAGCATGACTGCCTTCACCTACGGTATCGCTGCCGTGTTATTATTTATGATTGTTGTCTACAGGATTTCGGGGCTGGTGGCAGATATTTCCCTGGGCATTTATGTACTCCTCTTTGCCAGTGTTCTGGCCCTGTTCAAGGCTACCCTCACCCTGCCAGGGATTGCCGGCTTGATCCTTTCCCTGGGTATGGCCGTCGATGCCAATGTTATTATTTATGAGCGGGTAAAGGAAGAACTGCGCAATGGGAAAACCATCCGGGCTGCCGTCGATGCTGGCTTCCACCGGGCCTTCCCGGCCATTTTCGACGGCAATGTGACCACCCTCATCGCTACCGCTGTCCTTTACTACCTGGGTACGGGCCCAATCCAGGGTTTTGCTATAACTTTGAGTATCGGGATCATCTGCAGCATGTTTACTGCCATTGTAGTTACCAGATGGCTCCTCCGCTTCCTTATTGAAAGCAGGATCTTTAAAGACAGGGCCTATTTTGGCATCTAGGGGAGGGTGAAGAGATGAGATATAAGATCGATGTGACGGGAAAATGGAAACTCTGGTTTTGGCTTTCCCTCGCCCTAATTATCCCCGGCCTGATTTCCCTCCTGGTGCAGGGGCTAAATTGGGGGATAGATTTTACGGGAGGAATGCTGCTGCAGCTCCAGTTCGAGGATGCAGTTGCAGTCGAAGAGGTCAGGGATGTTCTGGTCCAGTTTGACCTGGAACAGAGCCCAATCCAGTCCAGCGAGAACAATAATATTATTATAAGAACCAAAGCCCTGGCTGAAGAGGAGCGCCAGGAGCTCCTGGCCGCCCTGAAAAGGGAGCTGGGCAGTTATGAGATCATGCGGATCCAGAATGTCGGTGCCATTATCAGCGGTGAATTGAGAAGTGCCGCCTATCTTGCCCTGATCATAGCCAGTATCTTGATGATTGCCTATATAACCATTCGCTTTGAATTTAAATTTGCCGTTGCGGCCATCCTGCCACTGCTCTACAATGTGTTGGTTGTCACGGGGATTTTTTCCCTCTTCCAGATTGAAGTTGACAATACCTTTGTGGCCGCACTCCTGACCATAGTCGGTTATGCTGTGAATAATACTATTGTATTTTTTGACCGGATCCGGGAAAACTTAAAGGGCCATCGGAAGGGTTTTGTCGCCTCCCTTGTCAATGAGAGTGTCAACCAGGTCCTTGGCCGGGCCATCAATACGACCTTGACTACCCTCTTTGGCATTGTCGCCCTTCTTTTCTTCGGTGGCGAAACCACCAAGGTCTTTGCCCTGGCCCTTTTCCTCGGTGTACTCGTTGGCACCTATTCCTCCATCTTTATTGCCAACAATATCTGGGCCCGTTGGCGTGACCATGCGGAAGAAAAACGCCTGGCTGCCTATGGGCAAAAATAGCCTTGAAAGAATAAGAAGAATATGTTAGAGTGGAGTTGACACCATAAGTCTTTTTGGTCAGGCATGCAGCCGCCGGGACCAATGGCGGAAGGCTGGTGCCGGGCTCTAAGCGAGCAGCGGGATAGACCCGTGGGACCTCTTCGGAGGAACCACGGGTTTTTTTACAATTGGCATTTGACAATGGACAATTGACAAGATTACCGTTGACAGGTAAGGGGCAGGGGCGACCTGTGATCGACCGTGTGGGGCATAGTAAGGACTAAGTATCTGGCGAAGTGGTACTGCAGCGACTGAATAGGGAGGATAGCTGATGGAAGAAAACATTACCCGCCTCCAGGAAGGCTCCCGGGGAGCATGGATGGGGATAATTGGAAACCTGGGCCTGGCGGCCCTGAAGGGTATTGCCGGAGTAGTGGCCGGCAGCACGGCCATGGTGGCCGATGCCTTCCACTCCCTGGCCGATCTCACCGGTTCTGTAATAGTACTGGTGGCCTTTCGCTTTGCCAACCTGCCTGCCGACCAGTGCCATCCCTACGGCCATGGCAAGGCCGAGTCCCTGGCCGCGGCCCTGGTGGGCATGCTCCTGGTTTTTATCGGTGCCGGTGTGGGTTGGAGTGCCTTAAAGGGAATATGGGCGGGGACGGAGGCCGTACCCGGCCTTATCGCCCTCTACATGGCCATTATATCCATCGTGATAAAGGAAGGGATGTTCCAGTACAAAATCCGTTTGGGGAAGAAACTGCGCAGTCCCGCCCTCATAGCCAGTGCCTGGGAGCATCGTTCCGATGCCTACACTTCCGTTGCAGCCTTAATGGGGATTGGGGGAGCGCGGCTCGGCTATCCCATTATGGATCCCCTGGCCGGGGCAGTGGTATCCCTGGCGGTGATAAAGATAGGGATCGATATAGGCCGGGAGGGCATCGCCCAGCTCATGGACCGGGTTCCCGAGCAGGCTGTGCTGGCCCAACTGGAGGACCTGGCCGCCTCCGTAGAAGGGGTGGAAGGGGTACAGAAGATATGGGTCCGCTCCATGGGGTCCTATTTGCTGGTAGATATCACCATTGCTGTCCGGGGTACAGCCACGGTCCGGGAGGGCCATGATGTAGCCGTTGCCGTGCGGGATGCCATCCGCAGGCACCACAAGGATGTCCTCAGGGTTTTCGTCCACGTTGATCCCACATAAAAATGGAAAAAATAGCTGCCCCGGCAGGGGCTTTTTCTTTATCTCCTCCGGCATGGAACTCCCGGCGGCGGGCAAAATAGAGATAGAGGAATGAGAAGATAAATGGGGGTCAGTGCCAATGTATACTTCCCTGGTTCGACATTCTGGCAACAGGGAACTCTTTCTTTTCCTGGAGCTGGCAATCCTGTCCCAGAGCAGGGGTCATCCCCTCCATATCCACGTAGAGGGCCTGCGGGGTACGGGGAAAACGACCATCATCAGGGCGGCCCGGCAAATACTGCCTCCCATCAAGCGGATCAGGGGCTGCCTTTACAATTGCGATCCCGAAAGGCCCCACTGTCCGGAACACCGGCATCTTTCCCGGGAGGCCATCGCCAGCCTGGGAATTGAGGAAATCCCCATGCCCTTCCTTGAGATCTCGGCCTCGGCCAAGATTGGGACCGTGGTAGGTACCATTGATCTGGCCCGCATTACAAATCCCGCCAGGCCCGAAGCCGCCCTCCTGCCGGGCACCATCCCCCAGGCCCACCGGGGGATAGTCTTCGTCGATGAAATCAACCGCCTGGCCGATACCTCCCCGGAATTGGCCGATGTTTTGCTCGACGTTATGGGGACAAAACCGGGCCGGCTGCAGATTGAGGAAAGTGGCCTCCCCCGGGTTGAGCTGCCCGTTCAGGTTTCTGTCTGGGCAGCTTCCAACCCCGACGAAGATCCAGGCAGTCTGGAGGATATACGGCGCCAGCTTTCGGACCGCTTTGACTTCCTGGTGGCAATGGGCCGGCCGGCGGAACCCCAGGCGGTGGCGGCGGTCCTGGCCTGGGACAGGGGAAGGGAAGAGGATTATACTGCCCGGGACAGGAAGGTGCAGGAGGAACTGCAGCAAATGGCTGCCCTCCTTCCCCAGGTGGAGGTAGCTGAAGGGATAAGAGAGCTGGTAGCTTCCCTGTATACAAAATTCAATCTGGAGAGCCTGCGGGCTGTGGAAGCCTTGCTCTACGGGGGTAAGGTATATATAGCCCGGGAGGGGAGAAGGTACCTGGGGGAGGTAAAGGAGCTTCTGCCGGTGGCTGCAGCTGCCCTGCGCCACCGGGTGGAACCGGGGCGGCTGGCGGAAATTCTCCAGCATCTGAGGACTCTGTCGGAAGAGAGGGAAAGGCAGGTTGCGGCCACCCTGCCGGTACCGGGGGAGAGGACCCGGGAAGGGGCGGGGCTGATCAGGGGCAGTAAGGGGGCCAGGCCGGGTATCTGGCAGCAGGCCCGGGAGTTTCTCAGCAGACTGATGGAGAAGTTCTTTCCCCATCGGCTTGGCTGCAACCGAAAGGGGCGCCCCGGCAGGGGGGGCGGGAGTGGGGGAGGAAATCGGCCCGGAAGCCAGTCGGAGCAGGAAGAAGGAAATAGTATGAATAAACCCCAGATTTCTGATCCTAGCAATACCCCGATTCTGGCACCGCCCCGGCGGGCCCGGCCCCTCTTTGAGCTGGCTGCAGAAGATTTAATAATACCGGCTGCCGAGGGAGAGAAAAATGCGACTGAAGGCTAGCGGACCAGAACAGCTGCAGGAATGGGGAAAACTAATTAAAGCTTTGCTGGAAAAAAGGGGGGCCGTCCCCATCGGTGAGACCAGTGTCTTAAGCCGCAGCCTCCATACCATAGAACCAAAACGGCCGGGGATAATCAATGTTCTCCTGGGAGCCGATGCCGGTCAAGTCTTTTACCAGCGCTCCCGGCCGGGGGAAATCCTGCACCTGGACATCTTTCACTCCCTCGGCCATGTGGATCACCGCCGGGTAGCAAAAAGAATAAAGGAGATGCTGGCAGATGAGGTCCTGAAGGCTTATGTCGCCGACTTTCCCCTTTTGGATTATACGGATCTGCAGACGGGGACGGGGGGAGGCCGCCTCTCCGGCTCCCTGACCTACGGGCAGAAGGAATCCCTGCGCAGGGCCCACACCAATCATGTCCATATTGCCACCATGATTCCCCCGGCCCTGTGGGGAAGCCTGGTTCCCCTTGTCAGTATTGTGGAAGAAGAAATAATGGGACAGGGTTACCAGCTTCGCAAGGTCGACGGCATCGCCTGCCAGCAGGGGCAGGATAAGCAGGCCGTCGATATGTCGGCCTATTCCTCCCACAGCGATTCCTTATTGAAGGGCAATGAGCAGGAGGGAAGGACGGGAGATTATTGCCCGGTGGACAGGGAAGAACAGCTGCAGGCAGCCCTGCAGCTTGCGGAAAAGGTTATGAACCCGAGGGAGCTGAAGGAAATCCTGGCACCCCTTAGTCGGGAACAGGGCCGTTCCCCGGCGGCTTATTCCGAAGACCAGCAGGGTCTTTTACACAGGCTCCAGGCGGAGGGCCTGGTGCGGGCAAAAAGGGGGCAGCTCTATCTGACGGAGAAGGGGCAGAGGCTGAAGGCCTTCCTTGAGAGTCATTTTGCCGAGCTGGAGTATCATTTTCGCAAGCTGCTGCGGAAAGTTCCCCTGGAAGTTGGTGCTGGAAGGGGCCGGGGGACCAGGGAGCAGGGGGGATGGGAGGGAGGCTATTGGAAAAGGGCCCATCCCTTAAAAGAGGGGGAAATCCTGGGGGAGTTGGCTGTGCCGGAAAGCCTGCTGGCAGCAAGCAAGCGCTGGCAGCTGGGGGCAGGGAGGGAAAGCCTGGCCCTGCAGCGGGAGGATCTCCACTGCCTGGAACCCAAAAAGAGCCAGACCCTGAACATTTGCCTCCTCATCGATGCCAGTGCCAGCATGGCCGGGGAGAGGATGCGGTCGGCCAAATACCTGGCCCAGCACCTGCTCCTGGCAACCCGGGACCGGGTTGCCGTCATTGTTTTTCAGGAAAGGGAAGCCAGGCTGGTCGTGCCCTTCACCCGGAATGTGGCTCGGGTCCAGCAGGGGCTGCTGGAAATCAAACCATACGGCCTTACCCCCCTTTCCCTGGGCCTGCAGTATGCCCTCAGCTACATGGAAAGGGCAACAAAAAGGAGCCGCTCCCTGTTGTTTCTCATCACCGACGGCATTCCCACCGTTTCCAGAAACACCAGTGAACCGGCCCAGGATGCCCTGACGGTGGCCGCAGATATTGCCCGCCGCGGCCTTTATTTGGGCTGTATCGGCCTGGCACCCAACAGGGTTTTTTTAGAGGAACTGGTCCAGCGGGGAAGGGGTACCCTCTACATCATCAACGAGCTTGAGGGGAAAACCCTGGCCCAAATAGTGCACCGGGAGCGGAGCCGGATCCAGCTTCACTAGCAGGAGTTTTGTATGAATACGAAGAAATATCAAAGCTATTATGATCAATTTCCTTTTGTGGACAAGCTCCGGGCAGAAAGGAGGGAGAATGTTTTGACTAAACTGGTACTGGCCCTGGCTTGCGCCCTGCTGGTGGCCATTTTTGCCCTGCAGAATGCCGGTAAGGTTGTGGTGGCCTTTCTCCTCTGGCACTTCGAGGTTTCCCTGGCCCTGGTAATACTGGGTTCTACCCTCTTGGGGGCCGTCTTTGTTTTTCTTTTAGGACTGGTGCAGCAGATAAGCCGGGGAAGAAAGATCAAGGAGTACCGCCTGCGGATCAAGGAACTGGAGGAGCAGCTTGCGGCTCTGTCGGAAAAGGAAGAATTACCGCTCCCGGTCCCTGAAGCCGGCCCCGGGGAGGGAGAGGAAGCTTTTCCCCAGGAACTGAATAAAGATACGCTAAATCAGCCAACAGAGGGTGCAGGCAGCTGACTTTGTTGCTATTTGTAGGTACATATCTTATAATTGGGGAGAGGGTATTTGGCACGGGATAAGGAAACACTGGAGGAAGGAATATGGTTTCGGCGCGAAAACGGTGGCGCCTGGTTACTGGAGAAGGAGAACAGCGGGACTTACTGGCCAGGGAAGCAGGTATATCTCCCCTCGTTGCCCAGATTTTATTGAATCGGGGTATAAGCACGCCTCAGCAGGCACGGGAGTTTTTGGCCCCATCCCTCGAGAACACCCATGATCCCTATCTGCTTGCGGACATGGAAAGGGCCATAGAAGTCCTCAATAGGGCCATCGAAGGTGGTGAACCCATTTTAGTCTTCGGCGATTATGATGCCGACGGAATTACCGGGACCGCCCTGATGGTTACTGTTTTACGGGAGTTGGGGGCCCGGGTCGGCTACTATATACCGGACCGCCTGCAGGAAGGTTACGGCCTGAATGAGCCTGCCCTCCACTGGGCTGCCAGCGAGGGCTATAAGCTGATCTTTACCGTAGACTGCGGCATCACCGCCGTTGATGAGGTTAGAGCGGGAAGGGAATATGGCCTGGAGTTTATAATTACCGATCACCACCAGCCCCAGGAGGAGCTGCCCCCGGCGGCTGCAGTCCTCGATCCCAAAAGGGAGGATTGTCCCTATCCCTTTACAGAGCTGGCAGGGGTGGGAGTGGCCTTTAAGGTAGCCCAGGCCCTGGTAGAGGGCCGGGGCCTTGGCCGGGAATGGTGGCAGCGCTATCTGGACCTGGTGGTTTTGGGTACCGTTGCCGATGTTGTGCCCCTGCGGGGCGAAAACCGGATTCTTGTGAAGTTTGGTCTTGAAGCACTGCGGGATACAGAGCGCCCGGGTCTCCAGGCGCTGTTGAAGGTTACCGGACTGGCCGGGCAGGATTTGAGACCCGGCCAGATCGGTTTTATCCTGGGACCCCGTTTAAACGCCTGCGGCCGCCTCGGCCAGGCCAACAGGGGGGTTGAACTCCTCCTTACCGACGAGCCGGAGCTGGGGGAGGAATTGGCCCGGCTTTTAGACCAGGAAAACCGCGACCGCCAGGCCATTGAGGGGGCTATCCTCACAGAGGCCCAGGCCAGGGTGGAAGAGGAGCTTGACCTGGAAGAGGAACGGGTTATTGTCCTCGGCTCCCCCGACTGGCATCCGGGTGTAATCGGGATCGTTGCCTCCCGCCTGGTCGAGCTGTATTATCGTCCTACTGTATTATTTAATCTCGCTGCCGGGGAAGGGAAGGGCTCGGCCCGGAGCATCCCGGGTTTTCATATCTTTAAAGCCCTGACCTGCTGTAGGGAACTCTTAAAGGGTTTTGGCGGCCATGAGCAGGCTGCCGGCCTTTCCCTGGAGGAGACGAAACTCCCTGCCTTCCGGCAGCGCTTAAATGAGCTGGCCTGGGACTGGCTGACTGAAGAACAGTTATTTCCGGTGCTGACCATCGATGCCGAGGTAAATATGGACCAGCTGGACCTGGCCCTCCTGGACGACTTAGAAAAGATGGCCCCCTTTGGTGTGGGCAATCCGGAGCCGGTCTTTGCCTGCCGCGGCGCCCGCCTGCTTGGCTGCCGGGGGGTGGGGGAAGGGGGCAAACACCTGAAGCTTTTGGTCAGCCAGGGCGGGTATGAGCTGGATGGCATCGGCTTTCGGTTGGGTGAACTGGCAGCGGAACTGGGAGAGTTCCGGCAGGGGGTCGATCTGGCCTTCAGCCTGCAGCGCAACCGCTGGCAGGGAAGGACCTCCCTGCAGCTGTTAATTAAGGATCTCTCTACATCCTCCCTGGCACCGGGGAAGGCGGCCCGGCGGAACTGGCGGGTTGAAGATCACCGGGGGCAGGACCCCGGGGGTGTCCTCAAGGAGCTGCTGGGAGGAAGGGAGAAGGTCCTGGTCTGTGTCAATACAGCCCGGACGGCGGAGGATCTGGCTCGGCGGCTGCGGGAAGGACAGGAGGATGCCGGCGCCATTGCCGTCTGCCATGCAGGCCTCAGCGGCCGGGAAAGGGCATTTCTCCGGGAAGCCCTGGCTGCCGGCAGGGTGAAGGTTTTGGTGGTGACCTCCTTTTTTACTCCCGGGGCTCCCCTGACAGATTTTTCCCGGGTAGTCTGGTATGATCTGAATTTTAATCCCCGGGAATTTTATCGTCTTTGTACGGCGGTGGGCTTTGAGGGGGCTACGGTCACCGTCCATTTACTTTACGGCGAGCAGGAAGGGGAAGAAAATAGGACCCTCCTGGCGGGACTGGTTCCCGACCGGCGGGTATTGGGCCTGACCTACCTCCTCCTTCAGCGGGCCCGCCGGGAAGGACGGGGGGGAATAGAAAAGGGGCGCCTCTTACGCCTTATCAATGAGCAGGGGAATCTGGCCGTGCAGCCCCATACCCTCACGGCGGCCCTGGAGGTTCTGGCCGAATTAAAGCTGGTCCGGCCCACGGGGCCCGACCGCTGGGGCTATGTGGAGAGGCAAGTGGACGGGAAACTGGATGTGGCTAATTCTAAAATCCTTCGCCAAAGGATGCAGGAAAGGGATAGCTATTTAGCTTTCCAGGAATTTTTGCTCCGGGCACCTGCAGAGGAAATCCTTACCTACCTGCAGGGGGCCCATAAGCCTAGATTTTGCCGGGAGGAGGCAGCAAAGGATGGATTTGAAGGAATTGATCCGGGTTATACCCGATTTTCCCAAGCCGGGGATTAGTTTTAAGGATATCACTACCCTTTTAAAGGAAGGGCCTGCCTTTCAGCAGGCCATCAGCCAGCTGGCTGAGCTGTGCCGGGACAAAGATTTTGAACTGGTGGTAGGGCCCGAAGCCCGGGGGTTTATGATCGGTGCCCCCCTGGCCTATGCCCTGGGAGCAGGTTTTGTCCCGGTCCGGAAAAAGGGAAAACTGCCGGGCAAGACGGTTTCGGCCCAGTATGAGCTGGAGTATGGAACCGATTGGTTGGAGATCCATGCAGATGCCATCAAGCCCGGCCAGAGGGTGGTGGTCATCGACGACCTTCTGGCAACGGGGGGCACCATCCTGGCGACCGTTGACTTGATCGAGCGTCTCCAGGGGGAAGTTGCCGGACTTGCCTTTTTAATTGAGCTTACCGGTTTGGGAGGAAGGGAGAACCTTAAAGATTACGAGGTCATATCATTGATCAAGTACTAATTTGGGAGGGGGAAGAAGGGGGTTTTGGGGAAGGGAGTAGGCGCAGAAGGGGGGGGAACCATGAACCTGGAGACCCTGCTTAATAAAATTGAATCTTATAATCCAACAGCTGATCTGGCCTTGATCCGCAAGGCATATTCCTTCGCTGAACGAGCCCATGCGGGCCAGTTCCGGGATTCTGGTGACCCCTATATTGAACATCCCCTGGGGATAGCCTTGATTTTGGCCGACTTGGAACTGGATGTAACCACCATTGCCGGGGGGCTCCTCCATGATGTGGTGGAAGATACCCAGGTCACCCTGGAAGATATAGAGGAACAGTTTGGTAAGGAGATCGCCACCATCGTCGATGGGGTAACAAAGCTGAGCCGGATCGAGTACAAGTCCAAGGAGGAACAGCAGGCTGAGAACCTGCGCAAGATGTTCTTCGCCATGGCCGAAGACATCAGGGTGATTCTCATAAAGCTGGCTGACCGCCTCCACAATATGCGCACCCTTCGCTATTTGAGTGGGGACCGGCAGAGGGCCATTTCCCGGGAGACCCTGGATATTTTTGCCCCCCTGGCCCATCGCCTGGGGATGTCCAGGATCAAGGCCGAACTGGAAGACATCGCCTTCCGGTACCTGGAACCGGACAAATACTATGAATTGGTGGACAAGGTGGCCAAAAAACGGGCCGAAAGGGAAGAATATATAAAATCTGTCATTGCCCACCTGAAGGAAAAGCTGGCAGAAGTGGGCATCGAAAGTGAAATCCAGGGCCGGGCCAAACACCTCTACAGTATTTACAAAAAAATGGTGGAACAGGGCAAGGACTTCAGCGAGATTTACGACCTGATGGCCATCAGGGTAATCGTCACTACTGTCAAGGACTGCTACGGTTCCCTGGGGATCATCCACACCATGTGGAAGCCCATCCCGGGCCGCTTTAAGGATTACATTGCCATGCCCAAGATCAATATGTACCAGTCCCTCCATACCACGGTCATAGGACCGGGGGGTGACCCCCTGGAAATCCAGATCCGGACCTGGGAGATGCACAGGACATCGGAATACGGGATTGCTGCCCACTGGCGCTATAAAGAAGGGGGTACCGATAAGGAATTTGATGAAAAGCTGTTCTGGCTCCGGCAGCTCTTGGAATGGCAGAGCGACCTGCGGGATGCCCGGGAATTTATGGAAACACTGAAGATCGACCTCTTTACCGATGAGGTCTTCGTCTTTACTCCCAAGGGTGATGTTATTGACCTGCCGGCAGGTTCGGTACCCATAGATTTTGCCTACCGGATCCACACCGACATCGGCAACAGCTGTATCGGCGCCAAGGTTAATGGCCGCATTGTCCCCTTGGATTATCAATTAAAGAACGGCGATATTGTCCAGATACTGACCAGCAAGCAGGCCGGTGGTCCCAGCCGGGACTGGCTTAAAATTGTCAAGACACCCCAGGCCAAGGCCAAGATCAGGCAGTGGTTTAAGAAGGAAAAGCGGGAAGAAAACATCGCCAAGGGCCGGGAGATGTTGGAGAAGGAAGCTAAAAGGCTGGGTTATGTTGTCCACTCCCTGGTGAACAACGATTACCTCCAGGAGCTAGCTAAAGCCCACAACTACAACACCGGTGAGGACCTATTGGCCGCCCTGGGTTACGGCGGGATTGCCCTCAATCCCGTCTTAAACAAATTGCAGGAGCTTTACCGAAGGGATCATCCCGAGGAAGAGGGAGATACTGATGTCCTGCCCGCCCGCCAGCCCCCGGCCAGGCGGCGGCGTTCGAGTAATGTGGGGGTGGGGGTAAAGGGTGTAGACAACCTCCTGGTCAGGCTTTCCCGCTGCTGCAACCCGGTTCCCGGCGACCCAATTATTGGCTATGTTACCCGGGGCCGGGGGGTGTCGGTACACCGGGCCAACTGTCCCAATGTAATGGGTATTGATGATCCGGAACGGCTGATAGAGGTGGAGTGGGAGGATGAGCATGCCACCTCCTACCTGGTGGAGATTGCCGTGGAGGCAGTGGATAGGACCAGCCTGCTGCGGGACTTGATGGAGACCCTGGGGGAGACCAGGATCCATGTTACGGCGGTAAATGCCCGGACCAATAAAAACGGTATTGCCAGCATTGACATGGTTCTGGAAATAAAGGACCTGGAGCAGCTGAAGTTTATCATGCAAAAACTTGGCCGGGTCCGGGATGTGATCAGTGTCGACAGGGTAAATCCCCGGCGGCAGGGGTATTTATCCCAGTAGAGGAGGTTATAAAGTGCGGGCTGTGGTACAGCGGGTTACAAAGGGTCGGGTAAGGGTTGAGGGGGAGACGGTGGGGGAGATCGGCCCCGGTTTTGTCGTCCTTTTGGGCATAGGCAGGGAGGACACCAGGGCCGATGCCCAATACCTGGCCGAGAAGGTTGTAAATTTACGGGTATTTGAGGATGAAGAGGGGAAAATGAACCTGTCCTTGCTGGATGTGGGGGGAGAAATCCTGGCCATTTCCCAATTTACCCTTTACGGTGATTGCCGCAAAGGGCGCCGCCCCAGCTTTACTGCTGCTGCTCCCCCGGAAGAGGCCAGGGCCTTGTATGAAGGATTTGTCCAGGAGGTTGCCGGTTATGGGCTTCGGGTGGCAACGGGGCAGTTTCAAGCCCACATGCTGGTGGAGATCCACAATGACGGACCGGTTACCCTCCTTTTGGACAGTAAGAAGGAATTTTAAGGAGGGTTTGGCTTGGAAATAAAGGTATATGTCCTGGGTGAACTGGCTACCAACTGCTATCTGGTCATCTGCCGGGACAGCAAAGAAGCCATAGTTATCGATCCGGGAGGTGACCCGGCCCCGGTTCTCGACGAGCTGGAGCGGGAAGGATTGAAGCTACGCTACATAATCAATACCCATGGTCATATGGATCATATCGAGGGGAACCAATCCCTGCAGGAAGCCACCGGGGCCCCAATTTTAATCCACAAGGAAGATGCCGGTATGCTGACCTCACCGGCCCAAAACCTGTCCCTTTTCGTCGGTCCTGAATTGGTCAGCCCCCCGCCGGGGCGCCTGCTGGCCGACGGGGATGAAATCTCCTGGGGGAAACAGTCTCTCCGGGTACTCCACACCCCCGGGCACACCCCTGGCAGTATCAGCCTGGCCGGTGGGGGAGTAGTCTTCAGCGGCGACACCCTCTTTGCCCGTTCCGTGGGCCGGACGGATTTTCCCGGCGGTTCCATGGGCAAACTGCTGGTGGGCATCCGGGAAAAACTCCTGGCTTTGCCTCCGGAGACCCGGGTTTTGCCCGGCCACGGGCCGGAAACTACTATTGGCGTAGAAAAGAATAACAACCCCTTTTTGCGGCAGTAGTTTTTCCATCCGGAGGGATAGTTCTCCTGGCAGAGGGAATAGGGCTGTGGGGGGGCAACCTGGAAAAATAACAGGAGAACTGTTCCCTGCACCTAT
>LFSN01000084.1:33626-34367 GCA_001513125.1 Clostridia bacterium DTU030
AAATAATATATGAAGGGATCAGGGGAAATCACAAAAGGGTTTTGATTGTTGTAAATTTGCCAATAATGGTTATTGAGTAAATACAATTAATTATCAACATCCTGTGGGGCTGGTTGATAATTAATTTTTGAAGGAGGTGAAGGGTAGAGGGTAATACTATTGGCAACCTGTGGGGGAAGAAAAAATCGAAAAGGGGGAATATGGACGGATGGATCGGCTTATGGCCTTTAACGACTGGCTCAACGGCATTGTCTGGGGGCCCTACATGCTGGTTTTGCTAGTTGGTACAGGAATTTATCTTACCTTTCGCAATAATTTTCTTCAGGTTTCAAAATTTGGGTATATGTGGAAGAACACCATTGGCAAAATGCTGGAAAAGCCCGAGGGAGCTGAAGGTGATATCACACCCTTCCAGGCCCTTGCCACGGCCCTGGCGGCAACCATCGGTACCGGTAATATCGCCGGGGTGGCGACGGCCATCGCCACCGGGGGGCCGGGGGCTGTTTTCTGGATGTGGTTCTCCGCCTTCTTTGGCATGGTGACCAAATTTGGGGAGGTAGTGCTGGCCGTCCGCTACCGGGAGAAAAAACCCGATGGTACCTGGGCCGGTGGCCCCATGTATTACATTTCCAAAGGTCTGGGTGACAAGTGGAAGTGGCTGGCTGCTCTCTTTGCCTTTTTTGGCGTCTTTGCCTCCTTCGGTATCGGTAATATGACCCAGGCCAATTCCATGGCCGATGT
>LFSN01000032.1:0-19752 GCA_001513125.1 Clostridia bacterium DTU030
GGGATCGATGCAGGTACTACCGGGTGTACAGTAATGATAACCGACTTGAAAGGAAATGTGGTAGGGACTGCCTACCGGGAATACCCCTGTACCTATCCCCAGGCAGGCTGGGTAGAGCAGGACATGGACCTGGTTTGGGAGAAGATCTGCGAGGCCAGCCGGGAAGTAATCGCCAAGACTGGCGTTGATCCCAAGGAGATCGGCTCCCTCGGTTTTTCCAGCCAGCGGGGTACCTTTGTCTGCATCGATAAGGACTGGAACTGCCTGCACAACTCCATTGTTTGGAACGACAACCGGGGCTCCCAGGAGGAATTACCCAGGTTTAAAGCCAAGATGTCCGATGAAAGATACATTGAGATTGCCGGCACGGCCATGTATGCCAACTGGGCCCTCTTCAAGATCATGTGGGTCATGAACAACCGGCCCCAGATCTGGGAAAAGACCTGGAAGGTCGTCAATGGTCAGGAATGGTTCCTGCACAAGCTGGGCTCGGAAGAAATCTTCTCAGATCCCTCCTCCTTGACCCTCAACGGCATGATGGAAATTGACAAGCTGGACTGGTCTGAGGAAATTTGCCGGCTGGCCGGCATTCCCATGGACAAGCTGCCGCCGGTCAAAACGCCCATGCGCCAGGTTGGGGTAATCAGCAAGAAGGCGGCCGAGGAGACGGGCTTTGCCCCCGGCATGCCCATTTGCGTCGGCGGCGGTGACCAGCAGTGTGCAGCCATCGGTTCCGGGGTAATCAAGGAAGGAATGGCGGAAATCACCGTTGGCACCGGTGCCGTCATGGTGGCCCATGCCGACTCCCGGAAGCCCGATCCCGAAGGCCGGATCATGTTCGGCGGCCATGCCATCCCCAACAAGTGGGATATCGAGGGCAACCTCCATGCTGCCGCTGCTACTTTGCGCTGGTTCCGGGATAACTTTGCCCAGGTGGAAGGCGACACCGCCAGGAAGCTGGGTATGGACGTCTATGACCTGATCACCGCCCAGGCGGCCCAGGCACCGGCGGGCTGCAAGGGGTTCATTTTCTTCCCCTTCTTTACGGGCCAGGTTACACCCAATTATGTCCACAATGCCCGGGGCGGCGGCCTGGGGCTCTCCTTCATGCACGACCGGGGCATGCTGGCCCGGGCCATCCTGGAAGGCTGCGCCTTTGAGATGCGGATGATTGTCGAGGCCATGGAAACGGTCCTGGACGCTCCCTTTGATGTCATCGGCCTCTCCGGCGGTGCCGCCAAGAGCCCCTTGTGGAATCAGATCCAGTCCGATGTCTATGGACGGCCGGTCCAGCTCTTCAAGGTCTCGGAATGTACGACCCTGGGGGCGACCATTCTGGGGGCCACGGCGGCAGGGATCTTCAACAACATTGAAGAAGCCGTCGACAACATGGTTCAGGTAGTAGGTTATCTGGAACCAAACATGAAGAACCATGCCCTCTACACCGATCTCTACGGCCTCTTTAAAGACACCTTCCAGACCCTGGCAGGTTCCGGCATCTACGATAAAGTTGTGGCCATCCAGGACAAGTACTGGGGCGGGGGCAATAAAGAATAAAGGCCTGTGCGAGACCGGGAGCCATCTCCCGGTCTTTAAATTTTATCCTTTCCCCTCAGGAGGGGAGGATTATTCCAGGCGGCATTGAATAACATAACAACGGCAGAGTAGGTGCTGCGCGTTAAGTGCCAAAGGATGGGACGTTGCCTTTGGACGAAAGGCCCTATAACGGCCTGCGGTGCTGTACCGCGTCTACTGCCACATCAGGGGAGAAGCCACCCTTCCCTTTGGTGTGGTTACTGCCTGACCAAAGGGAAAGGAGGTGGTGGCCATGCGTGTGACAACCCGGGGGATGGCCTATCTTGCCTTCCTCACTGCCCTGGGGGTGGTTCTCACCCGCTTTGCCAGCATCCGCATCGTAGTTATGGGAGTAGAGGGGATCCGCGTCGGTTTTGGCGGCTTCCCCATAATTTTCGCCGGCCTCCTCTTTGGACCCGCCGCCGGCGGCATAGTCGGTGCCCTGACAGATATTATCGGCTATATCCTCTCTCCCGTAGCCGGTCCCTACATGCCCCATTTCACCTTTACCGCCGCCCTCACGGGTATCCTGCCGGCCCTGATAGTAAGGCTCGTCCGGCGGCGGGGGGAAAAACCGGGTTTTCTCCTTCTGACGCTGGCTGTTCTCGGCGGGCAGCTTGTTACCTCCCTCCTGCTGGTGCCCTATTTTCTCCACACCCTTTTCGGCTTGCCCTATCAGGTTATCCTGGTTCCCCGTTTCTTTACCGTTGCCATTGAGGTTCCCCTCTACGCCGGTATTGCCCACCTGCTGCTCCGGCGCTTGGAACCCTTTTTCGAGAAATTGCAGCTTTCCTACCAATGGGTTCGCTGATGGGGAAGGTCCCTGGGCAGCCGGAGGATAGAAAAAAATAAACATTACCTTTGCCTTTTTTAAGAAGGATTTCGCCGGTCCCATGGTGAATATTTACCTTAACAGAAGGGGGAAAATTTTTAGGCTAATGTCAGTATTTGGGGAATAGAATATCTATTGGCAAGCATAGAAAATAGTAACAGTGGCATCCTAGAGGGAGGAAAAAATACAGCCAGGCAAGGGAAAAAGAGGATTCTATCCTTTGAGACAGAATTTATAATCAATTACAATATACCTGGCTCGCCTGGGAGGAATTGGAGATGGGCGGACTGGTATTGGCGGTAGTAATAGCTTATTTGCTCGGGTCAGTGCCGGTGGGGTTGCTGATCGGCAAAGTGTGGGGAAAGGATTTACGCAAATACGGCAGCGGTAATATCGGCACCACCAATGCCCTGCGGGTACTGGGTACCAAGGCAGCAGTGCTGACTCTGGTGGGTGACGCCGCCAAGGGTATGGTGGGCGGTTATCTGGGACTTTTGCTGGGTGGGACTAACTTCGGCATGGTTTTGGGGACCCTGGCGGCCATCTTTGGCCAGACCTACCCCCTTTTCCTGGGTTTTAAGGGCGGAAAGGGTGTGGCAACTTCCTTTGGGGCCGTCATGTTTTTATCCCCCGCCATGGGAGGAATTATGCTGGCAATCTGGTTGGTGGTAGTTTTCCTGACCAGGTATGTATCCTTAAGCTCCATGACGGCTGCGGCCTGTGCCCCCCTATTGGTTTACCTCCTCAAGCTGCCCCCAGAATTTTACCTCTTCGCCTTTGTGGCCGGGGGACACATTATCTACAGGCACAGGGATAATATCCAGCGCCTGCTGGCAGGAAAGGAATATAAGTTTGGTGAACGGGTGTAACAGTACAGTACTGTGGGGAGAGAAAAGGGTGCTTAAACTGGAGGAAGTTATCAAGGAAAATCCCATCATAGCAGCAGTTAGAGATATGTCTTCCCTTCCTGCAGCCCTGAAATCAAGGGTCAGTGCCATCTTCCTCCTTTGTGGAGAGATCTGTTCCCTAGGTGAGGCCGTTGCGGCAGGCCATAGGGCAGGGAAACCAATTTTTCTGCACATAGATCTGGTGGAAGGGTTGGGACGGGATAAGGCGGCCATCAAGTACTTGGCCCAGGAGGTGAAGCCGGACGGAATAATCACTACCCGGAGTCACCTGATTCGCTACGCCAAGGACTATAAGCTGTATACAATCCAGCGGATCTTTGTCCTTGATTCCCTATCCCTGAAGACGGGGATTGCCAATGTCAAGGAAACGGAACCCGATGCCCTGGAATGCCTTCCAGGGATTATGCCCCGGGTTTTGAACCGCCTGGCCAGGGAATTGAGCCAGCCTGTTATTGCAGGAGGCCTGATTCGTTCCCGGGAAGAGATAGAGGCTATCCTGGCGGCGGGGGCTGTGGCTGTTTCCCTCAGTGAACAGACCCTCTGGCAATAAGATAATAAAACTGGATAAAATAAAATCCTTGTATAGGATGGAGATGAGGAGAGAGTCCTATCGAGGGCACAATGGGGGGAACGGTCCAGTTCCTGGGTTCCTTGTATGTGCCTTTGGTAGGATTTCTTTGTGGGAGCAATTAGAGCCGGTATTGATGGCCTGCTGGCAACCTGGTTATTTGGGGTCACCCAAATTTCACCAGGAAAAATAGGGAGGAACTACGGCAAGAAGGGGGTGGAGCCTGGCAGGGTGTAAGGATTGGTCGTAAGGTCGGGGATAGGGGAAACCAAATTAAAGGAGGTCTTGTTAATGGCTCAGAAGTATGTAATGGCTTTGGACCAGGGGACTACCAGCTCCCGGACGATCATCTTTGATCAGGCAGGTTCAGTCATTTCCGTAGCCCAAAAGGAGTTTACCCAGATTTATCCCAAACCGGGTTGGGTTGAGCATGATCCCATGGAAATCTGGTCCACCCAGATTGGCACGGCCAAGGAAGCCCTGGAAAAGGCCAACATCAAGCCGGAGCAGATTGCAGCCATCGGGATCACCAACCAGAGGGAAACCACTGTAGTTTGGGATAAGAATACGGGAGAGCCGGTATACAATGCCATCGTTTGGCAGTGCCGCCGGACTGCTCCCATGTGTGACGACCTGAAAAACCGTGGGTTAACTGAGCCTATCAAACAAAAGACCGGCCTTATCATTGACGCCTATTTCTCCGGAACAAAAATTGCCTGGATTCTGGAAAATGTCCCCGGTGTCAGGGAAAGGGCAGAAAAGGGCGAGCTGCTCTTTGGTAACATCGACACCTGGCTAATCTGGAAGCTCAGCGGCGGCAAGACCCACACCACCGACTATTCCAATGCCTCCCGGACTATGATCTTCAACATCCACGATTTGGACTGGGATGACGACATCCTGAAGGAACTCAACATCCCCCGGGCTATGCTGCCCAAGGCCTTACCATCCAGCTATGTGTACGGCCACACCGATCCGGAAGTCTTCGGCGCTGAGGTGCCCATTGCCGGGGATGCCGGGGACCAGCAGGCTGCCCTCTTCGGCCAGGCTTGCTTCGAACCGGGCATGGCCAAGAACACCTACGGCACCGGCTGCTTCATGCTCATGAACACCGGTGACAAGGCAGTTCCCTCGGAGAGCGGCCTCCTCACTACCATTGCTTATGGTATCAACGATGAGGTCAAGTACGCCCTGGAAGGCAGTATCTTCATCACCGGTGCTGCTATCCAGTGGCTGCGGGATGAGCTCCGCATCATTGACAATGCGGCCCAGTCGGAGGAATATGCCCGGAAGGTAGAAGATACCGCCGGAGTATACCTGGTACCGGCCTTTGTCGGCCTGGGTGCCCCCTACTGGGATATGTATGCCAGGGGAACCATCGTCGGCTTGACCAGGGGAGCCAAGCGGGAACACCTGGTCCGGGCCACCCTGGAGTCCATCGCCTACCAGACCAGGGATGTCCTGGATGCCATGGTGAAGGACTCCGGTGTTGAGCTGAAGGCCCTGAAGGTGGACGGCGGCGCTGTCGCCAACAACTTCCTGATGGAATTCCAGGCCGATATCCTGGGCGTTCCCTGCCTGCGTCCCGTGGTTGCCGAAACCACCGCCCTCGGTGCCGCCTATCTAGCCGGCTTGGCCGTTGGCTACTGGAGTGACCTCGATGAAATAGCCGCCAACTGGCAGGTAGACAAGGAATTCGTACCCCAGATGGCTGCCGAGGAAAGGGAAAAACTTTACCGGGGTTGGAAGCGGGCTGTCGAGCGCTCCCGGGCCTGGGCAGAAGAATAAGCTCTCACTTGCAGGACAGAATCTAATAATTAGGTTGGTGGCGGAGTAATGGAGATAGCCACACCCAAGGGGAGGAGAGGTATGCCGTGCGGATCCCGGTAGATACCTGTTGTATTTCCTTGGGTGTGGCTTACTCACTTTTTGGTGGTTATTAAGAGAGGGGTTGGCTTATGCAGACAATAAAGGCAGATGTAGTTATAGTTGGAGCGGGGGTCACCGGTGCTGTAATTGCCCGGGAACTGTCCCGGTATGACCTGAAAGTAGTTGTCCTGGAAAAGGAGGCCGATGTCGGAGCCGGCGGCTCCAGCAAAGCCAACACGGCTATAGTCCACGCAGGCTATGATGCCAAACCGGGAACCTGGAAGGCCAAGCTCAATGTCCGGGGTGTTGAACTCTATGACCAGATGTGCGCCGAGCTGGACGTACCCTACCACAAGAATGGCACCCTGGTTGTAGCCGTTGCCGAGGATCAGATCCCCCACCTGGAAGAATTGCTGGAGCGGGGGAGGATAAACGGTGTCCCAGATCTGGAAATAATCGGCCGGGAACGTCTCTTGGAATTGGAACCCAATATCAATCCCGAGGCGGTGGCGGCCCTCTATGCCCCCGGGGCCGGGATTGTCAATCCCTTTGAATTGACCGTGGCCCTGGCCGAGAATGCTGTAATGAACGGGGTTCAGGTCTTTCTGTCCCAGCCGGTGACCGATATAGTGGTTGAGGGGGGCAGGGTGAAGGAGGTTCTTACCCCCGGCTATCGGGTGGAAACCAGCTTTGTGATCAATGCCGCCGGCCTCTATGCCGACGAGATAGCCCGGATGGTGGGTCTGGATGATTACTATATCGTTCCCCGGAAGGGTGAATACTACGTCTTTGACAAGCGCTTTGGCAACTTGGTCAACCGTCCCCTGTTTCCTGTGCCCACCGAGGTTTCCAAGGGCATATTGGTCACACCTACGGCCGATGGGAACATCATGATCGGGCCCAATGCCCAGAACATAGAAGATAAGGAAGATACGGCGACAACTACCGAGGGCCTGGAAGAGGTTCTGGCAGGGGCTCTGTCTGTGGTGCCGGATCTACCCTTGCGGCATCGAATTACCACCTATGCAGGCCTGCGCAACGTGGCCATGCCCAGCAACGACTTTGTCCTCGGCCCTGTGCCGGAAGTCAAGGGCTTTATCAATGCAGGGGGGATCCAATCCCCGGGCCTGACGGCGGCTCCGGCCATCGCCGAAGTCATCCTCAATTACCTGGCGGAAGAAGGACTGAAACTTGTGCCCAAGGCCTCCTTTAATCCCGAACGGAAGGCCATCCGCCGGTTCCTGGACATGAGTGTGGAGGAGCGGCGGGAAGCCATTGCCCAAAACCCGGCCTATGCCCAGATCGTCTGCCGGTGTGAAACGGTGACGGAGGCCGAGATTGTGCAGGCCATCCACCGTCCCATACCGGCCACTACCGTGGATGCCGTAAAACGCCGCACCAGGGCGGGAACGGGACGCTGCCAGGGCGGTTTTTGCACCCCCCGGGTCATGGCTCTGCTGGTCCGGGAACTGGGCATCCCCTGGGAAGAGGTGACCAAAAAGGGAGGTGCCTCCCGCTATGTGGTGGGTGAGACAAAGGACCTGTTGTTGAAAAGGGTAGAGTAGGCGGACAATATTGAAAAATACCATATTGGCGGGCAGGAAAAGGGGCCATAACAGCGAAGGAATAGATTAATAAAGAGTTTATTCCTGGAACTGACAACCGGAGGAGGTGAAGGAAGGGTATTGCCTTCGGCTGTGGGGAGGAGTTGGCGACCGATGAGAAGGAGGGTTTCCAGTGAAAAAGCTTATTAACCATGTGGATGCTGTTGTGAATGAAATGTTGGATGGGATGGTGGCAGCCTATCCCAAGTATATAAGGCGCCTCAGTCCCGACCTGCAGGTCATCGTCAGGGCCGATGCCCCTGTCAAGGGCAAGGTAGCCCTCATCAGCGGTGGCGGCAGCGGCCACGAACCCAGCCATGCCGGCTTTGTGGGCCACGGGATGCTCGATGCCGGTGTAGCCGGGGAAGTCTTTACCTCGCCGACCCCGGATCAGATCTTTGAAGGGATCAAGGCCATCGATGGCGGCGCCGGCGTTCTGATGATCATCAAGAACTACACCGGGGACGTCATGAACTTTGAAATGGCCGGGGAGATGGCAGAGGCTGAGGGCATCGAAGTGGCCCATGTGGTGGTCAACGACGATGTCGCCGTTCAAGACAGCCTCTACACCACCGGCCGGCGCGGTGTGGCGGGGACAGTCTTTGTCCACAAAATTGCCGGTGCCAAGGCCCAGGCCGGGGGCAGCCTGGCTGAAGTGAAGGCTGTGGCCGAAAAGGTCATTGCCAACGTCCGGACCATGGGCATGGCCCTGACGCCCTGTACGGTTCCGGCAGCGGGGAAACCGACCTTTACCCTGGCGGAAGACGAGATGGAAGTTGGCATTGGTATCCACGGTGAACCGGGAACCCACCGGGAAGAATTAAGACCTGTCGATGAAGTGGTTGCCCACATGATGGAAAAGATCATCAACGATCTCCCCTACAAGGCGGGGGACGAGGTTGCAGTTATGGTCAACGGCATGGGTGCCACGCCCTTGATGGAACTCTTTATCATGAACCGCAAGGTCAGTGAAATATTGAAGGAAGCGGGAATTAAGGTTTACCGCACCTTTGTGGGAGAATATATGACCTCCCTGGAGATGGCTGGAGCTTCAATCACCCTTCTGAAGCTGGACGCCGAGCTGAAGGAACTCCTGGATGCTCCTGCCGATACTCCTGCCTTTACCCAATTCTAGGGGGAATTAGCCCAGGCGGCGGGGTATCCGGCGCCTGGGCTAAAATTTCATTCCCGCAAATTTCCTCAATGCCCCCGCGGCCTTGACTGGCAGAGGCAGGAACTGCCGGATTGGGTAAGGAGTGATCATGTGAAGGAATTACGGCAATACCTGGGGGAAAAGGCTATTATCCCCGTAGTGCGCAGGGAGGAGGATTTGCCGGCAGCCCTGGACACCGGGGCATCCTGTCTTTTTCTTGTCGCCGGTGATATCACCACCATTAAGAGGGATGTCCGATTGATCCGGGAGCGGGGCAAGGCTTGTTTTTTATATATGGATTTCATCGACGGCCTGGGTGCCGACCGGGCAACGGTGCGGTACCTTGCCCGGGAGGTGCAACCGACGGGACTGGTAACCATAAAAAACCACCTGCTCAAGCACGCCCGGGGAGAGGGGCTCCTGGCCATCCAGAACCTGTTTCTACTGGATTCCCAGGCCATAAAGACCGGCCTCAATTCTACCCGGAAGTATGCCCCCGACGGCCTGGAGATCCTGCCGGGAATTATGCCCCGGGTGATAAGGGAGATTGTAGATACTGTCTCGATACCCGTCATAGCGGGGGGGCTTTTGGAGAAACCCGAAGATATCCAGGCTGCCTTCCAGGCCGGGGCGGCAGCCGTCGCTGTAGGAAGGAAAGACCTCTGGTCCATTGCTATGCCAAAATAGATTGACCAGAAAAATAGGAGGTGACCCCAATGACCCTCAAGGGAAAGAAATGCGCCATGCTGGTTGAGGAGGGCTTTGAGGATCTGGAGCTGTGGTATCCGGTCATTCGCCTGCGGGAAGAAGGGGCAGAGGTGGTTCTGGTAGGTTCGGGCAGTGCCACCACTTACCGGGGCAAGTACGGCCTTTCGGCCACGGCCGATGTCACCGCCGAAGAAGTTACTGCTGATGAATTTGCAGCAGTCCTGGTCCCGGGAGGCTGGGCTCCCGACAAGCTGCGCCGCTACCCGGCGATACTGGATCTGGTGGCCAGGGCCTACCAACAGGGCAAGGTGATCGCGGCCATCTGCCATGCGCCCTGGGTACTGATTTCGGCTAAGATCCTGCCGGGCCACACCATAACCTGTGTCAGTGCCATCAAAGATGATGTTGAAAACGCCGGGGCCAAGTACGTGGATGCCGAGGTAGTAAAGAGCGGCAACATCATAACCTCTCGGACTCCCGTCGACCTGCCCGCCTTCTGCCGGGAGATCATTGCGGCCCTGCGGGAACAATAGTCTGGAGGGACGCCCATGGCAGGGGAAGGGAAGGCCCTAACTCTAAAAGGAATTGCCGCCTCACCGGGAATCGCCGGGGGCCCTGTTTACCGGCTGGAGGCCCAGGAATTGCAGTTTCCCACCCACCAGGTGCCGCCGGAAGGGATCCCGGAGGAGATTGCCGCCTTCCACCGGGCCCTGGAAGAGACGGGAGAGCAGCTGGAAACCATTAAAGAGCAGGTGGCCCGGGAGGTGGGGGAAGACAAGGCGGCAATTTTTGGTGCCCACCAGCTGGTCCTCCAGGATCCGGCCCTGGTCGACGAAGTGGAAAATAGGATCCGCCAGGGGACCAACGGGGCCCAGGCCATTGCTGCCGTGGTTTCAGAATTGGAGGAGATGCTGGCCCAGCTGGAAGATGAGTATCTGCGGGAGCGGGCAGCCGATATCAGGGATGTGGGGAATCGGATCCTGCGCAATTTCCTCGGTGTGGCCGGCCCCTCCCTGACAGATTTTGCGGAGCCGGTTGTGGTCTTTGCCCGGGACCTAACTCCCTCGGAAACGGCCCAGCTAAGGCCCGACCGGGTGCTGGCCTTTGCCACCGTCACCGGGGGGCGGACTTCCCATGCGGCCATCATGGCCCGCTCCCTGGAGATCCCGGCCGTAGTGGGTTTGGGGGAAGAGCTGGTGGCGGGCCTTTCCCGGGCCAGGGAGGCCATTGTCGATGGGACCAGGGGAGAGGTGATTTTGGATCCCACCCCTGCCGACTGGGCCGAGTACCGGAAAAGGAAGGAAGAGTACCAGGAATATGCCCGCCGCCTGGTCTCTTTGCGGGAACTGCCGGCCCAAACCCCCGATGGTCACCGGGTAGAACTCTTTGCCAATATTGGCTCCCCGGCCGATCTCCCGGGGGTGGAGAAGGTCAATGCCGAGGGCATCGGTCTCTTTCGTACGGAATTCTTGTACATGGACAGGACTTCCCTGCCCACGGAGGAGGAACAGTTTCAGGCCTACCGGGAAGTGGTGGAGAAACTTGCTCCCCGACCGGTGGTCATAAGAACCCTGGACATTGGGGGAGACAAGGAACTGCCCTACCTGGGCCTGGACCAGGAGGTGAACCCCTTTCTGGGCTGGCGGGCCATCCGTTACTGCCTGGACCGGCCCGATGTCTTCAAGGTCCAGCTGGCTGCCATTCTCAGGGCCAGCGCCTACGGCAAAATCAGGTTGATGTTCCCCATGGTTGTCAGTGTAGAGGAAGTGCGCCGGGCCCGGGCCCTCCTGGCTGAGGTTAAGGCCGAGCTGGAGGACCGGGGGGAAGCCTATGACCATCAGCTGCAGGTGGGGATTATGATCGAGACCCCCGGGGCTGCCCTGACGGCCGATATCCTGGCCCGGGAAGTTGACTTTTTTAGCATCGGTACCAATGACCTGGTCCAATACACCCTGGCTGTGGACAGGGTAAACGAGCGGGTGAGTCAGCTCTTCGAAACCTTTCACCCCGGGGTACTGCGCCTGATCAAAGGGGTGATCGATGCCGGTCATGCTGCCGGAATCCCGGTGGCCATGTGCGGAGAAATGGCCGGTGAAGTCAGGGCCACTCCCCTCCTTTTGGGCCTGGGCTTGGATGAATTCAGCATGAGTGCCTCTTCCCTGCCCAGGGTAAAGCAGGTTATCCGCTCCCTGTCCCGGCGCGATGCCCGCCAGATGGCCAATCATGCCCTGGGCTTAAATACCGCCGGCGAAATCAAAGCCTATATGGAGCGCTGCCTGGAAAACCTTAATCTAGAACAGAGCGGCTGAGAAAAGCTTATTTCTACCAACAGCAACGGCTGTTGGTTTTTTTTCGGACAATTTGCGGGGAATTGGGACGGGAGACGACGGCAGATATGGCCACCGAAGCCGGGAGAGAACTATTTTTGCCGAAGGCTGGGCGAATAAGCCAGGAGGAATAACTGGAATTATATGGTATTAGTTAAACGAAACAAGGGCGAGGGGGTGCCGTGGATGGGGGGGACAAAAAAGCTTTTGCTGCTCCCTTTCCTTCTCTTATTCCTGTTCCCTATTTGGGGCAGGGTTTCCGAACCTGCTGCCCGTCTCCCTGCTTTTCCCAGGCTGCTGAATAACCAGGCCAGGGTGGCGACGGCTGCCGCTGCCCTGCCGGGCCTGGTGGCGGAAAAACCTGTCCTTTTCTTTTCCCGGGGCTGTGTCCGGCTGGTGGGGGAGGTTTTGAATGATGGGAACCAGGCGGCGGCCTGGATCAGGGTAGAGGCTGTCCTTCGCAACCGGCGGGGAGGGGTGGTGGGCCAGGAGTATACATATATAAAACACCTGAACCCGGGGGAAAGGAAACCCTATTACCTCCTCCTGCCGGAAGAGGAGGCAGTGGAAGGGGTAGAGATCATGATAGCTTCCAGCTGTCCTGTCCGGGAGAAGGTCGTGACCCTGGTGGGAAGTGACCTGCAGATTTCCCGGGGGAAGGGGGGCTTTCTCCATATTAGTGGGAAGGTGACCAATAGAGGCACGAAAGGGCATGATTTGGTTAAGGTTATCCTGAAGTTTACCGGGAGGGAGGGGGAGATAATCGACATGGTCTCCCACTACCTTTCCGACCTGGAGCCCGGGGAGGAGAGGGAGTTTGCCTGTTCCTGGGAAGAGAGGGGGGGTTGGACGACGGTTGAGGTGCTATTTGATTAAAGGAGGGAGGAAAATGCCCTTTTTCACCTGTCCCTACTGTGGAAAACGTTCCTACTCTGCCGCCGCCCACCGGAAGTGGGTCTGCCCCTACTGCCACACCCTGGTGCGGGAGAAGGAGGAAAGGAGGCCTGGTTAGTTATTTTGCTAATGTTTACAAAGATATAGGGGAATGGTATCATATTAGAGGGAAGATAATGACCACAAGGAATTGTGGTTTTTTCTTTATAGAAGGGGCGGCAAGGTTCCCAAGATTTCTGCAGAAGGGAAGGATGGCAAGGTGCGCCTCGGGGATATTGGCGAAATGGGTTTAATTAAACTTTTAAGTAAAGATACCATCGTATCCCCCGCCGGTGTCAGGGTGGGCATCGGTGACGACACCGCAGTCCTGGAGCTGGGCGAGGACCGGCTGCTCCTGGCCACCGTCGACATGCTCCTGGAAGGGGAACATTTCCTGCCGGGGACTATGCCGTCCAAAGCCCTGGGCCATAAGGCCCTGGCCGTAAACTTGAGCGACATTGCCGCCATGGGCGGGGTGGCCCGCCATGCCCTGGTGGCCATCGGAATCCCAGCCGACCGGGAGGTAGAAGAAATAGAGGCCATCTATGCCGGGATGAAGGAATTGGCCCGGCAGCACGGGGTTAACATAGTGGGGGGAGATACGGTCCACTCCCCCCAGGGCCTGGTCTTGAGCATTACTGTCCTGGGCGAGGTGGAAGAGAAGAACCTGACCCTGCGGAGTGCGGCCCAGGTTGGCGACAAAATCCTTGTGACCGGTGATCTGGGTAAATCCCAGGCCGGCCTGACCCTGCTGCTGGCTAAAGGGGCCCTTCCACTGCCCGCCGCCGTCGTAAGGGAAGCAGAAGAAGCCCACTACTACCCCCAACCCCGGCTCCGGGAGATCAGGGCTTTACTTGCCACCGGGGCCGTCCGGGCCGTCAACGATGTCAGTGACGGCCTGGCCAAGGACCTGGGGGAAATTGCAGAAAGCAGCGGCGTCGGCGCCGAGCTGTGGCCTGAGGAGATACCCATAAGCACTAGCACCCGGGCGGTGGCGGCGGCCGCCGGCGGGGATCCCCTGGCCTATGCCCTCTACGGGGGGGAGGATTTTGAACTCCTCTTTACGGCCGCTCCCGGGGGCGTGGAGGCCCTGCTGGCCTGCGGCAAGAGGGAGGGGATACCTTTAAAGGTCATCGGGGAGGTAAAGCCGGCGGCAGCCGGGTTGACCCTCCGCTGGCGGGACGGCCGGATCCAGGGCCTCCGCCCCGGGGGTTGGGATCATTTTCAACGGCAGGGGGAAGACAGATGAAGGTAATTACCAATTCGCCGGCAGAGACCCGTAGGCTGGGAGAAAAACTGGGGAAGCTCCTGGCCCCTGGCGATCTTATTGCCCTGACGGGAGAACTGGGGGCGGGCAAGACCCTCCTGGTCCAGGGAATTGCCGCCGGTATGGGCATAGAGGCTACCGTAACCAGTCCCACCTTTCTCATTATTAAGGAATACCCCGGAAAAATTCCCCTCTACCACATGGATGCCTACCGCCTGGCCGGGCCCGAGGAGCTCCTGGCTCTGGGCTATGAAGAATACTTCTTCGGCCAGGGGGTTACCGTCATTGAGTGGGCAGATCTGGTCCTCGACCTCCTTCCCCCCGCTTACTTGCGCATCGATCTGGAGCACGCTGCCGGGGGAGAGGGAAAAAGGTGCCTGGTCTTTTCTGCCCGTGGAGAACGCTATGGGAAACTGCTGGAGGAGCTGAAAAGAAATGTTGATACTGGCTGTTGACACAGCCACCACCGTTGCCAGTGTTGCCCTGGTAAAAGGGGAGCAGCTGGTGGCGGAGGAGGTTCTCAATATACCCCAAAAGACCCACTCGGAACGGCTTCTGCCCGTTTTGGCCCGGGTGCTGGCCGGGGCGGGTGTAGAAATAGAAGAAGTGGACGGGATTGCTGTCTCGGCCGGACCCGGTTCCTTTACTGGCCTGCGGATCGGGTTGGGGACGGGCAAGGGCCTGGCTCAGGCCTTAAACAAGCCCTTGGTTACCGTTCCCACCCTGGATGCCCTGGCCTATAATTATTTTTTCCCCAATGCTTTAGTTTGTCCCCTCCTCGATGCCAAACAGGGCTATATCTACACCGCCCTGTACCGGGGGGGAAAAAGGGGCCTGGAACGCCTGACCGATTACCTGGCCCTGACGCCAGGGGAGCTAGCTGCTTTTATAGAGGGAGGGGAAGAACCGGTAATTTTCCTGGGTGATGCCCTCGACCTCTGCAGGGAGGCAGTGGCCCAGGCCGGGGAAAGGGCCTTTTTTGCGCCCGCGGCCTCCCGTATGCCCCGGGCCTCCAGTGTGGCCTTTTTGGGCCGGCAGGCCCTGGCGGAAAAGCCCGGGGGTGTGCCCCTTACCGCCGAGCCCCTTTATATCCGGAAATCGGCGGCCGAGATCAATCTGGAAAAAAAGAAAGCCCGGCTCCAGAGGGGGTAAGGCCATGATCACCTTGGAGAAGATGAACACAACCCATCTGGAGGAGGTACTGGCCCTGGAGAGGCTCTGTTTCTCCAATCCCTGGTCCTATGAGGCCTACCGTTTTGAGCTGGAGGACAATCAACTGGCCGACTACCTGGTGGTCCTGGATGCCGGCAGGGTGGTCGGCTACGGCGGTATGTGGCTGGTCATGGATGAGGCCCATATAACCAATATTGCCATCCACCCCCGGTACCGGCGCCGGGGACTGGGGGAATTGCTCTTGCGCTGCCTGATGGCCCGGGCCTATCTCAGGGGAGCCAGGCGCATGACCCTGGAAGTAAGGCGGTCCAACCGCATTGCCCAACGCCTCTATGAAAAGTTGGGTTTCAGGGGTGTCGGCTACCGGAGGGGCTATTATTCCGACAACGGGGAGGATGCCCTTATCATGTGGAAGGATAACCTGCAGCCTGCTGGGGCCGGACAGGAGCAGGATAGGGATAAGGAATTTGCAAGGGGGAAGTAGTATGGCAGGATTGATCCTTGGCATTGAGACCAGTTGTGACGAGACGGCGGCTGCAGTGGTTGCAGGGGGGAGGCAGATCCTTTCCAATGTTATTTCCAGCCAGATCGAGCTGCACCGGCCCTTTGGCGGTGTTGTCCCCGAACTGGCCTCCCGGAACCACCTGGAAAACATAAGCCTTATCATCGAAGAAGCCCTGGCTGCCGCCGGGATTACCTGGGAGGACCTGGACGGCATTGCCGTAACCTACGGCCCCGGTTTGGTGGGGGCCCTGCTGGTGGGTGTTACCGTGGCCAAGGCCATTGCCTTTGCCCGGAGGATTCCCCTGGTGGGCGTCAACCATCTGGAGGGACATATCTTTTCCAATTTCCTGGCCCACCCCCAGCTGGAACCGCCCTTTGTTGCCCTGGTGGTCTCCGGCGGCCACACCGACCTCCTCCAGGTTTTGGACTACGGCCAGTACCGGCCCCTGGGACAGACCAGGGACGATGCTGCCGGCGAGGCCTTTGACAAGGTGGCCCGGGTCCTGGGCCTGGGCTATCCGGGAGGGCCCCAGATCGATGCTGTGGCCCGGGAGGGGAACCCCGAGGCCATTTCCTTTCCCAGGGCCGTCATCAAGGATGCCCCCTTAGACTTCAGCTTCAGCGGCGTGAAGACGGCGGTTTTAAACTATCTCAACCGCGCCCGGCAGCGGGGGGAGGCCATTGATACGGCCGACGTGGCTGCCAGCTTTCAGGCAGCGGTAGTGGAGGTTCTGGTGGAGCGCACCCTGGCCGCGGCCGCCCAGTGCGGGGTAGACCGGGTGGCCGTCTGCGGTGGGGTTGCTGCCAATTCCGCCCTCCGGTCCCTTTTTCAGGAAAGAAGTGCCGGAACGGGCATAGAGGTCCTCTATCCGCCGCTGGTTTTGTGTACCGACAATGCAGCCATGATTGCTTCCGTCGGCTACTACCGCCTGCAGGCCGGCCATACTGCCCCCCTCAATCTCAACGCCGTTGCCAACCTGCCCCTGGAAAGTTGGGGATAATGTAGAATTGGGCTGGCCCCTTTGCCGCCGGGCTCTAGAGGTTGGAGGTTCGAAGTTAGAAAGAATATGTAGGATTTATCCACTTTATTAGTTCGGTTGTGGATGACCGGCGGGCCCTTGATTGTGGATAACTTGCCAATAGGCGATAAAAAAAGGCTTTTTTCCCCCTTTTTCTGTGGATAAGCCTGTGGAGAATGTGGATAACAGAAAGTATGTTCGGTTCTAAGGGAGGAAGCCCGGGGTGCAGCCAGACCTGTATCGTCTCCTGCTGAAGAGCATAGCCGAAGCCAATATCCTGCCCGTGACCTCGGCCTGCAACGGCCGCTGTCTTTTCTGCAGCCATCTGCAGAACCCGCCGGGGCTCAGGGTCTATTCCCTTCCCCAGCTGGGGAAGGAGGAAATCCTGGCCCTGGCCGAATTTCTAGATCCCGGGCAGAGGATTGTAATCGGCGAATCGGTAACGAGGATAAACGAAGGGGAGCCCTTTTTGCATCCGGAATTTTTGGGCATCCTCACGGGTCTGCGGCGGCTTTTCCCCACAACCTCCATCCAGATAACCACCAACGGCATGGCCCTCACCCCGGCCGCCATATCTTTTCTTGCATCCTTGGGCCGGGTCAGGCTGGTGGTGTCCCTCAACAGTGCCACCCCTTTGGGCAGGAGGAAACTGATGGGGGATAATGACCCGGCCGCCGTCCTCAGGGCCGTTGCCTCCCTGGGGGATAGGGGTATACCCTTTGACGGCAGCATCGTGGCCATGCCCCACCTGGTGGGCTGGGAGGACCTCCGCCAGACCATTGCCTTCTTGGCCCGCTGGGGCGCCGAAACCATCCGGATCTTCCTCCCCGGCTATACCCGCTATACCAGGCGGGAATGGCTACCCCCGGCGGGCATGGAGGAGAAACTGCGGGCCTTTGTGGCAGAAGAAGGGGAAAGGAGCCGGGTCCCCCTCATCCTGGAATTGCCCTTTCTAGAGGATTTGACGCCCCGGATCCTGGGGGTCATAGTGGACTCGCCGGCGGATCGGGCCGGCCTGAGGAGGGGGGATATCGTTACGGCCATCAATGGGAAAGAGCCCTTTTCCCGGGTCGACGCCTTCCGGCAGGTCCAGAAAGCCGGGAGGGCGGTCATCGATCTCAACCGGGACGGGGCGGCCCTTCAAGTTTCCCTTGAAAAGGAGGAGGGTGCCTCCCCCGGCTTTGTCATGGCCGCCGACCTGGAGCCGGCCCTTTTCCATTCCTTTACCAGGCGGATGCGGCAGGTGGTCGAGAACCGGGCCCTGGTGGCCACCTCAACCCTGGCGGCACCCATTCTGGCCTCGGCCCTGGATAGGGTTCAGGAGGAGCTTCCTTCCCTGGAGATAGCGGCCGTCCCCAATGTGACCTTCGGGGGCAACATCTGCTGCAGCGGTTTACTCCTTTTGGAGGACTTTCTGGCCGCCCTGCCGGATCGGGTTGAAGGGTGCCGGCCGGAGCGAGTTTTTATCCCTGGCATAGCCTTTGCCGATGGGGGGAGGGACTTGCGGGGGCGGTCCTACCTGGAGCTTCAGACAATTCTAAAAACTACCGTGGAGCTGATCCCGTGAGAAGGGGAGGGAAGGAAAATGAAGCTGGTCCAGGAGATTAAGGCCAGGAGTAGGGAGGCGGAGCATGCCGGCGGCAGGCTGCTGGTCCTTCCCGTAGCCGCGGAAGTGGCCCTGGCCCGGGAGGGTGGAGCCTCCCAGAAGGAGATCCAGTTGGCCGCCCTGGAGGCGGGCATTCTCCCGGCCCGTTACCTGCGGAGTTTTGGAACGGTGGGCCTGGCCGGGCAGGAGACCCTGCTCAAGGCCTGTGTCGCCGTAGTTGGTGCCGGCGGCCTGGGGGGCTGGATCGTTGAACTGCTGACCCGCATGGGTGTAGGCAGGTTGATTGTAGTCGATGGAGACAGCTTTGCTGACAACAACCTCAACCGACAGCTCCTGGCCACCCAGGAGAACCTGGGCAGGGCCAAGGCCCTGGCGGCCAAGGACCGGGCGGCCCAGCTGAACGGGGCCGTCACCGTCGATGCCCATGTGATCTGGCTGAACAGGGAAAATGCACGGGAGTTCCTGGCCCCGGCCCAGGTTATCATCGATGCCCTGGACAACCTGCCGACTCGCTTCCTCCTCCAGGAGACCGCCGCTGAACTGGGCGTCCCCCTGGTTCACGGTGCCATTGCCGGCTACCAGGGGCAGGTCATGACCATTTTTCCCGGAGACCCGGGGTTAAGGCTCCTGTACCCGGAAGGCCGGGAGCAGGGTGTGGAGGTGCAGCTGGGCAATCCTGCGGCCACCCCCGCCATGGTGGCGGCCTGGCAGGTCCAGGAAACCGTTAAAATCCTCCTGGGCCAGGGGGAACCCTTGCGGAACCGGCTCCTTTACCTGGATGCCCTGGGAGGCACCGTCGAGCTGCTCCCCCTGCACCCGTGAGGGGGGGTGTTACCGGCCCAGGTCTGCCAGGGCCCTTTTCAGCTGCTGCGCCCGGGAGCGGGGGACGGCAATGGTCAGTTCCACACTGTCGGCGTAATTGCTCTCCAGTATTTCCCCCTCCAGCTGGTTCAGGAGGTGGTGGACCTGGTCCAGCTGGGCATAGCTGCAGGTAAAGGTAAAGTTCGCCAGCAACCTTTTGGTAATGATCCCGGCATGGTCGATGGCATCCCCGGCGGCGCCGGCATAGGCCTCGATCAGGCCCCGTACCCCCAGCTTTCTGCCGCCGAAATAGCGGGTGACAACGACGGCCACGTTGGTGATGTCCCGGCTGAGGATGGCCCCATAGATGGGCTTTCCGGCTGTACCACTGGGTTCCCCGTCGTCATCAAAATAGGAAATCTCGTTCTTTCCCATCCCGACCCGGTAGGCCCAGCAGTTGTGGGTAGCCTGCTTGTGTTCGTTGCTGACCTGGGCGATGAAGGCCCGGGCTTCTTCTTCTGTGGGGGTTTCCTTTACATGGGCAATGAAAAGGGAACGCTGGATCTTACATTTGGTGATCATTTCCCGGGCTACCGTTTTATACTGATCTGTCATAGCAACCATCTCCCCGTTGTCGTCCCTTTCATTCTAACTGCTCTCCTGGGAACTGGCAAGGACGGGGGCGGGGCCCCCTGTCATTGACATTGACAGGGGGGTGTGTTACCATGAAAAATGGAGGAATAGAGAGATTTGACCGCTATTTTGCTGCTGAAGAGGAGGCCTTTATGTATAGTCAAAAAATTGAACTCCATGGCCACATCATAGATTCCCATATTTTACCGCGGATCCTGGATGAGATCATCGACAATAACGGTGATTTTCGCGTGGAAAAGTTTGAGATCGGC
>LFSN01000032.1:19806-20136 GCA_001513125.1 Clostridia bacterium DTU030
CCGGCTCCTGGGGAGGCTGCAGGAGTTGGGGGCCACCATTGTGACTGACGTGGAGGTAGAACTGGCACCGGCACCCCGGGACGGGGTCTTCCCCGAAAACTTTTATGCCACTACCAATCTGGAAACCTTTATTTTCGTCGCCGGCCGCTGGATTAGGGTGGAAGATACGGAAATGGACTGCGGCATTGTCTATGCACCAGAGACGGGCCGGGCCCGCTGTGTCCCCGTTAACGGGGTAAGAAAAGGGGAACTGGTGGTTTTGGGCCAGAAGGGAATTAAGGTGGTCCCCCTCCAGCGGGGCAGGCAGAAGGAAATCTTCCGCTTTATGGA
>LFSN01000135.1 GCA_001513125.1 Clostridia bacterium DTU030
TCGTGCAGTTCAATATTCTACCACAGCACCGGGCACCCGTCAACCTATAAAAATTACTTTTGTTTTTTCTAGAGAAAAATAAGACCCGGCCCACAGGGTCGGGATGATGACTGGTAGCGGCGGAGGGATTTGAACCCCCGACACTGCGGGTATGAACCGCATGCTCTAGCCAACTGAGCTACGCCGCCAAGATATAATTGGTTGCGGGGGCTGGATTTGAACCAGCGACCTCCGGGTTATGAGCCCGACGAGCTACCTGACTGCTCCACCCCGCGTCGGTTTAACTCCCTTTCCGTCATACATTATAACATATATCCTAAAAAGATCAAGCCACCTGAAAAGCCAACATAAAGCGGGGGACCCCAAGTAACCCTGTCCCCCGCCTCCAGACAGCCAATTATCTCCCTTTCTGTCATCTAATCATCGTGGGTACAAACATATCAATTATCCCAATTACCACGGCGGCCAGCAGGGCCCCGAGCATGGAAACACTCAAGCCCGGTACAAAGAACTGCACCGCATAGATGACAACGGCAGAGACGATGAACCCGACAATCCCGTGGCCATAGGGGGATATATTCTTCCCGGCCACCATCTCAATCAGGTAACCGACGGCAGCGATGGCAATGGCGGCAATAAGGGCATTGCCAAAGGTCAGGCGGGAAAAGCCGGGAACGATGTAGCCAACCAGCATCAATACCAGGGCAGATACGATAAAGCGGACCACATGGCCCAAAAGTGAGGTGGGCTGGCCCATATCTCCTCCCTGCCCCATACCTCCGCCACCGCCTTGGATGTCATTCCGGCCTTCTTCTGCCATTCTTTTCACCTCCTGGAATTAGTCTGTACCCTTTCGGCGGCATTTATGCATATTCCAGGAGCAGGAAAAAAATTGTCAGCCGCAGGCAGGTCAGAGACGGGCCTTCTGCAGGCCAGGGGAAGGGGTGCTCAGTCAGTCAAACTCTCCCAAAGCTCGACCAGCATGCCGAGCAGGATATCCCCCTCACTGACAACCACTTCGGGAAGATTAAAATGCTGCAAAAGGGTTGTGAGGATAGCTGTGCCGGCCACAATTATATCGGCCCGCTCCGGCTGCAAACCCGGCAGCTTCTTCCTGCTGTCCAGATCCAGCCGGCACAGGTTTTCTAAAATCTCCTCCAGCCTTTCCCGGGGTAAAAGGGTGCCATGGATCAATTCCGGCACATACCTTTCCACTCCCAGGTAGATGGCTGCCAGGGTGGTAACGGTCCCACCCACCCCGACCACCAGGAGGGGTTCACCGGCAGGGGTAAAAAATTTCTCCTCGACCCCCGCCAAAACCTCCGCCACCTTCTGCCTCAGGCACTGGAACTGGAGGGGGGTGACAGGGGCCTGCCAGGCGGGAAGGTAGCTTTCCGTAAGTTTAACCGCCCCCAGGGGAAGGCTGGTGGCAGCAGCTATTTCCCTTCCCTCCCCCCGGATCAGCTCGGTACTCCCACCCCCGATATCAATTACCAGGGTGGGGCCGGCGGCGGCCAGGGGCAGTTGGCCCGTAACACCCAAAAAGCTTAGCCCTGCCTCCCTTTCTCCGGAAAAGACCTCCAGTTCCAGGCCCGTGGCCGCTTTCAGACGGCGGGAAAACTCTTCCCCGTTGGCCGCCTCCCGGACGGCACTGGTTGCTCCCATCCGGATCCTCTCCACCCCCAGGGCCCGGCAGCGTTCTAAAAAACCGGCTACCGCTTCAATGGTGCGCCCCTGGGCCTCCTCCATAAGTCTTCCTCCCCGGGTCAAATCCGCACCCAAACGGGTGGTAACCAGGCCCCTCTCCCGGGGGATAAATTCCCCCTCCTCGACCGCGGCCACCAGGAGGCGGGTAGAATTGGTTCCAATATCAATGGCTGCCCACAGGGCCATCCTTGAACCTCCCCTTCAGCAAAGGGCGACAGGAAGCCCTACCACCCCGTGAATTTTCCCTTCCAACAAATAAGCATTCCCCCCAGGGAATGCTTGCAGTCCCAACTTATAAATTATTTAAGAAAACCTGCTACCTCTACCCCCACGCTTGGCGTCGGTGCTCCGGCGCAGATCCATCTGCCTCTCGTCACTTTCCTTCAGGAACCGGGCCAGCTTGTCCTCAAAGGAAAGGTTTTGCCCGCGGCGTGGGGGCCGGGACATGGGTCTTGGTCTGCTCTCCGGCCTGTTAACCTGCCGGATGGAAAGGCCTATCTTTCCCTCTTTGATGCTGATAATCTTGACCTTGATCTTGTCATTTTCCTTTAGATAATCCTTCACATCGTGGACGTAGGCATCGGCGACTTCCGAAATATGGACCAGACCGGTACTTCCCCCCGGCAATTCCACAAAGGCCCCAAAATTTGTTATCCCGGTAACTGTCCCTTCGACAATATTCCCAACTTCCAAGGACATCCTCCAGTTGTTCCTCCCTTATAGTGTAAATCCTCCGGACACATTTCGCTGACTATAGTATATCGGTATAGCCCCTCCCTGTCAAGAAAACCGTCATTCTTCCCAGCGGGGAATCAAGATTATTTCCCCCGGTTTTACCAGGCCCAGTTCCTCCCGGGCTGCCTGCTCAACCCAGGCCTCGGTCTCCATCAACCTGACCATTTCTGCCAGGCGTTCATTTTCCGCCTCCATTTCCGCAAGCTGTTTTTCCAGCTCCCTTATCTCCTGGTACATCCCCCAAATGCGCACAAGGTTATCGGAGCTGGTATACAAAAGCAGGCCCAGCAGCAGGCACATGGCCAGAACAAGGGGGTTCTTGCCCCCCCGGAATTTCCTTTTTTTCATTATTACCCTTTTCTTTTTCGGGTAACCCGGTACGCTGGCAGAAGAGACAGCCACGGCCAGTGCACCTCCCCTTCGACACCCAAAGGTGTCCCCTTGCCTCCCTTCTTTCTACAAGGAAAAGGGAAAGTCCTCCCTGAAGGAAAAGTTTTCCTTTACTTTTTCCTGGTAAAGAACAAGAGTTTATATTTTAAGAGCCGGTACAGTATTCGCAAAGGCCGGCAGAGGGCCTGCCCCAGGCGGCTGCCCATTCCCCGGGCATAGCCCCTTCCCCTGGCCAGCAAAGAGGTGACCCTTTTTTTGAACCAACGAAGGGGGGCAAAGAGAAGGCCCAGGAGGCGGGCCAGGGGCCGGAGGAGCAGGGTGGTGACAATCCCTCTGATGAGGGTTAGGATCCGGTTTAAGAACCCGAGGATTTTCAAGGCCAGCTTTAAAACCAGGGGGCTCAGCAGGCGGTAATAGAAAAAAAGGCCCAGAAAAATTCCGAGGAAAATATAAGAGCGGACTTCCCCAAAATTAACCTGCAGGAGCACTCCAAAGGTAAAGCTGGCCACGAAGAGCCAAAAAAGGCCGTCTCCCAGGGCGGTAAAGAACCACCGGGGCCGAAGCAAGCCCCGGGCCAGCCGGTAGAGGTCGAAGACAAAGCCAATTCCTGCCCCCGTTACCACCATCCAGCCAAGGGTAATGAGCTGCTGCCCTGCACTGGTCACCGGCCTCCCCCCTCGGCAGCCCTAGCGAAAGAGCCGGCCCAAAAGCCCCTTGCCCTTTGCCCCCGGGCCCTGGGTATATTCCAGGGCAGCCAATAAACCTTCCACCTCCATTTTCCCCGCCTCTAAATCCAGGTGCTTTATATGGAGGTCGGAACCCGTTATTTTCAGGACCCCCCGGTTGGTCTCCACCACAATTTCCTGGTCGTCGAAATTGACCACACCCTGGACGCCGGAAAGCTCCAGCTGCTCCCGGTCCAGCAAAACCACCCTGTGGTGCTCTTCTACCTTCAATTTATTCTCCACCCCGTCTCCCCCTTTTCTTTCTCCCCCTTTAGTGGCATGTGCTTTCCAGTCCTGAGCTCGCTGCCCGCTGCCGGAAGTAGTGACCAACTAAGGCTAAAGTGATGTCCCCCCACAAAAACTGACAACCGTTAAGTCATCTTCTGAAAGATTGTTATGCATATATGCAGGCTTTTATGATAGAATTGTCGCCCCTGGTCCCCGGAAAAATAAAAAACGCGCCCTGGGCGCGTCCTTTTTTAATCCCACAGCTTTTCAATTTCTACATCGTCAAAATAGTACTGGACAATCTCTTCCGGGGAACGGCCCTCCTTGGCCAGGGTGTAGGCCCCCCACTGGCACATCCCCACACCGTGGCCGTAGCCCCTTCCCTTGAAGGTAACCTTATCCCCCGCCACGGCAATTTCATCTATGAGGATGGACTTCAGCTGGGTGCTCCCCAGGGCAATCCGGAAATCGGCCCCCGCCACCTCCACATCATCGACGCGGATGGTCACGGCCCTCCCCGTCGGTCCCCTTTCGGCTATGGCCACTTCGTTAACCGGCCCTGGTTCCTGGTTCAGCTCTGCCAGGGCAGCCCTGATCTGGTCCTTGCTGAAGACGGCCGTCCATGCCTTATCCTCTGGCGGGGCATGTTTTGTGCCGGGGTTCTTGACACTCTTGATATAGGGCGGCTCCTCCCTGAAAGCCAGGCCCTCCTTGGCCGTGGCCGTCCTTTCCCCGGCATAGGCGCTGAACCAGGCCTTGATATAATCCCCCTTGTAGGTGGCAACCATTCCCCGGGATCTTTCCACGGCCTCCCGCACCCGGTCATTGACGGCACTATCATCATAGGCCTGGAAGTGCTCCACCAGGGTGCAGGCATCGGTGCCGTGCATGGGAGCCCCGCCCTTGCTCTTGATGGCCTCCAGGGTGAAGGTTCGGGCTAAAATGGCCTGGGCCGCCAGGGCCTCCAGGGGCCAGTCGGTCTTCATCTCGGCCGCCACCACGCCGGCCAGGTATTCTTCAAACTTCATCTCCCTGGTCTCCCCGGTCTCATGGATAAAAACCTCCAGGGTCGGTTCCTTGCCCGCCTCGGCCAGCTGCAGGACCCGGTTTTGGGGTTCCTCCTCCCGGGGCCTTTCTTCTTTGGGCGGCGGTGCCTTTTCCGGGCTCCTGAGGAGGCTGCAGCCGCCGGCAAGGAGGACCAAAAGGAAAATACCGAGGAGTATCCTGTTCCTTGTCATTCCCCTTCCCTCCCACATCTGGGCTGTTTGGGCTGTCATCAGGGGCCCGGCGCCGGGACATCCCCCAAGACCCCCCATCAGCCCTATTATGTGGAAGGGGAGGGCTTTCTATACCGGGGGTTCTTCCTCCCTTTTCTCCTCAATAATCTGGTAGAGGGAGGCGGCCTCCCCGGCCTTGACCGCCCCCTCCGGCACCGCCAGCACCTCAATGACCAGGGTGCGGCGGCCAAAGTCCAGCTGCAGCCTGTCCCCCGCTTTTACCTCTGCTCCCGCCTTGGCTACCCGGCCGTTGATCTGTACCCGTCCCTGGGTGCAGAAGTTCTTGGCCAGGGTCCGCCGTTTTATCAGGCGGGATACCTGCAAATATTTATCCAAACGCAAATAATCAGCCTCCATTAGCTATTTAATCCTACGTCCTGGGGAAATGAAAAATCAGGTCCCCGCCGAGAACCTGATTTTTTCTCTGCCAGAATGTTTATTCGGCAACGGCATCCTTTAAGGCCTTGCCCGCTTTAAAGGCTGGCACCCGGGCCGCTGCAATTTGGATTTCCTCCCCGGTTTGGGGATTCCGCCCCATGCGGGCCTTCCGTTCCCGGACTTCAAAGGTTCCAAAGCCAATCAATTGAACCTTCTCACCTGCTGCCAGTGCTTCCTGGATACTTTCAAATACTGCGTTAACAGCCTTTTCCGCATCCTTTTTGGTCAGCTCAGCTTTATCGGCAACCCTGGCTACCAGTTCCCCCTTATTCATGCTCTCGCCTCCTTAAAAAATAATCATTACGCTAAGTATTTTCGCTGCCTGTGCTTAAACTCCTGCTTATTCCTGGTCTTTTTCGCAAAGTTTACCATTATTTTTTGCCTTATTCCATAAGCTGTCCATTTCCGCCAAGGTCATGTCCTTTAAATCCCGTCCGGCCCGGCGGGCCTCCTCTTCAATGTAGTGAAATCTCTTCACAAATTTATTATTGGTCCGGGTCAGGGCCGTCTCCGGCTCCACGGACAAAAAGCGGGCCACATTGACAATGGCAAACAATAAATCCCCTATTTCTTCCTCTATGGCCCCCGGGTCCCCCCTTTGGCCGGCCTCCTTTAGTTCCTGCAGCTCTTCCTCCACCTTTTCCCAGGCCCCGGCCACATCTTCCCAATCAAAACCCACCCGGGCCGCCCGGGCCTGGAGCTTTTTGGCCCGCATCAGGGACGGAAGCTGCCTGGGAATCCCGGCCAGGATGCTTTCTTCTCCCCGGCCGCCCCTTTCCCTTTCCTTGATCTGCTGCCAGTTGACCAGAACTTCGTCGCTATCCCGCACGGCCACATTGCCAAAGACGTGGGGATGGCGGCGGATCATCTTGGCCGTGACCCCGGCCACCACATCCCCGATGGTAAAATCACCCCGCTCCTGGGCGAGACAGCTGTGGAAGACAATCTGCAGTAACAAGTCTCCCAATTCCTCACACAATTTATGCATATTATTTTCCTCAATGGCCTCAATAACTTCATAGCATTCCTCAATCAGGTACTGGCGCAGGGAAAGGTGGTCCTGCTCCCGGTCCCAGGGGCAGCCCCCTTCCCCCAAAAGCCTTTCCATGACAGCAACCAGAGGATCCAGGGGATAACGGCAGTTCTCCTTCTTTTTGTTCATCCTCGCTCCATCCTTTCTCTTATCTCAAGAGGCCCCGGCGCCGCAGGCCGGCGGCCAGCTTCGGGCCAACCTTCGGGATCATTTCCAGCTCCCGGGCCCCTATCCCCCCCACCAGGAATAAGACAACACCGTATATTATCACCCCGCTCCCAATGGCCGCCAGGGTCGCCAGGGAGTTGCCCAGGGCGAGCAGGAAAAGCCGGTAAACCTGCACAACGCCCAGGGCCATGACGGCCACGGCCAGGGCCGGCTTTAAAACCATCTCCTTGGCCTCCAGGGAAAAACCCACCAGGCGGCCGATGGCCAGGAGGTTGAGGCTGGAGGCAATGATAAAGGTGGTCACCGTGCCCAGGGCGGCACCCTTGATGCCCAGGGCCGGCTGGGCCGTCAGGATGTAGGTCAGGAGCACCTTGAACACCGCCCCCACCAGGAGGTTTTTCACCGGTATATCGGTCCGCCCCAGGCCCTGGAGGACCCCGGAGGTTGTCTGATGCAGGCCTAAGAACAAAACCCCGGCCGCTAAGCCCGCAAGGGCCGTGCCCGCTTCGGGATGGCCGTAGAGGAGGGTCATGATCTCATCGGACAGGATGTACAGGCCCACAAAGGCCGGCAGTTCCAGGATAATGGTGACCTTCACGGCGGCCGCCACCCGGGAGCGGATAAGGTCGAAATTGCCCAGGGTATAGGCCTCGGAGATGGCCGGCACCAGGCTCATGGACAAAGACACGGTAATTATGGTGGGGAGGTTGATGAGGGTGGCCGCCATCTGGGAGAGCTGGCCGAAGAGGGCGGTGGCCTCCTCTATGGTATAGCCCGCCACCCCCAGCCGGGCCGGCACAATCACCACATCGATATTCTGGACCAGGGGCATCACCAGGCTGGCCAGGGAAACGGGGACGGCCAGGGTGACAATCCTCTTGGTCAGCTCCCAGCCGCTCTCCTCCCCCGGATCCAGGGAGGAACCGAGGAAAGCAGAACGCCTGCGGCCATAGTAGACCAAAAGGAGGCACAAGCCCGCCAGGGCCCCGACCACGGCCCCAAAGGCAGCTCCGGCCGCGGCATATTCAATGCCCCGCCCCACCAGGTAATGGGCCAGGACCAGGGCCGTGGCCGCCCGGGCCAGCTGTTCCACCAGCTGGGACAGGGCCGTGGGCACCATGGTCTGCATCCCCTGAAAAAACCCCCGGAAGGCGGACATAACGGAGACGAGGAAAACGGCCGGGGCGATGCTGACCACGGCATAATAGGCCCGGGGGTCCGCCAGATAGCCCCTTGCCACCAGGGGGCGGGCCCCAAAGAAGAGGAGGGTGGAAAAAAAGAAACCCGTTCCCGCCAAAATAAAGAAGGAGAGGCGAAAAACCCGGTGGGCTCCCTGGTAATTCCCCTGGGTTATTTTTTCCGAAACCAGCTTGGAAATGGCCACGGGGATTCCCGCCGTGGAAAGGGCCAGCAGCATGGTGTAGATGGGATAGGACATCCCGTACAGGCCCATCCCCTCATCCCCGATGAGCCAGGTGAGGGGGATCCGGTACAGGGCGCCGAATATTTTCGTGAGGATCCCTGCGGCAGCCAGGACAAAGGCCCCGGCCATGAAGGACTGTTTTTCCACAAATATCTTCCTTTCTCTCCCTACATTTTACCCTCCCTCTATCATAACAAAAAACCCTTGCCCAGAAAACAAGGAAAGGGCGCCTGTTTTGCGCCCTTCTAATTATCCCCCTCTGGCTCCCTGCCCTATACAGGCCAAAGATGCCAGGGGGTGGCAGAGGACCCGTCCCCTGCCACCCCCTGGCTTTAAAGGCTGCCCCGGGAAAGCTTCCCGCGGCACCTGTGTCTCAGGCATCCAGATGGAAGCGCTCATGGATGGCCTGCATGGCCTTCTGGGCATCGGCCTCCTGGATCAGGCAGGAGATCTTGATCTCCGAAGTGCTGATCATTTCAATATTGATCCCCGCATCCCCCAGGGCACCGAACATGGTGGCCGCCGTGCCCGGATGGCTCACCATCCCGGCCCCGACAATGGAAACCTTGGCCACCCCGGCATCGTGGGCAACCCCTTCCGCTCCCAGTTCCTCGGCCACCCCTTCCATGATCTCTATGGCTTCCTGCAGGGCACTCCGCTCCACGGTAAAGGCAATGTCGTTTTTGCCGTCCCGCATCATGCTCTGGATAATCATGTCAATATTTATATTGGCCTTGGCCAGGGCGGAAAAGACCTGCTGGGCCACGCCGGGCTTGTCCGGCACCCCCATAATTACTGCCTTGGCCGTATTCAAATCACAGGCTACGCCACTTACTACCCGTTTGTTCTCCAATTCATCTACCCCCTTTACCAAAGTGCCCTCTGTCCAGGTAAAACTGGAACGGACATGGAGGGTAACGTTAAACTTCTGGGCAAACTCCACAGCCCGGGGATGGAGGACCTTGGCCCCCAGGCTGGCCAGTTCCAGCATTTCTTCGTAGGATATCTCATCCAGGCGCCGGGCCCCCTTAACTACCCGGGGATCCGAGGTAAAGACCCCTTCCACATCGGTGTAAATTTCGCACACCGGTGCCCCCAGGGCCACGGCCAGGGCCACAGCGCTGATATCGGAACCACCCCTGCCCAGGGTGGTAATATCGCCATTGCCGTTTACCCCCTGAAAACCGGCCACCACCACTACCTTGCCCGCATCCAGTTCCTTTACCACCCGGCTCGGGTCAATCTCTAAAATCTCAGCCCGGGTGTGGACATTGCTGCTGCTGATCCCCGACTGGGCCCCGGTGAGGGAAATGGCCGGACAGCCCATTTCCTGCAGGGCCATGACCAGCAGGGCGGAAGACTGCTGCTCCCCGGTGGAGATTAACATATCCAGCTCCCGGGGCGAGGGCCGCCCAGTTATCTGCCGGGCCAGTTCCAGCAGGTTGTCGGTAGTGTCCCCCATGGCCGAAACAACCACTACCACCCGGTCGTATTCTTCCCGGGTCCGGGCAATGTGGCTGGCAACCCTTTTTATGTGGGCCGGTGTCGCCACCGAGCTTCCGCCGTATTTTTGGACCATAATGGACATCATTTTCTGCCTCCTCGCCGGTGTCTCTACCATGTAGACATTTGTTTTTTTATTGCAGAATTTAGGTTTAATCTTAGCACTTCCCGCTTATTTTGGCAAGAAGGCATTTTGGAATATGGGGCGATTAGAGGAGATAAACTCCCCCTTCCTCCCCCTTTCGCCCTCTTACTATATAATCATAGGACAGTCTGGCACCTCTGCTGCCGGATCAGCGAGCTGAAACAATGGAGGACAGGGTTGGGTACATATGATTGCATTGCACTGGCTCCAAACCACTAGGGGCGGTCTGCGGCCGCCCGTGGGCGACCACAGGTCGCCCCTACAATACACTTATAGGTGATCGACTGTTGCTAGTCGGTAGGGGCGGTCTGCGACCGCCCGCCCTGTCAAAGGGGCGACCATAGGCCGCCCCTCTCCCCTTACAATCTTGCCAATTGTCATTTATAAACTGTCAATTGCTGCCTAGGGTCTGGCCGGGATAATGAGGGCCGCTATGAAATAAAAGAGCAGGCCGGGAAAGATACCGGTAAAAAAGATTATAAAGGCCAGGGCCAGACGAAGTATGGTCACATCCAGATCTAAGTATTCGGCCAGGCCCCCGCACACCCCCGCCAGCATCCTCTGCTCCTTGGACCGGTATAATTTTTTTTGCATGGCCATTCTCCCTTCCCTGGTTGTCTATCCTAGGTTCGCCAAAGCCCCAATTTCCCCTTCTCAGTATACCACAAAATGCTGCAGGGGGTGTCTTAAATCCCTGGACAAATATCCCTTTCCGGCAGCCCGGGCGGCAGATCATGTAAAAAGTAGCGAACCAGAGCTCGCTACTTGTAGAATATTCTCCAAATCTGCTTCCTCTACTGTTCCATCTGTTTTGCCAGAAATCCCGCTGCCGTCTCGGCCAGCTTCAGTTCCAGTTCCGTCATCTGCACATCGGGTGACTTGCTGCAGATGATGACAGCCCCAATGGGATCTCCTTCGGCGACAATGGGGGCTATTACCTCGGCGGTAAATTTGCACTCATCCTCTTCCGTAAGGCATTCCTTGCAGTACTGGTGTTCCTTGGGATTGTTGATTATCACCGCCTTCCTGTCTTCCATCACCTTTTCTACCGCCTGGCCGACGGCCTTATTCATAAACTCCTTTTTCGGGGCACCGGCAACGGCAATTATATTATCCCTGTCGGCAATTAAACTGATATGCCCAATGGCATCATACAAAGAATCCGCATATTCCTGGGCAAAATCTCCCAATTCTCCAATAGGGGAATACTTTTTCAGGATTACTTCGCCTTCTCTATCCACAAAGATCTCAAGGGGGTCACCTTCCCGAATCCGGAGCGTCCGCCGTATTTCCTTCGGGATGACAACCCGGCCCAGATCATCGATCCTTCTTACTATACCCGTTGCTTTCATCTCCACCCCTCCTTTGCTCTGTTGAGATGTCCTGGGTCCCTTTCTCACTGATAGTATATAGCTTTTTTAACACTTTTATTCATTTTTTCCATCGGAGGCAGAGGCGAAATGGAGTAAGGAAAAGGACAGTCCAAAAGACTGTCCCCTCCCACCACGGGCTTAAAAGCGCTCTATCTCAGCCTTTTCCTTCAGTTCCTTTATATAAGTCGAAAAGGCCCTTATTTTTTCCTCCTCCTGGAGATAACTCCTGATATTCTCTTCCATCTCCTCCAGGGACAGGGTCTTGGCCGGCTCCTTCCCTTCCACCTTAATAATGTGGTAGCCATAGGTTGTTTCCACTGGACCGACGATCTCCCCTACCCCGGCGCCAAAGGCGGCCTCTTCAAACTCGGGGACCATCATCCCCCGGGGGAAGAAGCCCAGATCTCCCCCGGCCGCCTGGGAAACGGCATCTTCGGAATACTCCCGGGCCAGGTCGGCAAAATCCTCTCCCGCCTGGGCCCTCTCCAGCAGCTCCTCGGCCAGGTCCTGGTCCTTTACCAGGATGTGCCGGGCCCGCACCTGCTCCGAAACCTCAAACATGGCCTTATTATCATTGTAAAAGGCCTCCACATCTTCGTCCTTTACCTCAACACCGGCGGTAACCTCTTCGAAGATGCTGACAATGGTCAGCTGGTTCCTGACGTAGGAGTGGATATCTTCCATAGCCAGGCCCTTATCGGCCAGGGCCTTTTCGTATTCTTCCTCGGAACCATAGAGGTTTTCCAGCTGTTTTTTCAGGATAGCAATAAATTCTTCCACATCGTCTTCGGCCGGGGCAATGCCCTGGTTGGCCCCATCGGCCAGCAGCAATTTTTCCTCAATTAAAAGGTCCAATAAGGCCTCCTGTTCCGGCTCCCGGCCCTCCAGCTCGGGGCTGAAAAAGGTTTCCAGGGCCAGGCGGTGGTCAAGCTCCTCCCTGCCCATCTCCTCCCCGTTAACCCTGGCCAATACACCCGTCTCCTGTTGACAGCCGGTAAGGATAAGGAGGGCCGCCAGTACTGCCGACAGGATGTAAATAAATTTTCTTTTCAACAAATCTCCCCCTCTAGCTACAAATTCGCTCAACTAGTCCTATTATACTTGATGCCTTCCTCACCAGCAAGGGAATAGATCCTGGTTATTATATCAAGGAGCAGGGTCAATAGCTCCTCCTCGGCCAGGCCCTTGGTCCGCACCGTAATCCGCGGCTTTCTTCCCGCGACAACGGTGGCCCGCCGGCGGAAATCCTTCAGCTGGGAAAAGATTTCTTGCAACGGGGCCGGGGGCTCGGGCCCCAGTTCCACCAGGACTTTATCCTCCCTCTGGGCAATGGCCTCGATGCCCAGTTCCCGGGCCAGGGCCTTGATGGCGGCCACATGGAGCAGGTTCTGGGCGGCCCGGGGCGGAGGACCGAACCGGTCCCGGAGTTCTTCTTCCAGCTCCGCCAGCTCTTCCCTGCTTTTGGCCGCCGCGATGGCCTTGTAGATGTCGATCTTCTGCCGGCCGTCGGCAATATATTCGGAGGGGAGATAGGCGTTGACATTCAGATCCAGGCTCGGCTCCCGCTCCGGTACGGTAACATGCCCCTTCAGCTCCCGGACCGCCTCCTCCAGCAGCTGGCAGTAGAGTTCAAAGCCGATATTGGCAATGTGGCCGTGCTGCTCTGCCCCCAGAAGGTTCCCCGCCCCCCGGATCTCCAGATCCCGCAGGGCCAGCTTAAAGCCGGAACCCAGCTCGGTAAATTCCCGCAGGGCCTGGAGCCGCCTTTCGGCATCGGCGGAAAGGACCTTGTTCTTCTGGTAGGTGAAGTAGGCGTAGGCCAGGCGGTCGGAGCGGCCGACCCGGCCCCGGAGCTGGTACAGCTGGGCCAGCCCTAACTTATCGGCATTGGTCACAATCAGGGTGTTGACATTGGGCATATCCAGGCCATTCTCGATAATGGTGGTACAGACCAGGACATCGTATTCGCCGGCCAGAAAGGCCATGGTTATATCCTCCAGCTCTCCGGCCCCCATCTGACCGTGGGCCACGGCAATTCGGGCCTGGGGACAGAGCTCCTGGAGCTTTTTGGCTTCCCGCTGGATGGTCTCCACCCGGTTGTAGACATAGAAGACCTGCCCGCCCCGGCGCAGTTCCTGGCTGATGGCATCCCGCACCAGGTTGTAATCGTGCTCCAGAACATAGGTCTGGACGGGAAAGCGGTTTTCCGGCGGTGTCTCAATGAGGCTCATGTCCCGGATACCGGCCAGGGCCATGTGGAGGGTCCGGGGGATAGGGGTTGCCGTCAGAGTCAGGACATCGACACTCTCCCGCATCTTTTTTAAGATCTCCTTCTGGGTCACCCCAAAGCGCTGTTCCTCATCGATGATTAACAGCCCCAGGTCCTTAAATTTCAGGTCCCGCTGGAGGAGGCGGTGGGTGCCGATGACAATGTCCACAGTGCCCCGCTTCAGGCCCTGGATGGTCTCCTTCTGCTGGGCCGGGGTGCGGAAGCGGCTCAAGAGCTCGATCCGCACCGGGTAGGGGGCAAAGCGTTCCTGAAAGGTGCTGTAGTGCTGCTGGGCCAGGATGGTAGTCGGCACCAGGACGGCCACCTGCTTCCCATCCATCACAGCCTTAAAGGCGGCCCGGATGGCCACTTCCGTCTTCCCGTAGCCCACATCGCCACAGACGATGTGATCCATGGGCTTCGGCTCCTCCATGGCCTTCTTCACCGCCCGGATGGCCTCCAGCTGGTCCGGGGTCTCTTCATAGGGGAAGCGGGCCTCAAACTCCTGCTGCCAGACGGTGTCGGGGGAAAACTGGTGCCCCGGTACCGCCTCCCGGGTGGCGTAGAGCTTCAACAGTCCCATTGCCAGTTCCTGGACCGATTCCTTCACCCGGCCCTTGGCCCGGCTCCACTCGGTCCCCCCCAGCTTGTTGAGGCGGGGGGTGCGCCCCTCCACCCCCACATACTTCTGCAGGAGGTGAACCTGATCCGTGGGCACATAGAGCCGGTCTTCCCCCGCATACTGGATCAGGAGGTAGTCCCTCTTTACCCCCTGGACCTCCAGGGTTTTTATACCCAGATAGCGCCCGATGCCGTGGTTGACGTGGACCACCAGCTCCCCCGGCTTTAAATCGGCCGCCGCCCGCACCTTCTTCCCCTTAGGCCGGAGCCGGGCCAGGGAGCGGGCCTTCTGGTGGCCGAAGAGATCCTGTTCCGTCAGCACCACCAGCTTCAGGTCAGGGAATTCAAAGCCCTTGGTCAGGACCCCCTTCCGGATCTGGATCTGGCCCTCCCGGGGAGGCTCCCCTTCCTCCACCAGAACAGGGGCAAAGCCCTCTTCGGCCAGGAAATCCACCAGGCGCCCGCCCCTTTCCCTGCTGCTGGCAAAGAGTAAGATCTGGTAACGGCGCCGCTGCCAGAGGGCCAGATCCCCCTTGATCAGCTCCCGGTTGGCCTGGTAGCTGGGAACATCCTTGGCCAGGAAGGAGAAGATGGCCTCGGGGGTGGCCTCCGGGCTGCTCCGGAGGAAATGGGCCAGGGAAAGGAGCCGGTGCCGGCGGCAGCCGGCGGCAATCTTTTCCCAGGACAGGTAATTGTCCAGCTGCAGGGGGAAGGCCCGCCCCTCTTCCAGGAGATTGGTGTGGATCTCCACCATTTGGGCCTGAAAGTCCCTGGCCCGCTCCTGGAGCCGCACCGGCTCATCCAAAATCACCACTGCCCCCGCAGGCAGGTAATCCAGGAGGCTGGCGGGAGCAGGGAAATAGAGGGGGAGGAGGTTATCTATGCCCCGGTAATAGATATAATTTTCCGCCTCCTCATAATACTGCTCCCAGCGCTGGCGTAATTTACGGGAAAGTTGGCCCCGGCCCCTTCCCTCCAGGCGGCGGCAGAGCTCCTTCCCCCTCTGGGCCAGCTCCTCCCGCCCCCGGTCCCGTTCCGCCGGGGTTAGGACCAATTCCCGGGCCGGGAAGATCTTGACGGCCTCCACCTCCTGGCGGGACAGCTGGTCCTCCAGGGCAAACTGGCGGATGGAGTCCACCTCATCGTCGAAAAATTCAATCCGGTAGGGGTATTCGGTGGTCAGGGGAAAGATGTCGACAATACTTCCCCGGACGGCAAACTGCCCCCTGCCCTCCACCAGTTCCACCCGCTCGTAACCCAGCCAGATCAGCTTTTCCAGGAGCTCCTCCCGGTCCAGGACACTGCCTACCCCAATGGTTATATCCCTTCCCTCCAGGCTCTCGGCCGGGGGCAGGGCCCGCTGCAGGGCTGGTATGGTGGTAACAATCATCAGCTCTCCTTCCCCCTCCAGGAGCCGCTCCAGCACCCGGAGGCGCTGGCCCACCACTTCCTGGCTCTGGGCCTCAAAATCATAGGGGAGGACCCCCAGGGGTGGGAAGAAGAGGACCCGCTCCGGGGGAAGAAGGGTAACCAGATCGTCATAAACGTTGTTGGCCTCCGTAAGATCCGCCGCAATGTAGAGGCAGGTCCGGCCGGTGGCCGACCACAGGCCGGCAGCCAGATAGGGTTTTTGGGAGCCCCCCAGCCCGTAGAGGAACTGGTGGCCCCTGCCCCTTTTTAAGTTGTCGAGCAATTTGTGAAAATTTTCCGCCCCCGCCAGGGGCGCCAGGGCACCTGCAAGCTTTTCCATTTCCACTCTCCTTATTCTGGGTATTGGCTGGCATGCCAAAAAGGGCTTTGGCAAAACA
>LFSN01000014.1:0-1192 GCA_001513125.1 Clostridia bacterium DTU030
TTGTCCCCCATCACAGAAGCAAATTTTCCCAACCCCAGCAGCAGGTAACTTTACCCCCGTGCCTAATAATAAATAACGAATAATATCAAACCGGTATCTTCCCCTCCACCGGGCATATAATAATCAAGATGAGTAGAATAGCAAAACTGTCAATTGTCCATTGTCAATTATCACTTGTTAATTGGGGACTGTCCCCTTCTATAAAATGCCAAATTTCCAACCTTAAGAAAGGAGTTCCCGAAGAATGAAACGCTCAACTTTAATAGGTGCCGGTATCGTCATAATCAGCCTTCTCGCCCTATTTACCGTCTTCATGCTCAATTTCGGCCAGGCTTCCCATAGAGCCTCCAGCCGCGGCCCCCAAAACGCCATCGGGGTCGTCTACGTCAGCGGCACCATCACCTCCGGCGGCAGCGGCAGCGACTTGTTTGGCGGTCTCACCGCTGGCTCCAATACCGTCATGGCCCAGATCCGCAAGGCTAAAGACGACCCCGAGGTCAAGGCAGTAGTCGTCCGCATCAACAGCCCCGGCGGTTCCGCCGCCGCCTCCCAGGAGATTGCCGAAGAGATTAAAAAACTGCGGGAGGCCGGTAAAATAGTGGTCACCTCCATGGGCGACACCGCCGCCTCCGGCGGCTACTGGATTGCCGCCAACACCGATCGCATTGTGGCCAACCCCGGCACCCTGACGGGGAGCATCGGCGTCATCACCCAGCTCCAGAACCTGGAAGAACTCTACGACAAGATCGGCATTTCCTACGAAACCTTCACCAGCGGCCCCCACAAAGACATGGGTTCCTCCGCCCGCTCCCTCACCGACGAAGAGCGAGAGATTTTCCAGGCCATGGTAGACGACATCTTCCAGCAGTTTGTATCCGTGGTGGCCGAGGGACGGGGTATGACAAGGGAAGAGGTCCTGCAGCTTGCCGACGGCCGCATCTTCACCGGCCGCCAGGCCCAGGAGGTGGGTCTGGTTGATGACCTGGGGAACTTCCACGACGCCATCGACATCGCCGCCCAAATGGCCGGCCTGGGCACCGATTACCTGGTCAAGGAATTTGTTCGCACCACCCCCCTCCAGCGGCTTCTCCAGGGTTTCGGCATAACCCTCCAAAACCTCATTGGCACCAATTCACCCCGCGGCCTCCTCTACTCTCCAATTGATAATTTACAATTGACAATTGACAATTAG
>LFSN01000014.1:1235-1723 GCA_001513125.1 Clostridia bacterium DTU030
CCCTGCATTTTCGATTGTTAACTGTATAAGGGTGGTTGTATAGATGGCGAAAAACAACCCTGTTTACAATAAAGCCTTCAGTTTTGCAATCAGCATTGTCAATCTGTATAAGCACTTGACCAGCGAAAAGAAAGAATATGTGCTGTCCAGGCAATTGCTGAGGTCAGGTACAAGCATAGGCGCCAATGTTAAGGAGGCACTGCAAGCCCAGAGTAAAAGAGACTTCCTGGCAAAAATGAGTATTGCCCTAAAGGAAGCCGCTGAAACTGAGTACTGGCTTAAATTACTTATTGCAACAGACTACCTAGACCATCAAAAATCCCAGTCTATTCTCAACGACTGCAAAGAGCTCAACAGATTACTCATCTCCATTGTTAAGACTACTCGAGAGAACCTAAACCAATAACTCTCTATCCGTAACACTATAATTGTCAATTTCTAAAGGCTGACCATTGTCAATTGTTAATTTGATAAAGACTGTTCATTGT
>LFSN01000089.1:0-9453 GCA_001513125.1 Clostridia bacterium DTU030
TACGGAGTCTTCCTGGCCGCCTATATACTGGCCGGGGGACCGGTGCTGGCAGCGGCCTTCCGAAATATTGGCCGGGGACAGATTTTCGATGAAAACTTCTTGATGAGCTTTGCCACCTTCGGTGCCATTGCCATCGACCAGCTGCCCGAGGCCGTTGGTGTGATGTTGTTCTATGCCGTGGGTGAATTCTTCCAGGACCTGGCCGTGCACCGCTCCCGGCGCTCCATTGCGGCCCTCCTCGATCTCCGGCCCAGCTATGCCAACCTGATTGTCGGTGACAGCAGCCGCCGTGTTGCTCCCGAGGCCGTGGCCGTGGGTCAGATCATCGAAGTCCGGCCCGGGGAAAGGCTGCCCCTGGACGGTGAAGTGGTGTCGGGATCCAGCTTTGTCGATACCTCCGCCCTGACGGGAGAACCGGTACCGCGCCGGGTTGAGGCGGGAGATGGGGTCCTGGCCGGCTTTATCAACGGCAGCGGCCTGCTGCGGATCAGGGTAACCAAAAGTTATTCCGAGTCCTCGGTGGCCAGAATCCTCAATCTGGTAGAAAATGCGGCTGCCCGCAAGGCCCCCACAGAGAAATTTATCACCGCCTTTGCCGGCTGGTACACCCCCCTGGTGGTCTTTGGAGCTGTGGCTGTGGCCCTTCTGCCTCCCCTTATCATCCCCGGCGCCACCTTTTCCCAGTGGATTTATCGGGCCCTCATCCTGCTGGTAATTTCCTGCCCCTGTGCTTTAGTTGTTTCCATTCCCCTGGGTTACTTTGGCGGTATTGGAGGGGCTTCCCGCAGCGGTATCCTGGTGAAGGGGGCCAACTTCCTTGATGCCCTGACCCACCTGGACACCGTGGTTTTTGATAAAACGGGCACCCTCACCAAAGGGGTTTTTAAGGTAACGGAAATAATACCCCAGAATGGTTTCACCGCCCAGGAGGTCCTGGAATGGGCTGCCCTGGCCGAGGCCTATTCCACCCATCCCATCGCCCGGTCCATTCTGGAAGCCTTTGGGGATAAAGTCGATAACGGTTTAATTGAGGATTACCAGGAAATCAGGGGTCATGGACTCAAGGTAAGAATGAAGGATGGGCGAACAATCCTCGCCGGCAACGGCCGCCTCCTGCAGCAGGAGGGGATTGTCCACCAGCAGCAGGAGCAGAAGGGAACCGTTGTCTATGTTGCCGTCGACGGGGTTCTGGCCGGTCACCTGGTCATTGCCGATGAGCTCAAGGAAGGGGTAGCGGAAACCGTCGCCGCTTTGCGGAAGCTGGGGGTAAAAAGGCTCATAATGGTGACGGGTGACAATGAGCATACAGCCGCCCGGCTCGCTGCTCAGCTGGACCTGGATGGCTACTATGCCGGGCAGCTGCCGGAAGGAAAGGTCCGGCAGGTTGAGGAGTTGATGGCGAAGTCGGCGGGCAGGGGGAAACTGGCCTTTGTGGGGGACGGCATTAATGATGCCCCGGTCATCACCAGGGCCGACGTAGGGGTCGCCATGGGGGGCCTGGGTTCCGATGCGGCCATTGAAGCGGCCGATGTGGTTTTGATGGATGATAACCCGAGGAAGCTGGTCCAGGCCATCGCCATTGCCCGCCATACCCGTAAGATAGTAAAACAAAATATCTTCCTGGCCCTGGGGGTGAAGGGCCTGGTTGTTGCCCTGGGAATTTTGGGCGTTGCCACCATGTGGGCGGCTGTCTTTGCCGATGTAGGGGTAGCTCTTCTGGCTGTGTTAAACTCTACCAGAACCCTCAGCTATGCCAGGAAAGTGGATTGAAGTCATCCTGCCGGGACTAAAGCCTTTAGTCCCGGCAAGAATTTTATTTTAATTGCAGGAATAAGCTTTCTATTTGTAGAATTGACATAACTGGAAAAGGTTAGTACGGGTATTATCCGCTCAAAGGAGGGTTTAAAATGGCCAAGCAACGTTTTGAACGGACAAAACCCCACGTGAACATTGGCACCATCGGTCACGTTGACCATGGGAAGACTACCCTTACCGCTGCTATTACCCGCTGCCTGCAGCATGCAGGGGGGGCAGAGTTTGTTCCCTTCGATAAGATCGACAAGGCACCGGAAGAAAGGGCCAGGGGTATCACCATTGCTACTGCCCACGTGGAGTATCAGACGGAAAACCGCCACTACGCCCACGTGGACTGCCCCGGTCACGCCGACTACGTCAAGAACATGATCACCGGTGCGGCCCAGATGGACGGTGCCATCCTGGTGGTTTCCGCCGCCGATGGTCCCATGCCCCAGACCCGGGAGCACATCCTCCTGGCCCGGCAGGTTGGGGTACCCCACATCGTTGTCTTCTTGAATAAGGCCGACATGGTGGACGATCCAGAGCTTTTGGAACTGGTGGAACTTGAAGTCCGGGAACTCCTCAACGAGTATGAGTTTCCCGGCGATGATACTCCCGTCATAATCGGCTCTGCCCTCAAGGCCCTGGAGTGCGGCTGCGGCGGCCGCGACTGCGAAGCCTGTGCCCCCATTTGGGAACTGATGGATGCCGTAGATGAGTATGTGCCCACTCCTGAACGGGATGTGGACAAACCCTTCCTGATGCCCATCGAAGACGTCTTCTCCATTACCGGCCGGGGCACGGTAGTGACGGGCCGGGTGGAACGGGGCAGGGTTAAACTGCAGGATGAAGTTGAGATTGTCGGGATGCGGGATGAGATCAGGAAGACCGTGGTCACCGGCGTCGAGATGTTCCGGAAAATCCTTGAAGAAGGTCTGGCCGGGGACAACATAGGGGTTCTCCTCCGGGGCATTGACAAGGATGAGGTGGAGCGGGGGCAGGTTCTGGCGAAACCAGGTTCCATCAAGCCCCACACCAAATTCAAGGCCGAAGTATACGTTCTGACCAAGGAAGAGGGCGGCCGCCATACCCCATTCTTCAACGGCTACCGGCCCCAGTTCTACTTCCGCACCACCGACGTTACCGGCACCATCACCCTGCCGGAAGGTGTGGAGATGGTCATGCCTGGGGACAATATCAGCATGGAGATCGAACTCATTACCCCCATCGCCATTGAAGAGGGCCTGCGCTTTGCCATCCGGGAAGGGGGCCGGACCGTCGGGGCCGGAGTTGTTTCCGATATAAGCGAATAGGCTGTTCTGGGCTAGAGAAAATTGGAAAAGGCGGCCCCTGCGGCATGCCTCTGCTGGTAAAAAGGAACAGTCCGAGGGGATTGTTCCTTTTCATTTTTTCGTGTATTATTCTTTAAAAGAGGATGTCCCTGGCTTAGCCAAGATTTATTGACAAGGCAGGGGAAGTGTGATAAATTGTATTAGGTAATGCTGTCTTTAGATCTTCTGTGGTTAGCACTGCAGCAGCTTCTGGGGTAGGGAGGTGGAAGGAATGCGGGTTGGGATAACATTGGCCTGCACAGAGTGTAAGCGGAGGAATTATGCTACCACCAAGAACAAAAGGACAATACCTAACCGGATCGAATTCAAGAAATACTGTCCATTTTGCCGGCAACACACCTTGCACCGGGAAACAAGATAGTTAACAACACCGGGTTATGAGAGGAATAATGCTGCCTGCCCCGTGGTCTTGTGGTTTTTACCTGCCCGTTGAGGGCTTTTTTGCTTAATTTATTTGGAAATAGAACGGGTTCCGGTGTATAATGACTGAAGGGATAAGACATATAAACATGTAAGGGTGTGAGAGTGGTAATGGCAGTTACCAAAAGATTTGGCAAATTGGGCGAGTTTGGCAGCCGGATCCTGAAGTTCCTGCGGGAAGTGAGAAAGGAACTGGGAAAAGTCCTGTGGCCAAGCCGTTCTGAGGTCTTGTCATATACCGGTGTTGTGTTGGTGACAGTGGTGATGGTTGCAGCCTTGATCTGGATAGTCGATTCGGCGGTAACTCAGCTCTTAAAGTTTATTCTAGTCCGGTAAGTTCTTAGGGGGGGTGAGGGGACGACAGACCCCGACGCGGATGAAAAAGAATTGGTATGTGGTTCATACCTATTCGGGGTATGAAAACAAGGTGAAGGCCAACCTGGAGAAAAGGGTTGAATCCATGGGTATGCAGGACAAGATCTTTCGCGTCCTCGTTCCCATGGAAGAAGAGTTTGAGATAAAGGATGGCAAAAAGAAAATAGTCAAGAAAAAGGTCTTCCCTGGCTATATTTTGGTGGAGATGATCATGGGGGATGACTCCTGGTATGTTGTCCGCAATACTCCCGGCGTTACTGGTTTTGTCGGTCCCGGCTCCAAACCCATTCCCCTGGAACCGGAAGAGATCGGTAACATAATGAAGAGGATGGGTATGGACCAGCCCAGGCCCAAGGTCAGCTTTGCAGTTGGGCAGAGTGTCCGGATTATTTCCGGCCCCTTTGACAATTTCGTAGGTGTCGTGGAAGAAATTATGCCGGACAAGGGCAAGGCCAGGGTCCTGGTTTCCATGTTTGGGCGGGAGACGCCCCTGGAACTTGGTTTTGAGCAGTTGGAAGAAGTATAGGGTTTTCTTGTGGGAGGGTTTTTACCCGCCGCACCACATTATCAGGGAGGTGTAAGTAGGGGTGGCCAAAAAGGTAATCGCTCTCGTTAAGTTGCAGGTTCCTGCCGGTAAGGCAACACCGGCTCCCCCCGTTGGTCCTGCCTTGGGTCAGCATGGGGTAAATATTATGGCATTTTGCAAGGACTTCAATGAAAGAACAGCAAACCAGGCGGGGATGATTATCCCAGTCGAAATTACTGTTTTCGAAGACAGGTCCTTCACCTTTATTACCAAGACGCCACCGGCAGCGGTACTCCTCAAGAAGGCGGCCGGCATTGAAAAGGCCTCGGGTGAGCCCAACAAGGTCAAGGTGGCCAAGGTGCCCCAGTCCAAGGTGAGGGAAATTGCCGAATTGAAGATGCCCGACCTCAATGCTGCCGATATCGAGGCGGCCATGCGCATCGTTGCCGGAACTGCCCGGAGTATGGGCATTGAAATCGTAGAAGGATAATTCCTCTGGTGGGAGGGTTATTCCGTTAGTACCACTAAGGAGGTCATGTCATTATGAAGAGGGGAAAACGTTATAAAGACCTTATCCAAAAGGTAGACCGGACCAGGCTCTATGAAGCCGAAGAGGCAGTGGCCCTGGTAAAGGAGACGGCCAAGGCCAAGTTTGATGAGACCATCGAGCTTGCCGTGCGCCTGGGCGTCGACCCGAGGCATGCGGATCAACAGGTACGGGGCACCGTTGTCCTTCCCAATGGTACCGGGAAAACGGTGCGGGTCCTGGTTTTCGCCAAGGGGGAAAAGGCGAAGGAGGCCGAAGGGGCCGGCGCCGATATTGTGGGAGCAGAAGAACTGGCCGAGAAAATCCAGGGCGGCTGGCTCGATTTTGATGTTGCCGTTGCCACTCCCGACATGATGGGTGTAGTAGGTAAACTGGGCCGGATCCTGGGCCCCAAAGGCCTGATGCCCAACCCCAAGGCGGGGACCGTTACCTTCGACGTGGGCAGGGCTGTCCAGGAGATCAAAGCCGGTAAGGTTGAGTACCGGGTCGATAAAACTGCCATTGTTCACGTGCCCATCGGTAAAGCTTCCTTCGCTACGGAGAAACTGGCGGAAAACTACAATACCCTGATGGACGCCCTCATCAGGGCTAAGCCGGCAGCGGCCAAGGGCCAGTATATCCGGAGCATTACTATTTCTTCCACCATGGGACCGGGGATCAAGATCAACCCCCTGAAACCCCTGATTGAGGAAGAGAGTTGACCCTGGCCTGGAGGCATGCTATAATCACCATGCATAACTAAATACACCTGAGGGACCGTAGACAGCAGGTGCGCAAGCTTAATAGAACTTTCTGCCTGCCGAGGTACCGGTAAACATGCCTACTGTTTATTTGGGCCTCCCTGTGTCTGCGGAGGCCCTTAATTTATCTGGTCAAGGGGGGTGGAAAGATGGCGCGACCGGAAAAGGAAGCTATTGTAGCAGAATTGAAGGAAAAACTGGAACAGTCCAAGGCGGCAATTTTAACCGATTATCGGGGTCTCAATGTTGCTGCCATGACAGAGCTGAGGCGGCTGATGCGGGAGCAGGGCCTTGAGTACAGGGTTGTCAAGAACACCTTGACCCGTTTTGCCGCCCAGGAACTGGGCCTCGATGATCTGGAACCCTACCTGGAAGGTCCAACGGCCATAGCCTTCAGCTTTGAGGACCCTGTGGCACCGGCCAAGGTTATTATGGACTTTGCCAAGGAACACAAACAGCTCGAGGTCAAGGCCGGCCTCCTGCGGGGCAAAGTTATCCAGCCCGAAGGGGTTAAGGAATTGGCCGACCTGCCGCCCAGGGAAGTTCTTCTGGCCCAGGTTCTGGGTGGGCTGCAGGCTCCCATTGCCGGCCTGGTCGGTGTCTTAAATGGTGCACCGCGGAACCTGGTTTACGTTTTGGAGGCCATTAGAAAGCAGAAGGAAGAGGCAAGTTAATCCTTGTTCTCAGTCTGAAGGAAATTACCAAAGAATTAGGAGGTATGGAAATGAACAAGGCGGAAATTCTCGAAGCCATTAAGAACATGACTGTTCTCGAACTGGCGGAACTGGTAAAGGAATTGGAAGAGGAGTTTGGCGTATCGGCTGCTGCTCCGGTGGCCATGGCAGCTGTTCCCGCCGCTGGCGCTGGTGCTGCTGCTGAAGCCCAGGAAGAAGAAAAGTCCGAATTTGACGTAGTCCTGGCCGATATTGGAGACAAGAAGATCCAGGTAATCAAGGTTGTCCGGGAAATTACCGGTCTGGGCCTGAAGGAAGCCAAGGAGCTTGTCGACAATGCACCCAAGCCGGTTAAGGAAAAGGTCAGCAAGGATGAAGCCGAGGCTATTAAGGCCAAGCTGGAAGAAGTAGGAGCAACGGTAGAACTCAAGTAAGCTATATTAAATTTTGGGCACCAAACAGGTGCCTTTTTTCTTTCTAATCATTACCCATCACCTTTACTTCCCTCACAGCTCTCTTCTGTTTGTCCATTCCTTGAGGTTGGCGCAATTTTTGCTTGACACCTTTACACCCTTATGTTAGCATTATAAGATGCGATACGAGTGCATATTTAGCACTGTAATTATGGGGCAAGTTTGGAAAGTACTAGCAATAAAAGTATAAGCTCTACCCGGAAAGGGTATTACTGATAGTATAGGCTATTTTCGCCTTTTACTAATTAAATTTCATAGGTCAATGGGGAATCATTCCATCTTTTTTTTCTTAGGGAAAAATTATTTGTGGAGGGGTGAAGTCAATTGGGTCAACCTCTGGTGGTCAGTAACCGGACCCGCTACAATTTCGGCAGGATCAAAGAGGTCCTGGATATACCCAACCTCATTGAGATCCAGCACAGTTCCTACCACTGGTTCCTGGAGGAAGGGTTGCGGGAGATATTTCAGGAGATCTCGCCTATTCAAGACTTTACCGGCAACCTGATTCTCGAGTTTGTCGATTACCATTTTGGTGAACCGAAGTATTCTGTGGAAGAATGCAAGGAGCGGGATGTCACCTATGCGGCCCCCCTTAGGGTTCGCGTCCGCCTCATCAACAAGGAGACAGGAGAAGTCAAGGAACAGGAAGTATTCATGGGGGATTTCCCCCTGATGACCGATAAAGGTACCTTCATTATCAATGGTGCAGAGCGGGTCATCGTCAGCCAGCTGGTGCGTTCACCCGGTGTCTATTTTTCCCAGGAGCTCGACCAGGCAGGAAATAAGCTCTTTGGTGCGACCATAATTCCCAACCGTGGGGCCTGGCTAGAGTTTGAAACCGATGCCAACAGTGTTATTTATGTGCGCGTCGATCGGACCAGGAAACTGGTGGTGTCGGTGTTTTTGCGCAGTTTGGGCTATGGTACCGATGCCCGTATTTTAGAACTTTTCGACGGTGACGACCGGATTCGGAACACCCTGGAGCGGGACAATACTAAATCAGAGGAAGAGGGCCTGGTGGAGATTTATAAACGCCTGCGCCCCGGTGAACCGCCTACCGTGGAAAGTGCCAGGGCCTTGTTGGAAAACCTCTTCTTCGATCCCAAACGCTATGACCTGGCCAGTGTCGGCCGCTATAAGTTAAATACCAAGCTGCAGATCGATGTTCCCCGGGATGTGAAGAACCTGACCCGGGAAGATATCGTGGCCACGGTTCGCTATCTCCTTAATTTAATGGCCGGAGAGGGCACGGTAGACGACATCGATCACCTTGGCAACCGCCGGCTTCGTTCTGTGGGGGAATTGCTGCAGAATCAATTTAGGATCGGCCTTTCCCGGATGGAGCGGGTGGTCAAGGAAAGGATGTCCATCCAGGATGTGGATGTGATCACACCCCAGGCCCTGATCAACATCCGGCCAGTGGTAGCTGCCATCAAGGAGTTTTTCGGCAGCTCCCAGCTCTCCCAGTTTATGGATCAGACCAACCCCCTGGCGGAACTCACCCATAAGAGGCGTTTGAGCGCCCTGGGTCCCGGCGGCCTCAGCCGGGAGCGGGCGGGTTTTGAGGTGCGGGACGTCCACTATTCCCACTACGGCCGGATGTGCCCCATCGAAACCCCTGAAGGGCCCAACATCGGCCTGATAAGCTCCCTTTCCACCTATGCCCGGGTCAACGAATATGGCTTTATTGAAACCCCCTACCGGCGGGTGGATAAGGAGAAGGGGGTAGTTACCGAGGAGATCGTTTACCTGAGCGCCCACGAAGAGGACGAGTATGTCATCGCCCAGGCCAACGAGCCCCTGGACAAAGAGGGCCGCTTTATAAACGAGCGGGTTACTGTCAGGGACGCCGATCGTATAATTGAAGTTCCCCGGGAAGAGGTAGACTTCATGGACGTGTCGCCGAAACAGCTGGTCAGTGTGGCCACGGCCCTGATCCCCTTCCTGGAGCACGACGATGCCAACCGGGCCCTGATGGGTTCCAACATGCAGCGGCAGGCTGTGCCCCTCCTCCGGACGGAGGCCCCCCTGGTGGGGACGGGGATGGAAGCCAAGACGGCCCGGGATTCTGGGGTAGTGGTAGTGGCCCGGGAAGCCGGGACAGTGGTCCGGGTGACGGCCGATGAAATAGTGGTCGAGACCGATGCCGGTAACCTGCAGAGATATAAGCTGCTGAAATTCCAGCGTTCCAACCAGGGCACCTGTATCAACCAGCGGCCCATCGTCAGAAAGGGGCAGCGGGTGGAGAAGGGAGAGGTCATTGCCGACGGCCCTTCGACGGATCAAGGGGAACTGGCCCTGGGGCGAAACGTCCTGGTTGCCTTTATGCCCTGGGAAGGTTATAACTACGAGGACGCCATCCTGATCAGTGAAAAGCTGGTCAAGGACGATGTATTTACCTCCATCCATATAGAAGAATATGAGTCTGAGGCCAGGGATACCAAGCTGGGTCCCGAGGAGATCACCAGGGACATACCCAACGTGGGTGAAGATGTCCTAAAGGATCTGGATGAGCGGGGCATCATCCGCATCGGCGCCGAGGTGCGCCC
>LFSN01000089.1:9500-9634 GCA_001513125.1 Clostridia bacterium DTU030
CCCAAGGGAGAGACGGAACTGACGGCAGAGGAACGGCTGCTTCGGGCCATCTTCGGTGAGAAGGCCCGGGAGGTGCGGGATACCTCCTTGCGGGTCCCCCACGGGGAAGGGGGCATTGTCGTCGATGTCAAGGT
>LFSN01000019.1 GCA_001513125.1 Clostridia bacterium DTU030
AGAGGGCGGCCCAGGCGGTGGAACTTTTTGTTACCCTGGGGCTGGAAGCGGCCATGAACCGGATCAATGCGCCGGCACCGGGAAAGGCCGGAGAGAATGGAGGGCCCCTTGGAAAAGAGGGGTCGGAATTTAGCTGATTTAGGCGGGGAGCATGGGGCTCCCTTTCGCTATTTTACCGGCAAGGGCCGGGGATAAAAGAAGGTCTGTGGTGGGATAATAGACAGCAACGGACAGGCAGGGAGCGGGGGAAACAGATGGGGGTTTTTGGCGCAGGCATAACGGCAGTTGCTGCTGCCTATCTTATCAACAGGCTGCTGCTGAACTTTCTCGGGCCCCCTGTCCTCGTCCTCCTGGTTCCGGTCTGGGAGGAGGCAGCCAAAACCCTGGCCGCCCATTTCTGGCAGGCGGGCCTGGTGGAAACCCATCTCCTCTTTGGTCTCTGCGAAGCCTGTTCTGACCTCAGGCAGGGGGGCAGGGGCAGGGTGGCCGCCCTCCTCAGCCTGCTGGGCCACGGCCTCTTCGGCACGGCCACCTACCTGGCCCTTTCCCTCACCGGCAGCCTGCTGTCAGGGCTGGCGGCGGGGACCTTCCTCCACAGCGGGTGGAATGGACTTATTGTCGGGCTGTGGGGAAGGAACAGGAGAGGGTAAATAATATACAATAAAGGGGAATTGCCCATGGGAGTGGAAGGGGAGCGGGGTCAACGGGTGCGCTATATCTGCGAAGCCTGCCAGAGGGTGATTGAGGAGATGGAAGTGGCGGAATCTGGTCTTGCTTCCCTGGACCTTGCTTTCTTGACGCCCGAGGACCGGGAAGCTATAATTAAGGTGGACAGGGAAAAGAAGCTTCTCCTGGTTTCTTCCCTGTGTGATGGGTGTATCGCTGCCCTGGTGGGCGGTGGAGGGGAGGAGTAAAGGCCTGTCCCTTAGGAAGAGAGTAGCTGGGCTTTGGCTGCTGTTTTGCCAAAGCCCTTTTTGGCATGCCAGCCAATACCCA
>LFSN01000080.1:0-230 GCA_001513125.1 Clostridia bacterium DTU030
AAGCCGTTGCTGTCCAGCATGAAGGCGACAACATTTTTGCCGATATCGTGGATGTCACCCTTTACCGTTCCAATTAGCACCCTGCCCAACCGCTTTTGTTGGACTCCTTCGGTACTGAGCCTGTCCTTGGCCAATTCGGAGATCTGGGTCAGCATCTGGCCGGTCAGCATAAGTTCGGGTAAAAAGTATTCACCCTCCTCATACCGTTTGCCAACTTCCTCCACAGCCCG
>LFSN01000080.1:331-1333 GCA_001513125.1 Clostridia bacterium DTU030
CATGTCACTCCCCCTTTTCTTTATAATTTTGGCTGGTTATTCTAAAGAAGGGCGGTGCAGCAGGGTTAAATGGGCAAGGGAAAATGTGATGAATATAAGCAATAAAAACAATTATTAAATACTTCACCCTTATTATATAATTTGTTTCAAACGTAAGTCAACATGATATCCTACTACTAAATTATGTAATAATACTTAATCCAGGTTTGCCCTTTTTAAGAACATAGAAGCACCCCCAAGTCTGCAGGGGGCAGAATTGGGGGTGCAGGATGGACGGGCTGTTTACAGGGCCGCCAGTTCTTCGTTCTTCAGGTCGGTGATAAACATGTGTCCCGGCGAGTGGGTGATCATGAAATCGGGCTTGGCCTCCATGGCCACCGCCTGGGGCGTGCAGCCGCAGGCCCAGAATACTGGCACTTCCCCGGGCTTGATGGTGACGGATTCGCCCAGCTCGGGGTTGTTGATGTCCTTGATCCCGATGGCCGCCGGCTCCCCTATGTGGACCGGTGCCCCGTGGACCGAGGGATAACGGGAAGTCACCTGCACGGCCCGCACTACCTGGGTGTGGGGGATGGGGCGCATGCTGACCACCATGGGGCCGTGGAAGATACCGGCCGGCACACATTGGATGTTGGTGATATACATGGGCACGTTCCGGTTTTCCTCGATATGGCGGACGGGGATCCCTGCTCCCAAAAGGGCGGCTTCAAAGGTGAAGCTGCAGCCCAGGAGAAAAGCGACCAGGTCATCGCGCCAGTAGGAGCTGATATCGGTCACTTCGGCCTTGAGCTCTCCCTTTTCCCAGACCCTGTATTTGGGTATGTCTGTTCTCAGGTCCGCGTTAGGGGCAGCCAGGCGGGGTACGGGAGAGCCGGGTTCTGTCACGTCCAGGACCGGGCATGGTTTGGGGTTGCGCAGGCAGAAGAGGAGGAAGTCAAAGGCGTACTTCTCGGGCAGGATTACCAGGTTGGCCTGGGCGTAACCGGGGGCCAGGCCCGGGGT
>LFSN01000080.1:1469-1867 GCA_001513125.1 Clostridia bacterium DTU030
GCCGGGTCGTGGATCATGGCCCCGGGCTGGGAGCGGGGTACCAGGGTGCCTTCGGCAGTGTAGCCCCGGTCGGCAAAGACCTCCTGGGCAACCTTCAGGCCCGCCCTCTGGGCCGCCCTCACCATCTCGGAGCCGGCCAGGGCCAGGACAATGGCCTCGGGTGCCGCGGCCTTGATGCCGGCGGCGATGGCATCGGCCAGGGCTGGGTCCTTGGCTGCCATGTTGTAGAGGGCGCCGTGGGCCTTGACGTGCTGCAGGGGCCTGCCTGCGGCCCGGGCAAAGGCCGCCAGGGCTCCCACCTGGTAGATGATCAAATTCTTAACTTCAGCCGGGGTAAGGGCCATCTGCCTCCGGCCGAAGCCCTGCAGATCGGGGAAGCCGGGGTGGGCGCCGATGCC
>LFSN01000023.1 GCA_001513125.1 Clostridia bacterium DTU030
GTCGGGACGGCGGCCCAGGACATCCAGGGCCAGATTTATCTTGGCATAGGCCGGTAACACCAATCTATCTTCCATTCCTATTCCCCTTTGGGGGACTTTTCTCACCTTACCCGAAAAGGGTTTCCTGCCAGGGACCCCTTTCCCGCCGGAGAAGACCTGCCACCAGCCATGTCATCCGCCGGGAAAAGGGAAAAAAGAAAACCCGGATAAAGCAGAAGTTAGAGTCCCTTATTTTGCCTGCCTTACATATTAGGCATCACCGGGCCTAAATCCTGCCTAATCGCCCCCCAACCGGCAGCCTGTTTGATTTCCACTTCCCTGGCTGGGGGTGCAGGGCGAAATCCCGGGAGTCCCAGAACCTGCAGGAGGGGGTCCAATTTTTCGTAAAAGATCACAACCAAATCCCCCCTTTGGGCCCTGGCCAGGGCTCGCCTTATGGCTTCCCCTTCAGCCAGGACTATTTCTATATTCTCCTCCCGGCAGCCCCCGGCCAGGGCCCCTTCCCGGAGGAGCCCGGCTATTTCCCCCGGTGCCCGGCCCCGAAGATCCGAATCTTCTTTGATAAAGAGGTAATCAAATTCCTCCCCGGCAATCCTGCCGCTCTCCCGGACCAGGTCATCGGCCCGGTCTCCGGGGACCCCGATGACTCCCAAAAGGCGCCGGGGCTTGAGCTTCCGGGCCGTTTCCAAAACCGCCCGGTAGGCAGCCGGGTTATGGCCATAATCCACCAGGACCCGGTAATCCCCCATTTCAATGAGGTTGCAGCGCCCCGGGTTGCAGCCGAGATCGCTGGTAAAGCCGGCCAGGTCCCTGCCAATTTCCTGGGGGCCAAAGCC
>LFSN01000058.1 GCA_001513125.1 Clostridia bacterium DTU030
CGATGGTACTAGGGCACAAGCCCTGGGAGAGTAGGTCGCCGCCAGGAATTAATTTTTTCTAATCAAATTTAGGCAAGGATAGGGGAAGAGTCGCTATAGGAGTTCAAGTTGTTTACTTTTTTATGGAGGTAGCAAGGTGTTAGCAAGTACCCATATTATTGCAGGGGTAGCTCTGGCAAGCCTTATGGAAGGAAATCTTGCCGCCATGGCCGTTACAGCTGTCTTTGCCATCCTGCCGGATATCGATACGGCCAACAGCTTTTTTGGACGCAGGGTCCCAATAATACCACAGCTGTTGAAACACCGGGGTGTTACCCATTCACTCTTAATGCTAGTTATTGAACATGGCCTGACCAATCACTATTTTGGTCCTGACTGGGCCCTTTATTGTACCCTTGGCTGGGCCTCCCACATTATCCTGGACATGTGCAATCCTGCCGGAGTGCAGCTCTTTTGGCCCCACAGCCGGAAAGTGGGTATGCCCCTAATAAGAACCGGCAGTATATGGGAGTTCGTACTGGCAGTACTCATTGCCAGTGTAGGTATCAAAATAAATATATAGCGATGGCGAAGTGCAGGAAATAATTCCCATTGACAGCTTTATCTCAACTGGGTATACTGTACTAGAAGAATAATGATCCTCGGTAGCTCAATGGCAGAGCGCTCGGCTGTTAACCGAGTCGTTGCAGGTTCGAGTCCTGCCCGAGGAGCCAGTTGACTACAAAACCCGTCTTTCTTGCGAGAAAGCCGGGTTTTATTTCGGTCTTATATTTTTTTTATTGGTAATATACAATAGTGTCACCTTTAAATTACCTGTGACGTTAGGAGGCCAGGGCAGAATGGATTTTCGGCAACGTTTGCAAGAAGAGGGAGTATTACTATTCGATGGTGCCATGGGTACCATGCTGCAGCGGGAAGGTCTGGAGGCGGGCCACTGTCCCGAGGAATGGAACCTTCTGCACCCGGAAAAGATCAAGGGGGTCCATCAGGCCTATGCTGCTGCCGGGGCCGATATAGTCGAGACCAACACCTTCGGCGGCAACCGGATCCGGCTGGAGCACTATAACTTGGCCGACCGGGTGGCGGAAATTAACCAAAGGGCCGTTGAACTGGCCCGGGAAGCCGTGGGGCAGGGGGTATTTGTGGCCGCTGCCGTAGGTCCCCTGGGCGAATACCTGGCACCCGTTGGCAAACTGGCCGAAGAGGAGGCCTTTGAGATCTTTGCAGAACAGGTGAAAGCCCTGGCTGCCGGGGGGCCGGACCTGATCTTGATTGAAACCATGGCCGATCTGGCAGAAATCAGCTGTGCCGTCAAGGCGGCCCGCTCTGTCACATCTTTACCCATTTTGGCCCAGATGACCTTTACCGAGAAGGGGCGAACCATCTTTGGAGTCACCCTCGAGGAGGCCGGCAGGACCCTGGTCGATCTGGGCGCCGATGGGGTAGGGGTAAATTGCACCCTGGGGCCGGAGGAGATGCTGCCCATTGTAGAGGGGCTGGCCAAGGCCGTATCAGTGCCGGTAAGCGCCCAGCCCAACGCCGGCCTGCCCGTCCTCGATGAGGGGGGGAAGGTTGTGTACCCTGTAGGACCAAAGGAGTTTTCCCTCTGGGGCCCGCGGCTGGTGTCGGCAGGGGCCCGACTAATCGGCGGTTGTTGCGGCACCACCCCGGAGCATATAGCGAGCTTGCGGAGAACCCTGGGATAGTTACCGGCCAAATACCAGGTTTCCCTATTATAGAATAGAAAAAACTGTTATAATGGAGAAAAGGGGAATTTTATTTGTGAGGAGATCGAAGTGAAGGACCGGCAGTTGAGTTTTGCCTTTAAATTGGCCCTGGCCTTTCTGGTGCTGGCGGGCTTGGTCCTTGTTTTGGCCCGCATTTCCTGGGTAATTTACCTGGTGGTAATTGCCCTCTTGATCGTGTACAGCATTAGTCCGGCCGTTGATTTTCTCACCCGCTTTAAGAAGGTACCGCACCTGTTGGCGGTGGTTATTGTCTACATCGGCTTTCTTCTCCTTTTGGCTTTGCTGTTGTATTTGGTTATCCCCCTCATTATCACCCAGTTGCGGGAACTGGTCCGTCTGTTACCCCAGTACAGCCCTTATTTTCAACCTTACATCATGGAACTGGGGGATATCTTTGCCCGCCCCGAGGTGGTTGAATTTATCTTGAATTTCCTGCAGCAGCTGCCCAGCAACTTGCAGCAGGTCCTGAACCAGGCTACCAAGGTGACCATGACTATAGTTGGCTATCTGGCCGAGCTTGTCATAGTTCTCTTCCTGGTTTTCTATCTCCTTCGGGATCTGGAAAAGATAAAGAAGACCTTGGCCGAGTATATACCCCGTCCCTGGCGCCAGGAGACTCTCCGCATCCTTGGGACCATAGATGCCAAGGTGGGCGCCTATTTACGGGGACATTTAATCCGCTGCACCCTGGTGGGGATCGTCGGCTGGTTGGGGCTGAGTATTATAGGGATGCCCTTTGCCCTCATGCTGGGGGCCCTGGTAGGGGTTTCCAATCTGCTCCCCTATATTGGCCCTTACCTGGCCGCAGTGCCGGCAGTTATCATTGCCCTTACCCGCTCCTGGACCCTTGCTGTTGTGGTCGTTATCTTCTATATAATAATTGAATTCATCGATTCCTTTGTCTTAACCCCCCTGCTTTTGGGCAGGGCGGTGGATCTCCATCCCTTTGCCGTTATTGTGGCCATTCTGGTGGGGGGGAGATTGTTCGGCTTTTTAGGTATAATCCTGGCCATACCCATAGCAGCGACCTTGAAGGTTCTCTTAAATTACTACTGCCTGCAGAAAGAGTAGGAACTGCAAAAAGGAGAAAAAAAGTCAGCCCGCCCTTCCTTATCGGAGGGGCTTTTTTCATTCCTAATGCACATTCCACTGGGCAGCAGCATCTAACCCTCCCTGCGGGATTGGGGGGGAAATCTTTACATAACTTTTCCCCCTTATGATAAAATTAAGACAGGGGGCTTTCCTGCCTAAAAAGTGGCCGGACAGCTCCAGAAGACGGAGTATAGAAGCTGCTGGAGGGAAGGGATATGAACCAGCGGATAGCAATTATCGGTGCCGGACCGGCGGGATTGGCCGCCGCCGCTGAGGCCCTTCGCCTGGGTATGAAGGCTGCCTTGTTTGAAAGGGGGCGGGTGGGGGAAGGCATCCGGTGTGCCGAAGGCTTTTTCGACCCCCTCAGGCTCCTGGCCCCTCCGGAAGCCGGGATACGCTTCAAGGTGCAATCCCTTTACTTTCGGGCGAAAAAAGAGTATGAATTCAGTACCCAGGGTCTGCGGCTCTGGATTATTGACCGGGCCCAATGGCAGCAGCACCGGGCGAAAAGATTGAGGCAAGGAGGGGTAGAGATCCGGGAAGGAGAGGCAATCAGCCGCCAAAATTACCCCTTGCTCCGGGAAGAGTTTGACTGGGTCATCGATGCCAGCGGTGTGCCCCCAGTCACTTCCCTTGTTTATGGCTTTCGGGATTATTATCTTCCCCACAGCCTGGTCACGGCCCAGTATGTCCTGTCTGGCGATTTCACCCACCTGGCTAATAGTATCAAGGTGGGCTTTTCCCCCGACTACCGGGGTTATTTCTGGATTTTTCCCAAGTCTGAAACCAGGGCCAGTGTCGGCCTTGCCTTCCTTGCCGAGGAATATGGCCCCCGGGATCTCGACCGCCTCTGGACCTGCCTGCACCGGGAAATGGCAGCCGAGGCCTTGGCGGAAGCTAAAATTATAGAGCGAAGCGGCGGCCTCTGCCCGGCCAAGATGCTGCCCCGGCTGGTTTGGGACAATGTCATCCTGGTTGGTGATGCAGCCGGCCTCACGTCTCCCCTCCATGGCGGGGGCATAGACATGGCCCTGCTGAGCGGCCGGGAGGCCGTCAGGGCCATTGCCCGGGGGGGAGTGGAGGGCTACCGGAAGGGCCTGGAGAAACTATTTAAACCGCGGCTGGTGTTGGAGAAGGAATTGGTCCGGCTGTGGTCAGCTTCCAGTTTTGAAGAGGTGGAGGGGGTGCTGGCCGGTGTCCACAGCCTCCTAAAGGGGAAGGGGATCGGCCCCCTCTTACCCCTATCCCGACACCTACTGCCCAAGGCCTACTTGTTTTTCCGCTGCTGGCAGGCTCTGCAAGGGGGTCTTGCCAGCGGCCGATAAAAAACAAAGGGCTAAAGGTGTGGGTACGGGTTTGGAAGGGAAGAAGGCGAAGGGTTAAAGAAGTGACAATGATCAGCAAAATAGAAATAGAAACATTTTTTGCATTTTATAGCAGGAACTCAGTAAGCCTTGGCGAAAGAATATATATAGAAAAGCACTTTTAGAAGATAATACATTAGTCTGGTAAAGCATTAGTCTACTAACGAGGAGGAAGATGGGTGGCTGGCATCCTGGAAGATTATTTAAATGCCATGGTGGAAAAATACAGGGCCTACTATGATGTGGAACGGGACAAGGTGGTAGGTGGAAGAAAACTGGCTATCTTTGCCCGGTCTAAAATCCGGAGTGAAAAGTATTTTATTACAAAGAGTATTCCCTTATACGGGTTTGAGAATTACCAGTACGGCCTGGTTGAGGCGGCGGAAAAAATTGTTGATGAGCCCGATGTGAACAGCTTTACCACATACCTTAAGTCCCTGGTCGATGAACTGGTAGAACCCCATGACGAGCACATGTCCAGTTGCCTGGACGGTATCCTGGTCACTACTGCCGGCTTTACACCGGCTGCCATCAGCACTGGGCAGAAGTTCAAGTACGGCCGGATGTTCAAGTTTGGTTTTGCCGGTTGGTGCGATATCCGCCTGGTATTGGTCGACCTGGCCCAGGGCCGGGTCTTTACCAATAGGAGGGGCAGGGAAATCGAAAACTACTACAGGCCAGCGGATACCCGCGGGTTAAGGGACGGGAGCTGACCTCCCACTTGTATATCAGAAAAATTGTAGTTTATTTTATAACAATGCCCGGG
>LFSN01000076.1 GCA_001513125.1 Clostridia bacterium DTU030
GCATAGGGGGTCCTGTTGCCCTGGAAGTAATCGAGGAGTATGAGGCCTTCGGAGCCGATGGGAATTTCGGCAGCCTTTTCATCGATTACCTGGTAGACACTCACACCCCTGTCCTTTGCTTCCTTTTCCCACTCGGCCGGCATGAAATTCTTCCGGAACCAGGTCTTGATGGAACCGGTGGAAACCTGTCCTCCTTCCACCAGGCTTGTACCCGGGAGAACGCAGTTGGGATAGGCCCCGGCAATACCCTCAGCATGGATTTCCTTGGCCGACAGGCCAAAGAGGGGCGTTGAAGAACCGCCGATCAAGGCCATTCCGCCGGGTTCTACCACGTTGACCCCGATCATGGCTGCTACGGCATCCAGGGGGCCCTGCCCGACGATGGTACCTTCGGCCAAGCCCAATTCCCTGGCTGCTTCGGCAGTAACATATCCCTGAACGTCACCCAGGTGCAGGACTTCCAGGGGGAACTTGTCCATGATGTCGCCTAAGCCAATGGTTTCATAGAAATCCTTCTGCCAGCCGCCCTGGGGCTCATCGTAGAACCAGCGGAAGGCGGCCACGGAGATGTTGGAATTGATATTCCCCGACAGTTTCCAGTG
>LFSN01000086.1 GCA_001513125.1 Clostridia bacterium DTU030
ATGGACAGGGACGGCCGGGTCGCCGTTTCTACCTACATCAGTGACAGAAGGGTGGGGGAGGTTGGCTATCTGCTGGTTTTAGGCCCTGATACCCTGAAAATGGAAGAAAAGGACTATGACCATATTGAGAAGGAAGAGGTCGTAATTAGGGACTTCATTATATCTAAACTTGACCTGGCCGGGGCCCGCATCCAAAACCGGGATCGGGAAAATTTCTATTCCCTGTTCCTCCGGGAGCTTGATGGCTTATTTGAACGGGGCCAGCTGGTCTCTGTCTATGACGAGCTGGTTAATCATGTGTTGTATAGAAACAATATCTCGGCCTTGCTGTTTACCATTCACTTAGAACCGGGCCAAAGGAGTGCCCTGCAGGTTTCCTTTCCCATGCGGGCAACAATAGATAGAAGGGAATCGGTGGATTATGTCAATACCTTTGTTTATCTTTTACAGCCCGCCCGCCATTTCCCGGAGTTTGGCGGGATCGATATTAACATCAAGCTCAATGCTAGGAGTCCTTACATCATTGGGAGCAGTCTGGAGCTGGTCGAGGAGGGACCGGGGGTCTACAGCGCTTCCCTTGACCACCTCCCGGCGGAAGATCTGGTCTTTTCCACCTATCCCCGCCCGGCGATAACCTTTTGGGACAGGATGCAGGCCCGACTGCTGTCCCGGGGCGATCTTATTATCTTTATATTTTTCGTGGCAGCTTTTCTGTATCTGCGTTCTGTCTGGAAAAGAGCGACTGGAACAATTGACAATTGACAATGGACAATTGACAATTATAACGATTGGTTGCAAGCGGTAGGGGCGGGCTGTGCTCGCCCGCAAAACCTTAGGTGGGGACAGTCCCCCCGGGCATCTGGGGACTGTGGTAAATTGGGGACTGTCCCTTTGATCGATGCAAGCAGCAAGTACCGGGGCTTTAGTCTATCCAGCTTGGGAGAACAAAGGCTTTCGCTTAACCAAGGGACTGTCCCCCTCGACACTACGCAGCGGGCAAATTTGGGGACTGTCCCCCTCGGCCCTGGCAGGTTTTTATATCATAATGTCAAATAATAACCTAATTATATTCAACTTAATAATACTCAGGGAGTGTTAGCAATGCCGAGGACTGCGCGGCAATTGATTGACGGGCATACTTATCACGTCATGAATCGCAGCGTGGGTGGGCATACTCTCTTTAAAAAAGAACAGGATTATCGAGTTTTCATCAACCTGCTCAGAAAAGGAAAAGAAAAATACCCCATCAAAATTTTCGCTTATTGTCTAATGCCTAACCATTACCATTTAGTTGTTCAGTTGATAAATGCCGATAACCTAAGTAGGCTGCTGAGGTGGTTAATGACAACCCATGCCCGCCGTTATCACCAGCATTATCAGAGCTGCGGTCGCCTTTGGCAGGGGAGATACAAAAGTTTTATTATCCAGGAAGATCATCATTTACTGACAGTCCTTAGGTATGTGGAGGGTAATCCAGTGCGTGCCGGTCTTGCCAGCTCAGCTAAGGATTGGCCCTGGTCCTCTCACCGGGAAAGGGTAGCATTGGATATGGGTTTAATTGCCGAAGTACCGGTAGACTTACCCGAAGACTGGACCGGTTATGTAAATGAACCATTGACAGCTAAGGAATTGGAGAGATTACGGTCCAGTGTCGTCCACCAATTACCCTATGGCTCGACAAAGTGGCGGTCAGAATTGAGCTTGAGAAGGATGCCATTTTCTTCGCAATGAGGCCTTAGTATCTTCAATTTGAGAGAACAAAGGCGTTCGCTTAACCAAGGGACTGTCCACCTCGACGCAACGCAGGAAATTGAGGGGGACAGTCCCCTCGAAAAAATGCGTTTATTGCTTTAATCCCTCTTCCCCTCGCATGGGGAACAGGTACAGCGATAATTTATTGTTATGGGGACAGTCCCCGCTTTGCCAGTCCCCCTCGGCCCCACGGATAGCACAAAAGAACCGTCCCTTTGTGCCCCCTATCAATTTTTTCTCCCGTTGTTTCCCCACTGGAGGTATAATTAGGGTGGGGAGTTATAAACAGTTGGCAGTAGATGGGAGGCAGGTTAAAATGCTCTTTTCACCCAGGCAGGCCCAGCTCCTCTTGCTGGGGATCATGCTCCTGATCGCGGTGGGAATGCTCCTTGGTATCAAGGTGTATTTAATGCTCGCGGCAGCCCTGCTGCTGACGGCAATCTGCACCCGCTGGCGGGGGAAGTCCTGGCAGAAAATCGGCGTGGCGGTAGGGAAGGGCCTCTACCGCTCCCGGCACGTGGTCCTCATCCTGGCCCTCATCAGCATCCTCATCGGCCTCTGGAAGCAAAACGGCACCCTGGCCACCCTCATCTACTACGGTTTTGCCTTTATCCGTCCGGAAGTATTCCTGGTCATGGTCTTTGTCCTCAGCAGCCTGGTTTCCATGCTCCTGGGCACGGCAGTAGGGACAGCCAGCACCATCGGCATTGTCCTGATGGGTTTGGCCCAAAGCATGGGGATGCCTGGGGGTGTAGTGGCCGGGGCAATAGTTGCCGGTGCCTTTGTGGGCGACCGGTCGGCACCCACCTCAGGCCCCCTCCACCTTATTGCCACCACTACGGGTGTCAGGTCCGAGGAATTACTGCGCTACGTCTTTTCCACCCTGATCCCGACCTATCTTTTGTCCCTCGGTTTCTTTTATCTCCTCGGCCTCCTGTACCGGCCGGAAGCCGTGGACCCGGGAACCATAAGGGGCTTTCAGGAACTGCTGGCCGGCCATTATCCCGTCGCCCTTTATTTACTGCTGCCCACCTTGCTCCTTTTGGCCCTGGCAGTTTGCCGGCTGGAGATCATCCCTAACCTCCTCTTTACCCTGACGGCAACGTTTATCTGCAGTTTGTACGGGGGTTTTTCGCCGGCCGCTATTTTCCAGAGTGCCCTTTGGGGTTATAGCCCGGCGGCGGACCTTCCCTTTGCCGCCGTCCTCTCCGGGGGTGGGCTGCTCTCCTTTCGTGCTATTCTCCTGGTCGTTATGGCGGCCATGTCCCTTACCAGCCTTTTGGAGGACACCGGAGTTATCCACCAGGCCATGGCCAGCGTTCTGGACCATATCCACACCGTTCCCCAGCTGATCCTGGCCACCAGCCTTTTCAGCATTTTGGGTGTCGCCGTGGCCTTTACCCAGACGGTGGCCATCGTTGTCCCGGGAACAGTACTCCAATCTACTTACCAGCGCCTGGAAGTGGACAGGCTGGTCCTGGGGCGGACCATTGCCGATACGGGAGTGGCGGCTTCCGGTATTGTCCCCTGGAGTTCTGCCGCCATGTCCCCGGCCCTGGTCCTGGGGGTACCTGTGCTGGAGTTTGTCCCCTATGCCGCCTACTGCTGGCTCAGCCCCCTGGTGACCAATATCTTTGGCCTCCTGGGCTGGGTGAAAAGGAACCGGCTGCCCCTGGACAAAGGCCGGGAAGGGGAGGCGGCAAGATAGGCCTGCGGACAGGGAAGAAAATTCCCTTCCGGGGCCCTTTTTCTATTGTCCTTGCCCCCTTCCTGTGCTAAACTAAAGGTAACAATATTCCCGCTGGGGGAGTCCTGCAGAGGGCTGAGAGAGCAGCACCAGGCTGCCGACCCCTAGTACCTGACCTGGGTAATGCCAGCGTAGGGAAGCGGTTGTTAGAGGAAAAAGAGCCGTGATCACTGGGCTGAGCCGGGATTACGGCTCTACTTCTTTAATTAACATCGCTGCAGGGCCAGATGCAAACCCTTTCCCCGGCTGGGAAAATGGGAGGTTTTGTCGATGTCGCGTTTTTCCCTGCGGACCATGGCCGAGATCGGTGTGATGGTGGCCATAGCCCTGGTACTTAACTTTTTCCGCCTCTTTCAAATGCCCCAGGGGGGTTCCGTGTCCCTGGAAATGCTCCCCATCTTCATCGTAGCCCTGAGGTGGGGAACCCTGCCCGGGGTTATCGCCGGGGCCCTCTTCGGTGTCGCCCAGCTCTTCTTTGGGGCCAGCATCTACTACCCCCTCCAGGTGATCCTGGATTATCCCCTGGCCTTTGCCCTGCTGGGTGTGGCCGGAGCCTTTCCCCGGGTGCCCCTCCTGGGTATCGCCCTGGGGACGACGGGCCGCTTATTGGCCCATGTTGTATCAGGGGTGGTCTTCTTTGCCGAATATGCCCCGGCCGGCACCAATGTCTGGCTCTATTCACTGGGCTACAACCTGACCTACATTGTCCCGGAACTCCTCCTTTCGGCCATCGCCGTCTATTTCCTGGCCAAGCGGCCGGGCTTCTTCGCCCAGCTTACAGGGCGGCAGATGGAGTAGTAATTGAACAATTATTTGTGGAAAGAGTATAATTAAGTTAACAAGAAATTATTCTGGAGGAATTAGCGTGCCTGCTAAAAAGGTGGCCATCATAGCCAACGGTTCCTTTCAAGGGGGAGGCCCCGTCCAGGCCTGCCTGGAGGCGGCCGACCTCATCATCTGTGCCGACGGGGGCGCCCACCATGCCCTCGAGCTGGGGATCACTCCCCATGTCCTCCTGGGAGACTTCGATTCCATCTCCCCCCAGCTCCGGAAAAGCCTGGAGGAGCAGGGGGTCAAGCTCGTTCCCTTTTCCCCGGTCAAGGATAAGACCGATACCGAACTGGCCGTGGAATATGCCGTGGAGGCAGGGGCCCGGGAGATCTTCCTCCTGGGGGCCACCGGCTCCCGGCTGGACCACTCCCTGGCCAATCTCTACCTTTTATATAAGACTGCCCGGCTGGGGATTAAGCTCAGCCTGGTAGACCGGATCAACCAGGTCTGGCTGGTGGAGGGAAAAATACGCCTGCGGGGGACCAGGGGCCAGTACCTCTCCCTCCTGCCCCTCTCACCCCAGGTGACGGGGGTCACCACCCGGGGCTTGAAATACCCCCTGGACGGGGCGACCCTGGTCTGGGGCTCTTCCTGGGGAATCAGCAACGAGTTTTTAGGCGGGGAAGCGGAGGTAACCCTGGATGAAGGTTTGCTTTTGGTCATCCAAATCTGGGAGTCGTTGGACTAAAGAATAGAGGCAAAACATCCCCTCTCTTCCTTTCCCTACCGGCAGGGTGTGGGAAGGAAGAGAGGGGATTTGTTTTTTAAAAAGGAAAACGCCCCGCAGGGCGTTTTTGAAAAAGAAAGCTATAATTTGAACCTGCCCAGTAGCCTTTCCAGGTCCCCGGCCATCTGGTTCAGCTGCTGGGCGGC
>LFSN01000129.1 GCA_001513125.1 Clostridia bacterium DTU030
CAGCGCCGCGGAGACCAGCAAGGCCACGGAACAGATCGCCGCCACCATCCAGGATGTGGCCCAGGGCGCCGAACACCAGGTGGAAAGAGTCAACGACATTTCCCGGGTGATCAACGACCTGGCGGCCGCCGCCCAGCAGATTGTCGCCAATGCCAACACCGTGGCCGGCGATGCGGCCGCTGCCCAGCAGCTGGCCCAGACCGGTACGGAAACGGCAGAAAGAACGGCAGACCAGATCGAAGTGGCCAACAGCAGCATCCAGGACGCCACGGGGGTTATTAAAGACCTGGGCAAGCGTTCGGAAGAGATCGGGAATATTGTCGGCCTGATCACGGCCATTGCGGAACAGACCAACCTCCTGGCCCTCAATGCCGCCATCGAAGCGGCCCGGGCCGGGGAACAGGGCCGGGGCTTTGCCGTAGTGGCCGACGAAGTGCGGAAGCTGGCCGAGCAGTCGGCCGATGCCGCCAAGCAAATCGGCGGCCTGATCAAGGAAACCCAGGAGGACATCGACAAGGCCATTTCCGTCATGGGCACGGGGGCCGCCGAGCTGGCCCGGGGCACCGACCAGGTCCAGGCTTTGGAAAAATCCTTCCAGGATATCCTCGCGGGTGTCCAGCGGGTGGCGGAGCGGATGCAGGAGGTTTCTGCCGCCACCGAAGAGATTGCTTCCGGTACAGAACGGGTTGTTACCACCATAGAGGAAATATCCGAGATCAGCAAGGGCTCGGCTGTGGGAACCCAGAATGTGGGGGCCCTGACCGAGGAACAGAC
>LFSN01000115.1:0-452 GCA_001513125.1 Clostridia bacterium DTU030
TCCTCCCCCGTCTGCCCGGCATCCTGGTACTGGCGCCGCTCCCGGTAAAACTTCCGGATCACATAGGCCCCCAGGACCTGGAGGAACCAGACGGGGCCCTGGACCACCACCAGGCGCCGGTTCATAATGGCCTCCCGGATGGGTTCAATGTTGCCGGTGAAGATCCGCTCATTCTCCAGGCGGTTGAGGCGGCGGGAGATGGCCAGGAGGGTGCTGACATGCCCCACCCGGTCCTTGTATCTCTCCACCAGGGCCAAGAGCCGGGCTGCTTCCTGCTTTTCCCGGGGATCGTCGCTGGCCTTGAGGGTTCTCTTCAGCTCCTGCTCCTCCTCCAGACCCCTGGTCAGATCCCGGATCCGGTTGCGGAAACTGGCATAGGAATCCTTCCGCTGGTGGAGGGTCAGGATGGCATTGTGCATGTTTTCCGTAACCTCCCCGGCTGCCCGGAGGAG
>LFSN01000115.1:520-1592 GCA_001513125.1 Clostridia bacterium DTU030
GAAAAATCCTCCCGGTAGGCCGGGGGCAGCTCCGGGAAGGGTTCGGTAAAGGACAGCTCAAAATGTGGGTCCAGAACCAGGACCGGCAGCTGCTGCTTCATCAGTTCCTCCAGGAGAACCCGCAGGGCAAAGGATTTTCCCGAGCCGGAACCGCCGAAGATGCCGATATGGGGATATTCGGGCAGGGTCCAGTGATCCATGATAAAGGGAACCCCCGCCTGGGGCAGAATGCCCTCCCCCTTCCGGTAGAGGAGGGCCACCTGGGCCAGGTCCGGGGGGAGGCTGGCCGTCAGTTCCTCCGTTCCCCTGATGACCCCCAGCACCAAACCCCGGTGGGGATCCTGGGGAAGGAATAAATCCCGGATTTCCTTGAATTCAGGCACCCGGAGGGTTACGCCGACGGCAACAGGGGAGGTGAGTTCAGCCAGCACCCGGATCCGGGCCAGGTGGATGGTCTCCACCCCGATGTCATAGCCTAGCTGGGCCAGGTTTTCCATGACCTGGCGGTCCACCAGTTCGCTCCGCTCCGTGGCCAGGGGGATGTAGCGGTTAAAGGACTGGGTTTCCACCACTTCTCCCAGGGGGTAGTTATGCCTTTCATCCTCCAGGAGGAGAATTTCATTGATGCGAAAGGGCCGCTGCCGCGAGGCGGCAAAGACCTCCTGCTGGGTTGTATGGCCGACTATCTGCATAGACCTTCCTCCTTGGTCACAGGCTTCTCCTCTCCCGCCTGGGGACAAAGAACCGCTCCCGCAAGCCCCGGTCCAGGCAGGTTTCCAGTAAGAGTTCCATTTCCGGCCTGCTGATCCGGACCGCCCTGTCCACCTGGTCCAACCACCAGGGTATTCCCCGCCCTCCCCGGGGGGTTAAAGCAAAGAGGAGGGGGACAAAGTCGGCAGCCCGGTGGGCCTGTTCCTGGAAAAAGTCGTAGGCCACGGCTCCGGGGTAGGAGCCGGGCCGGGCAAAGCAGGTATAATAGCTTTTCTTCAACTCCAAATCTCCCCTTACCTCCAGCCACTCCCCCGGCTCCAGGACGCCGAAGAGGAGGTCCCGGTCGCAGGTAAAGGACGGG
>LFSN01000124.1:0-8296 GCA_001513125.1 Clostridia bacterium DTU030
ACCGAACGGTACGTACGGTGGTGTGAGAGGACGGGGGCTAGGCGCCCCCTCCTACTCGATTCTGGCCCTTGTCTTTATTATGTGGCCGGTGCCCTGCATTGATCCAGTAATAACAATATGGTAATATACTAATTAAATAGGAAAATTATTCTATATAACAACAAATGGGGTGAAGAAAGCTGGAAAAGCAGAAGGGAAAAGTTCTTTCCCCGGAAGCAATGGCCGAAGCCCTGGCACTCCAGCAGAATGAGATTACCGAATATGCAACCTATAAAGCCATTGCTGCCAGGATGAAAGACGGAAAGAATAAAAGGATCCTGGAGAAGATTGCCGAAGAGGAAAGGGAGCACTATGAGATTTGGAAGGGCTACACCAAACGCAGCTTACAACCCGAACGCTTCAAGGTATGGCTGCGCATACTGATGGCCCGCCTACTGGGCTTTACCTTTACGATAAAATTTATGGAAAACAACGAAGCTACCGCCCAGGAGAATTATGCTAAACTGGTGGACGAAGTTCCCGAAGCCGAAGCCATTATATCCCAGGAAGATGAGCACGAGCAGGTTCTCATAACCATGCTCGATGAAGAGAGGCTCCAGTATGTAGGCTCCATGGTGCTGGGCTTAAATGATGCCCTGGTAGAGCTGACCGGGACCCTGGCCGGTTTAACCTTTGCCCTGCAAAATACGCGCATCATTGCCCTTTCCGGTTTAATAACAGGAATTTCTGCTACCCTGTCGATGGCCTCCAGTGAGTTTTTGTCGGCAAAGAGTGAAGGCCAGAAGGATGCGGTAAAGTCCAGCCTTTATACGGGTATTGCCTATCTGGTGACCGTTGCACTATTGATCTTGCCCTACCTATTATTCCCTGCCCAGCAATATGTGCCGGCCCTGGTGGCAATGCTGCTCACCGTTGTTGTAATCATCGCCGCCTTCAATTACTATATAGCAGTGGCCAAAGACCTGTCCTTTAAGCGACGATTTCTTGAAATGGCGACTATTAGTTTGAGCGTAGCAGTCCTTTCCTTTGTAGTTGGCCTTCTTGTCAAGGGGGTTTTGGGTGTAGATATCTAGCAAAATGGGGTCCAGTGCCATAATATCCCGACAGATCTTTCTGGAAATAAGAACCCCCCTTGCAAAATAAGGCTTTTTGATGTACAATAATACTTGCGTCAGGTTCTTTGTTAACTTTGCAGGTGGAGCTGTGGTGTAGCGGTTAACATGCCGGCCTGTCAAGCCGGAGATCGCGGGTTCAATTCCCGTCAGCTCCGCCAGTGCCAAAAACGAGGGGCCGCGGTAGCTCAGTTGGTAGAGCAGAGGACTGAAAATCCTCGTGTCGGTGGTTCGATTCCGCCCCGCGGCACCAGATAAAGCATAATATCTTGTGCGGAAGTAGCTCAGCGGTAGAGCATCGCCTTGCCAAGGCGAGGGTCGCGGGTTCAAATCCCGTCTTCCGCTCCAGTTTTGAGGCGACGTAGCCAAGTGGTAAGGCAGAGGACTGCAAATCCTTTATCCCCGGTTCGAATCCGGGCGTCGCCTCCATTTTTAATATGCCGGAGTGGCGGAATTGGCAGACGCAAGGGACTTAAAATCCCTCGGTCTCTTAAAAGACCGTACCGGTTCGATTCCGGTCTCCGGCACCATTATTTCTAGGTTGCTCTTAAAACTAATGACCCTGCTAAGCGGGGTCATTTTCTTTTTTGGTGCCTGATCGGTGCCTAGCATCTAATAAACAAAAAACTCGATAAAGTACATAGCCGCATATAGAACCAAGCATATTTAGTAAAATATCATCCACATCAAAATCACCGATACCCGTTAGCAATTGGATAACTTCAAAGGTCAGACTTAAAGCAAATGAACTTAGGAGTATAACCCTGATCTTAGTAATTCTATAAAAAACTACGGGCAATAAAAAACCTAAAGGCAGAAAGGCAATTATATTCCCTAATAGGTTTCTTAGGGAGATTGATCTTAGGGAGATTGCTACATTCCGATTCACAAATAAGTAGTAAAAAATGGTCTTCAGCGGGACAAAATTGCTATTTGCCAGTCTCAATTTTAACAGTGATATTTCGTTAGACTTTAGAATTGCCAGTATCATAGTTAGTGGATATTTAAATAGTATAACTCTAACTAACAATAGCAAATAAATTAAAAGGATGAACGAAGTTATAATTTTCCCCTTTTTTGTCTGCAGCAGTTTAAAATCCATTGGCTTTCCTCCGAATACTATTAGTTCTTCTTAGCGGAGCTAATAAAATGAACGCCGTAAGAAGATAACCTTTCGTGGACAGGGCTATTTATCTGGAAGGATGATATTGGCAAGGTCCCAAAAGGCGTAGCCCTGGCGGGTTATCACCCTTGGCTTTAAAGAGAGAATTTTCTCCTGCAGTGACGCCGTCTGAAAGATGGGCCCGTTGACGACCAGGGTGTGGTATTCCCCAAATTCCCCGGCGGGGGAAATGTCCTTTTGGGAAAATTGGCTAATTAAATCTGCATTTAACGGCTTCCCAATATATTCGGCGCCCAGTTTATCCAACTGCACAAGGATTATTACCGAGACAAAATCCAGGGCAAGAAACCTTTCTAAAAGTTGCTTTTGGGTTTTTCCATACAGGGGATGCAGGGCAGCGAGTCCTGCTTCCCTACAGATATTTTGGCACCACTGGATATGTTCCTCTATATCAATATCCCCGAAGATACAGCCGGATGTACCCTTTTCCTTCAGCTGTAGAAGCACCTGGAGAAACTCGTCTTCGTATGTATCCCAGGTAGCAATCCCTTCCACCAGGGGGAGGTTCAGGGCCCTGGCCTGTTCTAAGACTATTTCCCGGGGTATGCGGTGGGCCAGGGTAAAGCCATCGGGTGCAAACATGGTCAGGAGACAGGATATATGCAAGCCTTGGGTTTGGGCTTCATAGAGGGCCAAGGCTGCGTCCTTACCGCCGCTCCAGGATACCGCGTATTTTTTTCCCAATATTGTTATCCTCCCCAAGAACAGGATGTTGTTTATGTTAATTTTCGCAGTCAGTCATTGTGTTTCCTCCCGGCGCCCCTTTTCTTTATTGTTTATTAATTTAGTGCGGAGGGTTCCCCTACCGATTTAAGGCAGAAAATTAATAATAATTAGCCAAAAACTTGTCAAATAATGTCAGGAAAAGGGGAAGGACTATTGGCTTTACTGGCGAACATAAAGAAAAAGGCCAGCAAAGGAGGGAATGGGCATGGAGAGGATCATCGAGTGGATCAAGTCGGGCGATGTACTGAATATTCCGCGGCCTACTTTTGAAACGGAACTGGTTCGGCCACTGCGAGAGGAGGGCTACCGGTGCCCCCGCAAGGTAGAGGGGGAGATAATCGGCACTGCCCATTGGGAGGACGAATGGATAGTATTAGAGGTAAAGACAAATCCCGGGGGACAAGTCCTGGTGCGGGTGGGGATCTCTCCAGACGGCAGCAAGTTTACACCGGCAGGGGCCTGCACTGCCTGCAGCTGGAGGCAGGTCAATGTGGTAGTAAACTTCTTCCGGCGGCATATCCGGTAGCATCCGGCCTTGGCTTTCACAAGGCAAATTAAGGCTGCACTCTCTGGGTAATTAGGGTGCAGCCTTCCTTTGTTTTGGGCATATACGAAGATTTTCGGGAATGGCCCAGCTAGTCTTTGGGACTGATGACAATTTGTTTTTCCTGGTAGCGGATATCGAAACGCAGGGGTGAAAAGACTTCGACCACAGCCGCCTGGTTCAGCTTTATGGTCGCCTCGGCCACCCTTTGGCCCCTTGCATTGTAGACCTTTAATCCAAAGGACTTCCGCTCCAGTACGAATTCGGCGGGGAGGTGGATTTCCCAGCCCAGGATCTTTTTTACCTGCATCGGCAACACTCCTCTCCGATTAGATTATGCAGGAAGGTTGCTGCCGGGAACACAAGGGCAAGGAGAATGGCCGGGGCCCAATTGGAATTAATAACCATTACCTTTTTTGAGCAGTGGGGAGCGGGGAGAAGGAGAAGGCCGGTATATTGTGGAATAAGCTGATAGGCCTCCAGACAAAACACAGTAGCCGGGAAGGGTGGGGAACAAATGGAGACAACCAGGCCTGAAGAAAATAACGCCAGGAGGAATAAAAAGGAAGGTCGCCGGGGGGTGGGGCTGGCCGTCCCCCTCCTTGTGCTTTTATGGCTGGCTTTGGTGGGCGGGGGTGTCTGGCTGGCCAGGGATTACATTGACAATTCCCTGCGGGATATCCAGGATACCAACGCCCTTCATGTCCAGGCGCTGCAGGATAAACTGGAAAGCCTGTCCCAGAAGTTAGATGAGCTGGAAATGGCCCTGGAAGCAGCCGATGATTCCATTGCCCGGTCCAGCACCACCCAGGAGGAGCTCAATGAAAGGATTGTTGAACTTGACCGGCAGCTGGAAAAGCTGGAAGAAAGCCTGCGCATCCTGAAGGAGTCCAATGATGCGGCCCTTGACTAGCTTTCTCTGGTTCTTGTTGGCTCCTCTTCTGGGCTTTGTCCTGGCCCTTTACCTGACCCTGGGTGGCGAGGAACTTCTCCTGCCCCTCGGGCAGGTGGAACCGGTCCTTATGTCCGTGGAAGAAAAGCTGGCCAGTATCGGAAGCAGTGTGGGTTTCATCGGCGTTTCCCTGGAGGAACAGCAGGCCCTCTATGAAGAGCAGAAACGGGTGCTCCGGGAGTTGGCCGCCAAAAGCCAGGAGCAGAAGGAATTGTCCGACGAGGTCTATGAGGAGCGGATCCTGGCCAAATTGGGCCCGCCCATCAGGACCCATTCCTCTTCTAACGTGGAAATAAAGGTCTTTGAACTCAAAGAAATAGGCTACCGGGGCTACATCGCCAAGATCAAGCTTTTTAACCCCTCCTCCCTTCGGGTTGTCCTGGGTCAAGATAGCTGGGGAAAGACGGAGACTACCAGCAGTGCCGCCGCCCGTTCCGGCGCCATCCTGGGGGTAAACGGGGGCGGATTTTACCGGTCATCCCGGGACGGGAAGGAGCACGTCATTCCCCTGGGCAATACGGTGGTGGACGGCAGGCTCATTAAAAGCTTTACTCCCTCCAGCAATGGGCTCTTTTTTGCCGGGGTCGATACCAGGGGGAAGCTGATTGGGGGCTTATATGGGGAAAAGGAACAGCTCCTTCGGGAAAATCCCTGGCAGGGGGTCAGCTTCGTCCCCATCCTCATCCGGGAGCGGATGCCCCTGGACATCCCCCGGGAATGGGCCAACCAGCGGCATCCCCGGACCATAATCGGTGAGTATGCCAACGGGGATCTGGTCTTCATCGTCGTCGACGGCCGCCAGGCCAACTGGAGCAGTGGGGTAAGCCTGGAGGAAATGCAGATCAAACTATTGGAGCTGGGGGTAATCGAGGCCTACAACCTGGACGGCGGCGGCTCCAGCACCATGGTTTTTGCCGGGGAAGTATTGAACAGGCCCTCCGATGGGCGGGAACGTCCGGTGGCAACCAATATTGTCATTACCCCCTGACCCATATTGACTTTAGTGGTTTAATGGCATAAAGTAAGGGGAAAGAAACGAATTGCCAAGAGTAAGGAAAGGGGAATGGTAATGGCCAAGCGTTTTGGTTTTGTGGAGAGGAAGACGGGGGAGACAGATATAAAGGTCCGGGTGAATTTGGACGGGGCTGGAGACTATAAATTGGATACCGGGGTACCCTTTTTCGATCATATGCTGATGGCCCTGGCTAAACATGGCCTTTTGGACCTGGAGGTTAAGGCCGTAGGCGATCTGGAGATCGATGCCCACCATACGGTGGAGGATGTCGGCATCTGCCTGGGCAGGGCCTTCCGGGAAGCCATGGGGGACAAAAAGGGCATCAGCCGCTTTGGCAGTGTCCGGGTCCCCATGGATGAGGCCCTGGCCGAGGCAGTTGTCGATGTGAGCGGGCGTCCTTTTCTGGTCTTTAATGCCACCTGGCCGGCGCCAAAGGTAGGGGAATTTGAAACGGAACTGGTGGAGGAGTTTTTCCTCGCCTTTGCCCATAATGCCGGGATCACCCTCCACCTGCACCTGGTCTACGGCAAGAATACCCACCACTGTGCCGAGGTCCTGTTCAAGGCGGCGGCCCGGGCCCTGCGCCAGGCGGTGGCCCTGGACCCGGAGGTGAAGGGTGTCCCTTCCACCAAGGGCTTGCTGTAGGAGGCGGGGAATTCCTGCCGGGATGTTATTGTGGCAGGGCAAACCCCGGTGTTTAAGAAAACATATTCACTGGTTGGCTGTAAGGACATCTGTCCGAGGGTAGACAAGGGGGGATTGCTGTGAAGATGGAGGAACTGGCAAGGCGGGTGAAAAGGGCAGCCCTGGAATTGGCTGCCGTGGGGGCGGAAAGGAAAAATGAGGCCCTGGCCCGGATTGCAGGAGCCTTAAAGGAGCGGCAAGAGGAAATAATCAGGGCCAATGAGGCCGACATAGCCAGAAGCGAGGCGGAAGACCTGCCGGCGCCCCTGATCAAAAGGTTGAAATTCGATGGGGGAAAAATTGCCGATGTGGTCGAGGGCATCTACAGCCTTATTGAGCTCGAGGATCCTGTGGGGAAAACCCTGCTGGCTACCGAGCTGGACGAAGGCCTCGAGCTGTACAAGGTGACCTGCCCCATAGGGGTAATCGGAGTGATCTTTGAATCCAGGCCCGATGCCCTGGTCCAGATTGCCACCCTGTGCTTAAAGAGCGGCAATGGTGTCCTCCTCAAGGGCGGCTCCGAGGCCAGGGAGACCAACCGCATCCTGGCCGAGATTATTATCGGCGCCGCCGAAGAGGCGGGGATGCCCGCCCACTGGGCGGCCCTATTGGAAACCCGGGCCGATGTCAATGAGATGCTGAAAATGGATGCCTACATCGATCTCCTCATACCCCGGGGCTCCAATGAGTTTGTCCGCTACATCATGGACAACTCCCGCATCCCGGTCCTGGGCCATGCCGACGGGATCTGCCACTGTTATGTGGAGGAAGACGCCGATCTGGAGCTGGCCCTGAAGGTGGTGGTCGATGCCAAAACCCAGTATGTGGCCGTCTGCAATGCCACCGAGACCCTTCTGGTCCATGGGGGAATTGCGCCACAGTTTCTGCCCCGGCTGAAAGAGGCTATGGACGAGAAGGGGGTGGAACTGGTCGGCTGTTCCAAAACCCAGGAAATTATCTCCGTTGCTCCCGCTACTGAGGAGGACTGGCGGACGGAGTATCTCGACTACAAGCTGGCCATTAAGGTGGTAGAGAGCCTTAAGGAGGCCATCGATCATATCAACACCTACGGCTCGGGCCATACCGACAGCATTATTACCAGCAGCAGGGAAAAGGCTGTCCACTTTATGGACTATGTGGACTCGGGCAATGTCTTCTGGAACTGCTCCACCCGCTTCAGCGACGGCTTCCGCTATGGCTTCGGGGCCGAGGTGGGCATAAGCACGGGCAAGATCCACACCCGGGGTCCCGTGGGCCTCGATGGCCTGGTTATCTACAAGTACAGGTTGTTAGGAAAGGGCCATATCGTTGAGGATTATGCCAGCCGCACCAGGACCTTCAAACACCGGAAGTTAGACAGGGACTTTGGTGTGGATGGCTGCTGAGCATAGTTTACCGCCGGTTTTAACAGGGGAGGCCGCCCCGCGGGAGTTTGCAGGGCGGCCTAATCTGATAATGGTACCAGGCTCCTCTTTCGAGCGGTAAAGAGACAGATTTTATCGTAGCCGGCCTGGCGGGCGAGGGACACCGCCCGGGGGAAATCCTTCCCCACATCCTCGGGGTAGTGGGCGTCGGAGGAGATCACGATGGGTATATTGTAGTCTTTGCAGCGGCGGAGGAAGCCGGGGTGGGGATAGATTTCCCCGACGGGTTTTCGCAGGCCGGCAGTGCTGATTTCTACAGCCACCCGGCCCGCCGCCATGGCGGCCGCTGCCTCCTCCCAGAGGTCATCTATGGCCTCGGCCGGGCGGTAGCCGAAGACCTTGATGACATCGGGGTGGGCCATGATCTCAAAGAGGCCACTCCTGGCTGCCTTAGAAAAGAGGCGGAAGTACTCCCGGTAGGCCATGCCTACGTCGGTGCTTTCCCACTGGCTCCGGTAGTCGGGGTGATCAAAGCCCCAGTCCCCCAGATGGTGGATGGAACCGATGACATAGTCCCATGGATAACGGTCCAGGAAAGCAGCCAGTTCTTCTTCTTTCCCTTCCAGGTAGTCCACTTCCAGGCCCAGTTTTACCGGTAGACCGGCTTCCTTGGCCGTGGTAATTAATTTTATATATGCGGCCAGTTGGCCCTGGGG
>LFSN01000124.1:8354-62752 GCA_001513125.1 Clostridia bacterium DTU030
TTCCGCCAGGCCCCTTTCCCGGCCGACCCGGAGGAAGTCCTCCAGGTATTCCCGGGTCAAGGGGCCGTTTTCCAGGTGCAGGTGATAGTCAGCCAGCATCATGCTCCCTCCCTACTTTCGCCTGTTGCCCAGTTCGGCAAAGACCAGCTCTGGCGGCAGTTCCAGATAGCCCAGGGCAAGGAGGCAGTGGAACCACAGGTCGGCCATCTCGTAGATGGTGTCGGCCTGGTTTTTGTTTTTGGCCGCCAGGACTACCTCTACGGCCTCTTCCCCGATCTTCTGCAAAACCCGGTCCAGGCCCTGCCGGGTCAGGCGGGCCACATAGGAGTTCTCAGGCAGTTCCTCCTGGCGCTGGCGGATCACCCGGTATACTTCCGCCAGGATTTCCGGCCCCACCGGGGGTGGGGTTCCTTCCTGGTCCCCTTCCTGGGCCAGGCCCCCTTCCCAGCTTACTTTCCGGTAGAAGCAGGAAGGGGAACCGGTATGGCAGGCCGGCCCCGTCGGGTTCACCCGGTAGAGGACGGCATCGCCGTCGCAGTCCAGGTAGATTTCCTCTACCCGCTGCTCGTTGCCCGATGTCTCTCCCTTGCGCCACAGCTTTTGGCGGCTGCGGCTGAAGAACCAGGCCCTCTTCTCCTGCCAGGTCCGCACCAGGGCCTCCTGGTTGGCATAGGCCAGGGTCAGGACCCGGCCAGTAGCGGTGTCCTGGACAATTACCGGGACCAGGCCCCGGTCGTCGAATTTTATTTTTTCAAGCCATTCCATCTCTGACCTTCACTCCTCTAGTCTGCAGGTATTCCTTGGCCTGGGCAATGGTATACTGGCGGTAATGGAAGATGGAGGCAACCAGGGCGGCGGCAGCCCTGCCCTGGGTCAGGACTTCCAGGAGGTGTTCCAGCTTTCCCGCCCCGCCCGAGGCAATGACGGGGATGGAGACGGCTTCGGCCACAGCCCGGGTTAACTCCAGGTCGTAACCGGCCTTGGTCCCATCCCGGTCCATGCTGGTAAGGAGGATTTCCCCCGCTCCCAGTTCCTCGACCTGCCGGGCCCAGGCCAGGGCATCGCGGCCGCTGGGTCGGCTCCCGCCGTGGGTATAGACCTCCCAGCGGCTCTCGTCCACCCTCTTGGCATCGATGGCTACCACCAGGCACCGGCTGCCGAAGATTTCGGCGGCCTCCCTAATGAGGTCGGGGTTTAGCACTGCCGCCGTGCTGATGGAAACCTTGGCGGCCCCGGCCTGGAGGATCCTGGCTATATCATCTATTGATTTAATCCCGCCGCCTACGGTGAGGGGAATGGAGAGCTGTTCTGCCGTCCGGGCCACCAGATCCAGCAGGGTCTGCCGCCCTTCGGCAGAGGCGCTGATATCAAGGAAGACCAGTTCATCGGCCCCCTCCCGGTCATAATAGGCGGCCTGCTCTACCGGGTCGGCAATGTCCTGGAGCCCGGCAAAATTTACTCCCTTCACCACCCGCCCGTCCTTGACGTCGAGGCAGGGGATAATCCGTTTTGGCAGCATTTTTCTCTCCCCCTTCTGCCTTCTTTATTGCTCCCTTTTCAGCCGGGCGAGGGCGGTGGGCAGGTCGATACTGCCGGTGTAGAGGGATTTGCCCAGGATGGCCCCCACCAGGCCCCTTTCCTCTAACTTCTGCAGGGCCAGCAGGTCGGCCAGGGTGGCAATGCCCCCGGCGGCAATCACCTGGACCCCCAGCCCCAGGACCCCTTCCAGGGAGTTTAGGTTTGGGCCCTGCAGGGTGCCGTCCCGGCTGACATCGGTGAAGATAATGGTATCGATGCCTTTCCTGGCCAGCTGTTTGACAAAATCCGCTGCCGTCAGGGAGAGGGTTTCCTGCCAGCCCTGTACAGCCACCTGCCCCGCCCGGGCATCGACGCTGACGATGAGCCGCTGGCCGTAGGACGGGACCAGTTTGTCCAAAAAGTCTGGATCGCAGGCGGCCCGGGTGCCTAAAATTACCCAATCCACCCCCAGGGCCAGCACCTCTTCTATGGCCGCCACATCCCGCAGGCCTCCCCCCACCTGGAGGGGAATTTTCACCGCCGCCCGGATTTTCTCAATTACTGGCAGGTGCTGGGGCCTGCCGGCGAAGGCCCCGTCCAGATCGATTATGTGCAGCCTTTGGGCTCCCAGGCTTTCCCACTTTTGGGCCACCTCCACCGGATCGTGGGAAAAGACGGTCTCTTCTTCGGGGCGGCCCTGATAGAGGCGCACACACCGGCCACCTTTTAAATCAAGGGCGGGGATTAAGAGCATGGACAATTCCTCCTTGGATATGGTGTCGGTTTTCATCTATTCGGCGAGCAGCCCTTCCTACTCCTTGCCTTGAGGATGGCGGCCAGTTCGGAGAGGAAGAGGGTGTTTTCTTCTTCGGTGCCGATGCTGACTCGTAGATATTGGGCCAGTTCCGGTATATCGGGATAGTAGCGGACCAGGATCCCCCGCCTCTTTAGCTCTTCCCAGATGGGGCCGGCCGGTTCCGGGAGGGAGAAGAAAATAAAGTTGGTTTCCGAGGGCAGGGGTGTTACTCCCGGCAGGGCGGCCAGGCCTTCCGCCACCCGCTGGCGCTGGGCAATGATCTCCCCAAGGGGGGCCAGGAGCTCCCCTTTGTGCTGCATCAGATACCAGGCGCCGAGGAGGGAAAAGAGGCTCATATTGTAGGGGAGAATGGTTTCCTCCAGGCGCCGGACAATCTGGGGCTGGGCCAGGAGATAGCCGACCCGCAGTCCCGCCAGGCGGAAGGCCTTGGAGAAGGTGCGCAGGATGATCAGGTTTTCGTAGCGGGGCAGGAGGTGGGCCAGGCTGGAGCCGGAATACTCGGCATAGGCTTCATCGACCACCACCGGGCCCCGGGCCCGCTGGAGGATATATTCGGCTTCCCCGGCCGGGATGCTGCTGCCCGTGGGGTTGTTGGGGCGGCAGAGAAAGAGGAGGGCTTCTGGGTCGGCCCCTTCCAGGACAGCCAGGAGCTTTTCTACGTCCAGGGAAAAGCGGGGCGGGGATAGGGGAAAGTTTATGATCCGGCTCCCCACCTGTTTGGCTACAAATTGGTACATGGGGAAGGTGGGGGTGGGGATGACCACCGGTTTTCCCGGACCGGAAAAGGTCAGGACCAAAAGCTGGATCAGTTCATCGGAGCCATTGCCCAGGAGTACTCCGTCGGGGCTGAGCCCGTTTTCTGCGGCGATGAGGGCCCGGAGCTTTTCTTTGTGGGGTCCCTCATAACGGTTAAAGGGCAGGTCCCTGGCTGCGGCCAGAATCTTTTCCTTGATGGCCAGGGGTATATCAATGGGGCTTTCATTGGCATCGAGTTTAGCCCTGATCACGGTTATCATCCTCCTTTTCGCTGGTGCTGGTGCGGACCAAGAGGGAGCGGGCGTGGCCCTCCAGGCCTTCGGCCCGGGCCAGGGTGATGACGGTATCTCCCAGGGCAGGAAGGGCCTCTGGGCCTATATAAAGGAGGCTGGATCGCTTTTGGAAGTCGGCCAGGCCCAGGCAGGAGGCAAAGCGGGCCGTTCCCCCGGTGGGAAGGACGTGGCTGGGCCCGGCGGCGTAGTCGCCCACGGGCACAGGGGCCGCGGTTCCCAGGAAGATGGCCCCGGCGTTTCTAATTTTAGCGACCAGGGGCCAGGGGTCCTCCAGGGCCAGCTGCAGGTGCTCCGGGGCAACCAGGTTGGCCAGCTCCACTGCCTCTGCCCAATCCTCTGCCACTACCAGGGCTCCCCGGTCTTCCAGGGCCTGGGCGGCGATCTCCCTACGGGGCAGGCTGGAAAGCTGCCTTTCCACCTCCCGGGCCGTGGCGGCGGCGAGATCCGGAGAAGTTGTGATCAGGATAGCCGCTGCCTCCGGGTCGTGCTCGGCCTGGGCCAGGAGGTCGGCGGCCGCCCAGGCGGGGGGCAGGGAGGCGTCGGCGATTATTACCACCTCACTGGGACCTGCCAGCCCGTCGATGCCCACCACTCCCGCCACCATTTTCTTGGCCAGGGTGACGTAGATATTCCCCGGGCCGAAGATCTTGTCCACGGCGGGTATGGATTTTGTCCCGTAGGCCAGGGCGGCAATGGCCTGGGCTCCGCCGACTTTGAAGATCCGGCAGGGACCGGCCAGCTGGGCTGCCACCAGGACGGCCGGGTGCACCCTGCCCTGCTGGTCCGGGGGGGTGCACAGGATTATTTCCTCGACCCCGGCAACCCGGGCCGGAATGACGGTCATCAGGACCGAGGAAGGGTAGAAGGCCCGTCCCCCGGGTATGTAGATCCCTACACGCTCCAGGGGGCGGACAATTTCTCCCAGGACCCGGCCGGGGCCGGGCTGGAGTTTCCAGGCCTCTTCTTCCTGCTGCTGGTAAAAGGCGGTGATATTGGCTGCCGCCTGCCGGAGGGCGGCGGCGACATCTGGTTCCACCTCCTGCCAGGCGGCTTTGTACTCCTCTTCCTGTACTTCCAGCTCCCCGGGGGAAAGGGTGACCCCGTCAAAGCGGGCACTGTATTCCAGGAGGGCCTGGTCCCCCCGGGCCTGGACTTCGGCCAGGATCTCCCGCACCTGTTTCTCCCGTCCGTCCCCTAACAGGGAAGCTTTTTCCCTGTCCCAGAAAGTGCGAAATTCGCTGCCGGTTAGGAGCCGCATTTTTCTTCACCCCCCGGGTTCTTGCCGTCGACCTGTTCCCTGATTTTTTCTACCAGGGGCCAGATCCGGTCACTCTTTAACCGGTAACTGACGGGGTTGGCCACCAGGCGGGCTGTACAGCGGGCGATCTCTTCTACTTCCACCAGCTGGTTTTCCCGCAGGGTGCGGCCGGTGGAGACCAAATCCACCACCACATCGGCCAGGCCAACCTTGGGTGCCAGTTCCGTTGACCCTTGCACGGTGATAATCTCTGCCAGCACCCCGACTCGGCGGAAGTATTGGGCCGCGGTGCGGGGATACTTGGTCACCACCCGCAGGTGGTTGCTGCCCCGCTTCTTATAATCCTCCTGCAGGTGGGCCGGTACCGCCACTACCAGGCGGCAGAAGCCCTCCTTGAGGTCAAAGAGCTCAAAGAGGTCTCCTTCTGCTTCCATAAGGACATCCTTGCCCACGACACCCAGATCGGCGGCACCCTGGATTACATAGGTGGGGACATCGTCGTCCCTGATAATAAAGAGGCGGATAGCCGCATCTTCCAGGTCGATGACTGCCGACCGGCCCCATTCCTCGGCAGGGGGGATGGGGACCCCGGCAGAGCGCAAAACGGCAAGGCTCGGCTCCAACAGCCGGCCCTTGGGCAGGGCGATATTTACTACATCCACAACGGAACCTCCTCTCCTTTAACACTGTCAGTGCAGCTAATCATTTTTTTTCACTGGTATTATCTCAATTTCATCTCCCGTCAGGAGGATAACCTCCCTGATCCCCCTCTGGGCCGCATATTCCAGGCTCTGGTCCAGGGCCACCGGGCGGAGTTCTATTTCTACCCGGTAGCCTTCCCGGCGCAATTCCCTGGCCTTGATCAGGGCGGCGGTGTAATTGTCTGGTTCCGGTATTACCAAATAATCGGTGGCTGTTGCCGGGGGCAGGGTACCCTGGCTTACACAGAGGTCAAGGAGTTCGGGAAAGCCCAGGGCAAAGCCGGTGGCCGGCAGGGGGCGGCCGAAATTGGCCAGGAGGCGATCGTAGCGGCCCCCGCCGCCTACGGGGTGGCCCAGGCCGGGCCCGTAGATCTCAAAGATAACCCCGGTATAGTAGTCGAGATTCCGGACTATGCCCAGGTCCAGGTAGATTTTATCCTCCACCCCGTAGGCCGCCAGGGCCCGGAAGAGTTTTTCTACCTGGAGCAGCTCCTCCTGGGCCTTTTCCCCCACCTGGTTCAGGAGGTTGGACAAAACCGCCTCGAAGCTGCCGTTCCCGTGTTTGGTCAGGACCTCCCAGAGGAAGTTCTGCTCCTCCCCGGACAGCCCCGTTGCCCGCAGGGTCCTTTCCAGGCGGACCAGATTTCGTTCCTGCAGGCAGTGCATGATTGCCTCGCCCTCCTCCTGGCTGAGCTGGGCGTCGGCGAGAATAGAGCGCAAAAAGGCCACCTGGCCGATGCCCACCTTATACTGGCTAATGCCCAGCTGGTCCAGGCAGGCGACGGCCAGGGCAATGATCTCGGCATCGGCGCCAATGGAGGGGACTCCCAGGATTTCTCCCCCGGCCTGATAGAACTCGTGGAGGTGGCCGCTTCCTTCCTTTTGTACCTGGAAGACATTGGCCAGGTAAAACAGCCGCCACGGCCCCTGGCCACCGGCCAGGGAGGTGGCGGTAACCCGGGCGATGGGGGTAGTCATTTCCGGCCTGAGGGCCAGGATCCGGCCCCGGTTGTCGCAGAACTTGTAGGCATTTTCCAGGACCCGCCTTCCTACCCCGGCCTGCAGATGCTCGTAAAACTCAAAACAGGGGGTTATTACCTCGGCATACCCCCACCTTTTGAAGACTGTACTTAATTCCCTTTCCAGGTAGCGGTGGCGCTCGGCATCCTCCGCCAGATAATCCCTTACCCCGTCAGGCAACAACTCTCCCCGTGCCATCTCTTCTCCTCCCCATAATAAAAAAAGTGCCAGATGCTTTAGTCTGGTAACGAATTAATATACTAAAATTAGTATAGCACCTTTCCCTCCGGGGAGTCAACCATCATTTGGCAAAGTAAGTTATGGCTGTTAAACAAGGAGCCCAGCCGGGAACCATCAGCCGGGCAGCCCAATTTCACCGGCATAGTTGGTGAGCATGATACGGGTGACTTCCTCTAAATCATCCCCCTGTCCCAGGGCCCACATGAGTTTGGCCACCAGGGCCTCGGTGGCCATGTCATAGGCCGGGATCACCCCGGTTTTCAAGGCCTTCCGGCCCACTTCATAGACGCTGAGGTCGGCCTCGCCCCACAGGCACTGGCTGGTGATGGCCACAGCCAGGCCTGCTGTCACCAGCTCCTCCAGCCCGGGCAGCAGGTTGCGGCCCTGAAAGGGTACGCCGCCCAGGCCGAAGGCTTCAATCACCAGGCCCCGGTAGCCCAGGTCCTTGATGGCGGTCAGGAGTTCCGGTCTGGTGCCCGGGATCAGTTTGAGGAGGGCCACCTGGGGACAGAGGCTGGTATTGAGGGAGGGGGAGCCGGCGGCAAGCTGGGTGGGCCGCTGCCGGTAGGTTATCTGGCCCGCCTTGACCCTGGCCACCTCGGAGCAGTTGATGCTGGCAAAGGCCTGGAAATCCCTGGTGTGGATTTTGGAGGCCCGGCAGCCTCGGATCACTTTGCCGCCGAAGACGACATACACGCCCGGGATGCTGTCACAGGCGACACAGAAGGCATCGTAGATATTCCCGGGGGCGTCGCTGCCGGCTTCCCCCATGGGGATCTGGGAGCCGGTAAGGATCACCGGCTTTTTGATCTTCTGAAGCATAAAGCTTAAGGCCGCAGCGGTGTAGGCCATGGTGTCGGTGCCGTGGGCTATTACCACCCCGTCGTAATTGTCCAGGGCTAAAAAGGCAGCCTCGGCTATGGTAACCCAGTTTTCCGGCTGCATATTGGAACTGTCCATATTCAAGAGGGGACGGATGTCAATGTGGCAGAGGCGGGCTAACCCTGGCACCGCCTGCAATAAATCCTCCCCGGACTGGGCAGGGGCCAGCCCCTCCTTCCCCGGCGCCGAGGCGATGGTCCCCCCGGTGGTGATAAAGAGAATCTTTTTCATTTCTCTGTCTCCTTTTCCACTTTTTTCTTTTGACCAGTGGTGGCCCAATTGGGCTCCGGGCCAGGTCATGGGGATTTATTTCGCTCTTAATACAATTAAGCCCTTCTGCCCATATCTGAAGAATGGTAATAGAAATACAAGGGCCAGGAGACAATGGACGGGATATAATCAAGGCCCGGTTTAAAAGCTACCGGGCCAGCCCTTCTTAGCGCCGGGGGACGGGGGAGAGGCCCAATAATTCATGGACGGTGACAAAGGTATATCCCTTCTCCTTGAAGGTGGCAATAATCTCTGGCAGGGCTTCCACCGTCCCCGTAAGGTCCTGGCCGGGTCCCGCTGCCGAGTGCTGGAGAATGATGGAACCATTCTGCACTTTGGGCAGGACATTTTCCAGGACCTTTTCCCGGGGCAGGTTCATCCAATCCAGGGAGTCCACATCCCAGAGAACGATTTTGTAGCCGGCGGCCCTGATGGCCTCGATGGAACGGCTGTCCAGGGCTCCGTAGGGTGGGCGGAAGATGTTGACCAGCTGTTCCGAAGCCTGGGCAATGACCTGGCTGTTTTTATCCAGGTCCTGCTGGATGGCCCTGGGAGTTAAAGTTGTGTAATCCTTGTGGTAATAGCCGTGGCTGGCCAGGCTGTGGCCTTCATCGGCTATGCGCCTGGTAATCTCGGGGAATTGTTCCACCCGGACCCCGGTTAGAAAGAAGGTCGCCCGTACCCCCTGCTCCTTTAAAATATCGAGGATGGGTGGGGTGAAGGTGGCGTCGGGGCCATCATCGAAGGTGAGGGCAAGCTGTTTTTTATCCCGATCACCAAAGCGGAAAACCAGGTTGGGGTAGAGTTGGACCAGGTCCTCCCCCTCCAGTTTACGCCTTTCCTTTTCTGTACCCTCTGGGAAGGGGTAGGGCTCAGGCTCTTCCTTTCCCTCCCGCCCTTCCAGGAGATCCCTGGTGTCCTCGGCCAGCTTATCTAAAGGGGCCGGGGTTTCCAGGGGCGGTTCGCCAAAAAAAGTGGTCAGCCAGTAGCCAAAGACAGACCCGGCGGCAAAGATCAACAAGCCAGCAGCAAGCTTGACCCAGCGGCGCCCCATGGGCAACACCCCCTTGTGGCTTTTGTAACTACTTGGGATGGGCAAAGGGGACAACGGGATTATATAGTTATTGTTTCATAACAAATTATTTTTATTAGCAGCTGCAGCCGGCCCGGCTCCCCACCCACAAGAATTGTTCTGCCCTCTGGGTCCGAGGGGCCGGCCGGTCCGGGCACCCTTAGCCTTCTCTCCGCGTATTATGGAGGGAGAGGAGGGATGCCCGTGGCTTCAATACTCGATCTCCTCCTGACCAGTCTTATCCTTGACAGCAGGAGCGGGGATAAGGACCCTCCCCGGCGCCAGATCGTTGTCTTTAAAGAAGGTTATAAACCTTCGGCGGCGACGGTGGCCGAGCTGGGAGGGAAGGTGCTCAAGGAAATACCCCTGGTCAACGGGATCGCCTGCACCATAACAGAACCCATCAGCCCGCGGCTGCTCTCCCGGCACAGGGAAATACTCCGCATTGATGAAGATCTCCCCGTTTCCATCGTGGCGGAGCACAACTTTCCCCTGCCCCTCTTTTTGCTCCTCTTGTTATTTCTCCGGCCTGCCCCGGGAAGAAGCAAAAATGAAGGGGAGGCAGTCCCCTGGGGAGTGAAAATGGTCGGAGCCCCGGATATTTGGCCCCTAACCCGGGGCGAAGGGGTAAGGGTGGCCGTCATAGACACCGGTGTCGACCTGGATCATCCTGGCCTGGCGGCCAATCTGCGGCCGGGAATTAATATCCTTGCGGGAGGAAGTCCCCCTCAGGATGGTAACGGACACGGCACCCATGTGGCAGGGATCATCGGTGCCGTGGGCAAGGGTGGGGAACTGGCTGGTGTCAGTCCCGGGGTGGAGATTTATCCCGTAAAGGCCTTAAACGATAAGGGAAATGGCTGGCTTTCCGATATCATTGCCGGTGTGGAGTGGTGCATTAAAAATGAGATGCACATTATCAATATGAGTTTTGTGGTCCATGGGGATAATGACAGCCTCAGGGAAATGCTCCAGGCGGCGGATGGGGCCGGACTGCTGGTGGTGGCGGCGGCGGGAAACAGCGGCCCGGGGGAAAACACCGTCCGCTTCCCGGCCCGCTATGGGGAAACCATCGCCGTTTCTGCAGTGGACAGAAGGCAGCAGATCGCCGGCTTTTCCAGCCGGGGGCCGGAGGTGGATTTAACGGCCCCGGGGGTGGAGGTCCTTTCCCTCTGGCCGGGGGGAAAGAAGAAAATAATGCAGGGAACTTCCATGGCCGCCCCCCACGTTACCGGGGTTGCGGCCCTGGTCCTCAGCGTGTACCCCACGGCCACTTCCACCGCTGTCAAGAAGATTTTGCTGGAAGCCGCCCGCCCCCTGCCGGACTTGAAAAAAAGCGAACAGGGGGCCGGCCTGGTGGATGCCCGGGCGGTATTAAAGGTACCGGCAGTACTGCCGCCGGCAGGAAAGTAGCTGGGGTTAAAGGAAGAATAACAACAGGGAGGGAAAAGGCGCCCTTGCCCGGCGCCTTTTTTCCTTTCCCCTGGGGGATCTTCCTTTCCTGGAGGTTGGTAGGTTTTTTGCTAATAGGATCTATGGTATAATAAAGGGAAAAATGACAGGGGATACGCCCATGGTTGTTCTCGACGGGGCCCAGGCCGACTTGCGCAAGGGGATCCTTAAGCTGGCCTGGCCGGCAATTCTGGAAATGGTCCTGCATATGATGGTTGGTATTGTCGACACCGCCATGGTTGGCCGCCTGGGACCCCAGGAATTGGCTGCCACAGGTCTGGGTAGCCGGATTCTTTTTTCCGTGGTCTTTGTCTTTGCCGCCATGGGAACCGGGGCCGCTGCCCTGGTGGCCAGGTCCGTGGGGGCCAAGGATTTGGCGGGGGCAAAGCGGATTGCCGCCCAGGCAATGGCCCTGGGCTTCCTGGCCGGGGCTGCCATTTTCCTGGTGAGCTTTTCTGTGGCCGGCTCCCTTTTCTCCCTCCTGCAGGTGGAACCCCTGGTAGCTCGTCTGGGACGGGAATACCTGCAGATTACTATGCTGCCGGCTGCGCTGATCTTGCCCTTATTTATTGCCAATGCTATCCTCAGGGGGGCCGGTAACACCAGGGCCCCCATGCTAATTGCCCTCATTACCAATGGGATAAATGTTGTTGGCGACTATGTTCTCATTTTTGGCAAGGGGGGCTTCCCGGCCCTGGGTGTGGCCGGGGCGGCCGCAGCCACGGCCGCGGCCCAGGTCTTGGGCTGCCTGCTGGCCCTTGCTGTTTTGTTCTGGGGCGATCCCCTGCTCCGCCTGCAGCCGCGGGATTTCCTTTTCTGGGATGGGAAGCTGGTGGGCAGGATCCTCAGGCTCAGCCTCCCGGCGGGGATGGAGGAACTGATGTTTTCCGTTGCCGGGATGGTTTTTACCTTTATGGTAACCAGGCTGGGAACGGTACCCTTCGCCGCCCACCAGGTTGCCACCTCTGTGGAATCCCTCTCCTATATGCCCGGACACGGCTTTGCCATTGCTGCTGCCACCACAGTGGGGCACAATTTAGGTGCCGGGCGCCTGGAAGAGGCAGCAGAGGGCGGACGGCAGGGGGCGATGCTGGCCCTGCTGGTGATGACGGGAATCGGCCTTGTCTTCTTTACCTTTCCCCGTCAGCTGGCGGCCCTTTTTGCCCCGGGGGAGGTTGGGGTCATCGCCCTGGGGGCCACGGCCATCCGCATCAGCGCCCTGGAACAGCCGGCCATTGCCCTGGAGATGGTGCTGGCCGGAGCCCTCCGGGGGGCCGGCGATACCCGCTTTCCTTTATTGGTGACCTCATTGGGATTCTGGTTGGTACGGATGCCCCTTACTTATCTGGTGGTCTTTGTCTGGCAGCTGCCCCTGGGGGCTGTGTGGGTGGTGACGGCCATCGATTGGTTTTTCCGCAGCATCCTGCTGTACCGTTACTACCGGCGGGGCCAGTGGCTCAAGGTACGGGCCTAGCAGGGGGAAAGTTTTAGGAGGTGATGCCGGTGCCTGCCTTTAAAGTAGTATCCGAGTTTGAGCCCAAGGGCGACCAGCCCCGGGCCATTAAAGAGCTGAGTGATGGCATCAGGCGGGGATTGAAGAACCAAACCCTCCTCGGGGTCACCGGGTCAGGGAAAACCTTTACCATGGCCAAGGTCATTGAAGCGGTGCAAAGGCCGACCCTGGTAATTGCCCATAACAAGACCCTGGCGGCCCAGCTGTGCAGTGAATTCCGGGAATTCTTTCCCCACAATGCTGTGGAGTATTTTGTCAGCTATTACGACTATTACCAGCCTGAGGCTTACCTGCCCCAGACTGATACCTATATCGAAAAGGATGCTTCCATCAATGATGAGATCGATAAACTGCGCCACTCGGCCACCAGTGCCCTCTTTGAACGGCGGGATGTGATTGTGGTGGCCAGTGTTTCCTGTATCTACGGCCTGGGTTCCCCGACCGAATACCGGGAACAGGTCCTGTCCCTGCGCCAGGGCATGGTAAGGGACCGGGACGAGGTCCTGCGGAAGCTGGTTTCCATCCAATACCAGAGAAATGACATCAACTTTACCAGGGGCAAGTTCCGGGTACGGGGCGATGTGGTTGAGATCTTTCCTTCTTCCTATGGGGAGAGGGTGATCAGGGTTGAATTTTTCGGCGATGAGATCGACCGGATCCTGGAAATAGACGTTATTACTGGGGAAATTATCGGGGAGCGGAATCATGTAGCCATCTACCCGGCCACCCACTTTGTCACCTCCCGGGAGGTTATGGAAAGGGCCTTCCGGAGCATTGAGGCCGAACTGGAGGAACGGGTGCGGGAGCTGGAGGCGGCCGGGAATGCCATCGCCGCCTACCGCCTCCGCCAGCGGACCAATTATGACCTGGAAATGATGCGGGAGATGGGCTACTGCAAGGGTATTGAAAACTATTCCCGCCACCTGACGGGCCGGGCCCCGGGGGATCCTCCCTACACACTGCTGGACTATTTCCCCCCTGACTTTTTGGTTATAATAGATGAGTCCCACATGACCATTCCCCAGCTGGGTGCCATGTATGCCGGGGACAAGTCCCGGAAAGACAGCCTCATCGAGCACGGCTTTCGTTTACCTTCGGCCTATGACAACCGTCCCCTGGTTTTTGAGGAATTTGAGGAGAAGATAAACCAGGTGATTTTTGTTTCCGCCACCCCCGGTCCCTATGAACTGGAACACAGCGAGCAGATCGTGGAACAGGTGGTCCGTCCCACGGGCCTCGTGGACCCGGAAGTGGAGGTCCGGCCTGTCAGGGGACAGATCGACGACCTGTTGGCCCAAATCCAGGAACGGGTGAAAAAGAATCAGCGGGTCCTGGTCACCACCCTGACCAAGCGGATGGCCGAAGATCTGACCGATTACCTGCGGGAGATGGGGGTCAAGGTCCGCTACCTCCACTCGGAGATCAATACCCTGGAGCGGATGCAGATCATCCGGGACCTGCGGCTGGGTGAATTCGATGTGCTGGTTGGTATAAATTTGCTCCGGGAAGGGCTGGACCTGCCCGAGGTAGGTTTGGTGGCCATCCTGGATGCCGACAAGGAAGGCTTCCTGCGCTCGGAGCGGTCCCTGATTCAGACCATCGGTCGGGCGGCCCGGAATGTGGAAGGAAAGGTCATCATGTATGCCGATGTCATTACCGATTCAATGGCCAGGGCCATTTCGGAAACCAACCGGCGGCGGAAACTGCAGATGGAATACAACCGCAGGCACGGCATCACCCCCGAGACGGTGAAGAAGGCGGTGCGGGATGTCATCCAGGCCACCAGGGTGGCGGAAAAGAGGGAAGAGTATCTGCCTGATAAGGCCGTTGGTGAGTTGTCGGGTAAGGAATTGGAACGCTGGATTAAAAAGGTGGAAAAGGATATGCAGGCGGCGGCCCGGGAACTGGCCTTTGAACGGGCGGCCGAACTGCGGGACCTGCTCTTTGAGTTGAAAAAGCAGGTCCAGTAACAGGGAGAGGTTTGATGGAATGAGCAAAGAGAAAATTGTTGTCAGGGGTGCCCGCCAGCACAACCTGAAAAATATCGATGTAGATATACCCCGGGATAAACTGGTGGTGATCACCGGTCTCAGCGGCAGCGGCAAGAGCAGCCTGGCCTTTGATACCATCTATGCCGAGGGACAGCGCCGGTACGTGGAGTCCCTCTCGGCCTATGCCCGGCAGTTTTTGGGTCAGATGGATAAACCCGATGTGGATTACATCGAGGGCCTGTCACCGGCGGTCTCCATTGACCAGAAGACGACCAGTAAAAACCCCCGCTCGACGGTGGGTACGGTGACGGAGATCTACGACTATCTCCGCCTCCTCTTCGCCCGGGTGGGCCAGCCCCACTGCCCCGACTGCGGCAGGGCCATAACCCGCCAGACCATCGATCAGATGGTGGATCAGGTCCTGGACCTGCCGGAGAGGACCAGGTTCCAGGTCCTGGCCCCTATTGTCCGGGGGCGGAAGGGGGAGCACAAGAAGATACTGGCTGATCTCCACAAGCAGGGTTTTGTCCGGGTGCGGATCGATGGCGAGATCAGGGAACTGGGTACTGACATTGAACTGGAAAAGAATAAAAAGCACACCATTGAGGTGGTGGTGGACCGGATAATCGTCCGGGAGGGTATCCGGAAGCGCCTGGCCGACTCCCTGGAGCTGGCCCTGGGCCTGGCCGGAGGCCTGGCCATTATCCAGCTGGTGGACGAGGACAGGGAGCTGGTCTTCAGCCAGAACCTGGCCTGTCCCGATTGTGGTTTTAGCCTGGAAGAATTGAGCCCAAGGCTTTTTTCCTTTAACAGCCCCTATGGGGCCTGCAGTTATTGTACCGGCCTGGGCTTTCGGCTGGAGGTTGATCCGGAACTGGTGATCCCCGACCGGAGTAAATCCCTGGCCGAAGGGGCCATAGCCCCCTGGAGCCGCTCCTATAACTATTACCCCCAGCTCCTGGGGGCTGTGGCCAAGAAATACGGCTTCAGTACCGAGGTGCCCCTTTCCCAGCTCAGCGACGAGGCCCTCCAGATAGTCCTCTACGGGAGCAAGGAACCGGTGCGGGTCCACTATGTAAATATGCACGGGCAGAAGCGGATCTTCGATACCGTCTACGAAGGGGTGATCCCCAATCTGGAGCGCCGCCTGCAGGAAACCCAGTCGGAGGGAGCCAGGAGGGAACTGGAGGCCTATATGAGCAGCCGCCCCTGCCCCCACTGCCGGGGAGCCCGCCTGCGGCCCGAAGCCCTGGCGGTGCTGGTGGGAGGACTCAATATTGCGGAAGTAACGGCCCTGTCCGTCGGGGAGGCCTATCAGTTTTTCACAGATCTGAAACTGGGGGAGAGGGATCGGGCCATAGCCAGGCAGGTTTTAAAGGAAATCAAGGAACGGCTCCGGTTTTTGCTCAATGTGGGCCTGGAATATCTGACCCTGGACCGGGCCGCCGGGACCCTATCTGGAGGTGAGGCCCAGCGGATCCGGCTGGCTACCCAGATCGGTTCGGGCCTTGTGGGGGTACTGTATGTCCTGGATGAACCCAGCATCGGCCTCCACCAGCGGGACAACCAGCGCCTGATCGAGACCCTCAAGCAACTCAGGGATCTGGGGAATACCCTGATCGTGGTGGAGCACGACCGGGAAACCATCGAGGCGGCCGACTACATTATCGACATCGGGCCCCGGGCAGGGGAAGAGGGCGGCTACCTGGTGGCAGCCGGGACCCTGGAGGAGATCAAGGCCTGTCCCGCTTCCATTACCGGGGATTATTTGAGCGGCCGGCGGAAGATAGCGGTGCCCCCGAGCAGGCGGGGGCCCAATGGGAACTGGCTGGTGATCAGGGGGGCCCGGGAGCACAATCTCAAGAATATCGATGTGGCCATTCCCCTGGGCGTCTTCACCTGTGTTACCGGCGTCTCGGGTTCGGGCAAGAGCACTCTAATCAATGACATCCTGCACCGGGCCCTGGCCCAGCGGCTCCACGGGGCGCGCCAAGCCCCGGGAGATCACGACGGGATAGAAGGGGTGGAGTACCTGGACAAGATTATTGCCATCGACCAGTCCCCCATCGGGCGGACCCCCCGTTCCAACCCGGCCACCTATACCGGCGTCTTTGATAATATCCGGGAGGTCTACGCCCAGACACCGGAGGCCAGGGTGCGGGGCTACAAACCGGGCCGGTTCAGCTTCAACGTGAAGGGCGGCCGCTGCGAGGCCTGCCGGGGCGATGGGATCATCAAGATAGAGATGCACTTTCTGCCCGATGTCTATGTTCCCTGTGAGGTCTGCAAGGGGAAGCGCTACAACCGGGAAACCCTGGAGGTAAATTACAAGGGCAAGAGCATTGCCGATGTCCTGGATATGACGGTGTCGGAAGCCCTCCAGTTCTTTAAGAACATTCCCCGGATCAGCCGCAAGCTCCAGACCCTCTACGATGTAGGCCTCGGCTATATGCGGCTGGGCCAGCCGGCCACCACCCTTTCGGGGGGCGAGGCCCAGCGGGTAAAATTGGCCACCGAGCTTTCCCGGCGCAGCAATGGCAAGACCCTCTACCTTTTGGACGAGCCGACGACGGGCCTGCATTTTGCCGACATCTCCCGCCTTTTAGATGTGCTGGGGCGGCTGGTGGACGCCGGGGATACCGTCGTTGTGATTGAGCACAACCTGGACGTGATCAAAATGGCCGATTACATTATCGATCTGGGCCCCGAGGGGGGCGAGGGGGGCGGGCGGATCGTGGCCCAGGGCACTCCCGAAGAGGTGGCCCAGGTGCCCGAATCCTACACCGGCCAGTATCTGGCGAAGGTTCTAAAGGAGTGATTACAGGGGGTAGCCTGCGCTCTTTTGACCTGTGTCTCAATGCTGTTTTCGGGGCCCTTCCGGAGCTTCGAACCTTGAGAGGGGGATTGTTATGGCGGAACCACGGGTGCTGGAAAAGCTGGAGCACATACCGGAAAAGCCCGGCGTCTACATCATGCGGGACCGGGCGGGAGCGGTCATCTATGTGGGCAAGGCCGTCTCCTTGAAAAACCGGGTCCGCTCCTACTTTTCCGGCCAGCAGAGCCCCAAGGTCAGGGTTCTGGTTAGCAGGGTGGCAGATCTGGAGTATATCGTTACCGATACCGAGGTGGAAGCCCTGATCCTGGAGTGCAATCTGATTAAAAAATACCGCCCCCGCTACAATGTCAACCTCAAGGACGATAAAAATTACCCCTACTTGAAGGTTACGGTTCAGGAGGAATTTCCCCGCCTGATAATCACCCGCAACATGGTCAAGGATGGGGCCAAGTATTATGGGCCCTACACCAATGCCGGGGCCCTTCACGATACTGTGGGTCTGCTGCGGAAAATTTTCCGCCTGCGCACCTGCACGGAGGGGCAGCTTTATAACCGGCAGCGGCCCTGCCTCAATTACCATATCAAGCGTTGTGATGCCCCCTGCATGGGCTATATTTCTCCCGAGGCCTACCAGGAAATGATCAAGGAGGTCTGCCTCTTCCTCGACGGGCGGCAGGAAGACCTGGTCCGGCGCCTCCAGGAGCGGATGGAGGAGGCGGCGGCTGCCCTGGAGTTTGAGCGGGCGGCCCGGCTCCGGGACCAGATCCAGGCGGTGCGGCAGGTGCTGGAGCGGCAAAAGATGGTCTCCAAGGGGATGCAGGACCAGGATATTATTGCCTTTGCCCGGGAAGGGGATGAGGCCTGCTTCCAGATCTTCTTTGTCCGCCAGGGCAAGGTGGTGGGCCGGGAACACCATTTCCTGGAAGGGACGGGGGAACTGGAGCGCCCGGAAATAATGGCCGCCTTCCTGAAGCGCTACTATGACCGGGTTCCCTTTATCCCCCGGGAGATTCTCCTGGCCGAGGAAACGGCGGAGCAGGCTGTCCTGGAGGAATGGCTCAGCCAGAAGCGGGGCCGCCGGGTGTACCTGCGGGTGCCGAAACGGGGGGAAAAGGCCAAACTGGCGGCCATGGTAGCCAAGAATGCCCTCCTGGTACTCAAGGAGCGGGAGGCCAGCTGGCAGCAGGAAGAAGATAGGGCGGCAGCCGCCCTGGAGGAACTGGCGGAGCGCCTCTCCCTCCCCTTACCCCCGGAGCGGATCGAGTGTTACGACATTTCCAACATCCAGGGTACCCTGGCGGTGGGCTCCATGGTGGTCTTTACTGCCGGAAAGCCGGACAAGAAGGAGTACCGGCGGTTTCGGATCAAGACTGTCCAGGGTCCCGACGATTATGCCATGCTGCGGGAAGTTCTCTACCGCCGCTTTCGCCGCACCCTGGATGACGAAGAAGGGGATGGGGAAGAGGGGGGCTTTGGCCAACTGCCGGATCTCATCCTCATCGACGGCGGCAAGGGTCAGCTGGCGGCAGCCCTGCAGGTCCTGGACCGGGTTGGTTTTGAAGACATTCCTGTCTTCAGCCTGGCGGAGAAGAAGGAGGAAGTGTATGCCCCGGGTGAGGAAAAGCCCCTGCTTCTCCCCCGGAATTCCGAGGCCCTGTATCTGCTGCAGCGGATCCGGGATGAGGCCCACCGCTTTGCCCTGGAATACCACCGCCGGCTCAGGCAAAAACAGCTTTCCCGTTCCCTCCTGGATGAAATCCCCGGAATTGGGCCGCGGCGGAAAAAGGCCCTGCTGAAGTCTTTTGGCTCCCTCCAGAACATTGCCCAGGCTTCCCTGGAGGAGCTGGCGGCGGTGACGGGAATGAACAGGCGGGTGGCGGCTGAGGTCTTTGCCTTTTTCCGGAATCAGGGTGTAGAAAAGGAGGGAAAGGGCCAGGACTATTGACTTATCTTGGCCCCCTGATCTAAACTTGTAAATAGAAGTAAATAAAATAAACCTTACCCCCTGTTAGGTGAGGCTCCTGTACGGATATAAGCCACTGCCCGGAAATGTCGAGAGACACCAATGGGTAAACAGGTATTACCGGCTTAAGGTTTTACCTAATGTGGCTGGAGCAATCCTAGGCCGTACAGTGCTAAAGCTCAACAAGGAGGGGTTTTTTGGTGTGGCTGCAACCAGCCCTTAAAACCCTTCCCTTGTGGGAAGGGTATCTTTATGGCGAAGGAGGTGGTGGATGTGGAAGCAGGCGCTGAACACCCTCCGCGAAGTAAACATGGTATGAGTATTTCCGGCGGCGGCCGGCCCATCCGCCGCCTCCCAAACCGGCTGGTGGGGATTCCCCCTGCAAGGCTTGGGATAAACTAAGGGCCGAATACAACCAAAGGGGGGCGTTCCCAATGAAAAATGGCGAAAAAAGTTTGGCCCAGATCCGAGCCCTTCTTACCGCCCAGCAAGCTTCCCAGATCCTTGAACTGTTTTCTGCCCTGCAGCCCTATGACCAGGCTGAATTGGTCAGCATGTTGGCCCCCGAGGAACGCTGGCAGGTCTTGCACCTTCTTCCCGATGAAACCCTGGCTTCCATCTTCGAAGAATTGGATGCCGAACTGGTTGCTGAAATTGTAGAAGAGCTGGAAGAGGAACGGGTATCGCGAGTATTGTGTGAGATGTCTTCCGATGACGTCGTTGATCTCCTGGCGGAATTGGAAGAGGAACAGGCAGAAGAGCTTCTGGAATTGATGGAGGCAGAGGATGCCCGGGAAGTCAAATCCCTCCTCACCTATCCGGAAAATACTGCCGGGCGTCTCATGACCAACGAGTATGTCACTTTAAAGAGTGACTGGACGGCAGAGGAAGCCCTGCGCCGGTTGCGGAAGGAGGCGCCGGGGGCGGAAACCATTTATTATCTCTATGTCACCGATAACCAGGAAAAATTGGTGGGTGTGGTATCCCTGCGGGAATTGATTGTGGCTGCGGCGGACACACCCATTGCCAATATAATGTCTGAGAATGTCGTTTTCGTGTCTGCCGAGGTGGACCAGGAGGAAGCGGCCCGCTTAATTGAGCGGTATGACTTTTTGGCCCTGCCGGTAGTGGACGAAAACCAGCGCCTGGTGGGGATTGTGACCGTCGACGATGTCATCGATGTCCTGGAGGATGAAGCCACCGAGGACTTTTCCCGCCTGGCGGCCATTGAAGGTATAACCGAGGTCAGCGACCTCAGGGTTCCTGCCTACCAGGCGGCCTTCAAGCGCTTGCCCTGGCTTGTCCTATTGATGTTTTTTGGCTTTATTTCAGGGAATATAATCGCCCGCTTTGAAAAAACTCTGGAGGCGGTGGCGATTCTGGCTATATTTATTCCCTTGATTGCCGACATGGCCGGCAATACGGGCACCCAGTCCCTGGCCGTTGTTGTCCGGGGGTTGGCGGTTACCGAATTTAGGCCCCGGGATTTCCTGTGGCTGCTGCGGCGGGAGGCCGGTGTCGGGTTGATTATTGGCACTGTAAGCGGCCTTCTCATTGCTCTATTGACATATCTCTGGCAGGGTAATATATGGCTGGGTTTTGTCCTCGGTTTTTCCCTCTGGCTCACCCTCTTTGTTTCCACCATGTCTGGGGCAGTTGTACCCCTGATCCTCAACTATTTTAAGATTGATCCGGCCGTGGCTTCCGGCCCCTTTATCACCACCATCAACGATATTATTGGCCTCACCATTTATTTCTCTGTCGCTACCGCCTTCATTAGTTTCCTGGTTCCCTGAAGCAATTTGGTTTTAGGAGGTTTTGCATGCGGCGGCTCATTGCAGTGTTCCTGATAATAATTGTCATCTCCTGGACCCTACCCGCTGTGGCAGCAGATGGGCTCCAGCTCGAGGCAGAGGCTGCTGTGGTTATGGACGGGGAGACGGGGCGTGTCCTCTGGGCCAAAAACCCCCACCTGCCCCTGCCCCCGGCCAGCACGACCAAGATTATGACCATCCTCCTGGGTCTGGAGCTGGGCCAGCCGGAGGAGGTCGTCACCGTCTCCCCCCTGGCTGCTTCCCAGGATGGGAGCCGGATATATCTCGGGGCGGGGGAAGAGTATACCTTGCGGGAATTGCTCTACGCCGTGCAGCTGGCCTCGGCCAACGATGCCGCAGTGGCTGTGGCCGAGCACCTGGCCGGCTCCGTGGAAGAATTTGCCCGCCTGATGAACCAGCGGGCCAGGGAACTGGGGGCAAAGAACACCAACTTCGTCAACCCCAACGGCCTGCCGGATCCGGAGCACCGGACGACTGCCCACGATCTTGCCCTCATCGCCCGCAAAGCCCTGGAATACTCTGAATACCGGGAGATGATCACCACCAAATGCTACCCCATCTCCTGGCCGGGCCACGAGGAAGAACGCCAGCTCTGGAACCGGAACAAACTCCTGGAGATCTATGATGGGGCCGATGGGGTCAAGACCGGCTATACAACGGAAGCCGGCCACACCTTTGTCGGTTCCGCCACCCGGGGAGGCAGACAGCTGATCAGTGTTGTGCTGGGCAGCACCAATGGTGGGGTCTGGTCGGACACGGTGAGTCTCTTAGATTATGGCTTCGAGAATTTTGCCAACTATGAGCTGGTCAGGGCCGGGGAAGAGGTTGCCCTGGTACCCGTCAAATACGGCAGCGAGGTGCCGGTCCACACGGCTGCCGGTTTTATCTACACCCTGACACCGGGGGAGAGGGAAGGGGTCAGCACCGAAATCCACCTGGCCGAAGGCCTGGTGGCCCCCATAGAAGAGGGGGCGGAACTTGGTACCCTAACGGTTTCCCTGGGATCGGAGCAGCTGGCCGATATCCCCCTGGTGGCAGCCAGGGGGGTAAAGAGAAAGATCTATACCCACTGGTGGTTCTGGCTCCTGGCCCTTTATATTCCCTGGCGCATCCGGGTCGGTATCCGGCGCCTCCAGCGCCAGCGTCGGCGCCGGCGGTTGAAGGTAAAGAAAAAAGATTGGTAGTAGGGGGGAGCAGGGTGCCTCCGATTAAAGAGCAGGATTTCATGGTTGTAGAGACCCGTTGGGGCTGGGTTGGGGTTGGCTTTTCTGAGGCCGGGTTGGTATCCTCCTCTTTGCCCCAGGAAAGCCGGGACCAGGTCGTAAAAAGGCTGCAGGCCTACCGTCAATTGGGGGAGGAGAGCGACTACCCCGGCCTGCGCCGGGATCTGGAGGACTACTTTGCCGGCAGGAAGGTGGATTTTCGCAGATACGCAATTGACTGGGAGGGCTGCACCCCTTTCCGGCGGCAGGTGCTGGAAAAAGCGGCGGCCATTCCCTATGGAGAAGTCAGGTCCTACCGTTGGTTGGCCCTGGAGGCGGCCGGGCGGCCGGGCTGCAGCAGGGCCGTAGGCGGTGCCATGGCGGCCAATCCCTTACCCCTCATTATTCCCTGCCACCGGGTGATCCGGAGCGATGGCGAACTGGGCGGTTTTGCCGGCGGTCTGGTCCTGAAGGCCCGGCTGCTGGAGCTGGAAGGGGTAAAACTGCCGCGCAAATCTTAAGGAAAACAAAGGTGGGGGCTGTTCCCAGTAAAGGAACAGCCCCCACCTATTTACTCACTGCTATCATGGGCAGTGGCACCGTGGCTTGCCAACATTTTTTCCATGCCTTCCGTTACCTTCACGCTGCCGTCGGCCATGACCCAGAGGGCCTCGACACCGGGTAGGCTGTCGATTAGCCCTCTGCTTTCGGGATAAGGTAGTAAAAAGGCCGTTGTGGAGAGGAAGTCGGCCAGGCCTGAATCGGGGGCTACTATGGTTACCCCCTTGTAGTACTTGGCCGGCATGAGGGTGTCAGGGTCAATTATGTGGTGGTAGATTTCACCGTCTACCGTGTAGTAACGCTGGTAATCGCCGCTGCTAACTATGGCCGCATCGGTCACAAAGAGGGTATCGAAATAATCGCTGTTCCCATGCAGGGAAGCAATGGGGTCCTGTATGCCTATGGACCAGCGCTCCCGCTGGCCGTCGAGGGGTTTGCCGATGGTGCGCACATTGCCGCCGGCGCTGATGATTCCGGCTTCCAGGCCGGCAGCCACAACCTCCTGGACGACTAATTCTACGGCGTAACCCTTGGCGATTGCCCCTACATCGAGGCTCATCCCTTCCTCGGCCAGGTAGACGGTCCCCTCCTCTGGGTCGACTATGACCTGGTCGAGATCCGTGTACCGGGCGGCCTGGCGGAGCTCTTCCGGGGGAGGGAGCTGGGCCTTGTCCGGGTCTTTAATGCCCTCGGTGCGGTAATCGTGCCAGATTTTCAGTACGGGGCCCATGGCTATGTTGGTGCGGCCTCCCGTCCTTTGGTGCCAATCCTTGGCGAAGAGGAGCAGGTCGATTATTTCCTGGGCTGCGGGCACCGGTTTCCTGCCGGCATTATCGTTGATTGTTTTGATGTTGTTGATGCCCTCGTACTCGTGGTAGATGTCATAGAGCTGGTGGAGCTCCTGAAAGCGGCTTTCCAAAAGCTGGTAGTAAGTTTCGAACTCTTCTTCGCTTTTGGCATAGGCGACAAACTGGATGATGGTATCGAAGGTACCGAGAAAGCTCCTGCTGTAGCGCTCATATTCACTGGCCGGGCTTCTTCTGCAGCCTGTAAGAAGCAGGAGGAAGGACAAGAGGATTATAATGGGGCGTGTCAGTCTTTTCATTTTCATCACCTTTTCCATCATAACAAAAACTACCTGCGGAAACAATGGAAGAAAGGAAAAGAAAGCCCCTGCATGGCGCCGGGCTAAGGGGCCCAGTCTGCAGGGGCTTTATTATGCCCTTACCGGGTTAGAGATATGAAGGGCAAGTGTTAATTGTTCAGGTTTTTCGCTGCATGCTCGCCGGCGATACGGCCGCTGGTCAGGGCAAATTGTACCGCACTGCCGGACATGTAAACCTGATTGTAGAGGACCTTGTTGGCGCACTCGCCGCCGGCATACAGGTTGTTGATTACCGAGCCGTCTGCCCGCAGGACGCGGTAGAATTCATCGGTTTTTACCCCGCCGAAGGTCCCCATGGTTTTGGGATGGGCCTTGATGGCGTAGAAGGGGGCCTTTTCAACGGGGAGCACGAATTCCGGATCCTTGCCCATGGCATCTTTGCCGGTTTTTGCCCCCTGATTGTATTCTTCGATGGTAGCAACAAAGTTTTCCACGGGAACCCCCATGGCTTCGGCCAGCTCTTCTAAGGTATCGCCCTTGGCCACCTCGTCGGTGGGCATGGCTTCTTCCATGGCGGCGATGAGATCGGCATTGGCTTCGGCGGAATCCATTACGATCCAGACATCGCCTTCTTCGATAATCTTATTGGTAGCGATGGCATAGTGCATCTGCTCACTGGCAAAGCGTTTTCCTTCACCGTTGACGTAGAGCTTGGTCCAATCCATCATTAAAGAATCTGTACCCTTAACCTTTGTCCCGACACCCAAACCGATGATCCAGGGTTCCTCGTACAGGGCGGCCCCGACCTTCTCTGCCATCAGGATCCCATCGCCGGTGCTGCCGGCGGCAGCAGCCGTTATTTCCGAGGAGCCCTTGACCTCGGGAACAAACCTGGCCAGGAGATCCTCATTCCTGGCAAAGCCGCCGGTGGCCAGGATAACCTTTTTCGCTTCAATGACTATCCTTTCACCGTCGGGCCCTTCAGCCACCACGCCGATTACGTCACCATCTTCATTGGTAAGGAGTTCTTTACCGGGGGTTTCGGTGAGGATCTCAACCCCCCGCTCTTTCAGGTAGTTTTCCAAGCTCTCGATAACCTCCCGGCCACCCCTTTCCGGGAAGTGAAGCCGCCGCACCGGGTCCAGGCCAAAGCCTTCTATCCTGGCGTATTTGTGGCCGATGGTATCTGCCATCCATTCTGTAGTGATGACGGCCTCGTCCATAAACATGTCAACGAAGTCATAATCGGGATACATGCCATCGGGGTTGCTGGTAGCCTGGCGCTCCTTCCAGAGTTCCATCCAGGATTCCTTGGAATCTTCAATACCCTCGGCCCGCTGGAATTTGGTGTCCGTGGCGGCAATTCCACCCCCCGACAGGGCGGTAGAGCCGCCGGTAAAGGCCAGTTTTTCCAGGACAATTACCTCTGCCCCGTGCTCAATGGCTGAAGCGGCGGCAGCCAGGCCGGTCCCGCCGGCGCCGACAATTACTATGTCGGTAGTTAAAAGCGTTTCCCCTTCTTGGTCTCCCTCCTCTTCCGGTGCCGAAGAACGTGGTGTACAGGCAGCTAAACTGGCCATCAACAGGAGACACAAGAGTAGGCCTACTGCCTTTGCCCATTTCCTTTGCATAAATACCCCTCCTTGTTTTCATTATTAAGTAGAAGCTGAGAGTTCTGGTCTAGTACCACCCCCTGTTTAGAATCTTCTACTTAAATTATTGCAAATAGTGGGTTTACTTATCCGAGGATACGAGTTTAAGTAAAACTACAGTCGATAGTACTATTCGTCACAGATGGGTAGTTTCCTTCCTGCCGGTGGAACTTTCATATTTTTCGTTATAGATGGCCTTTGTTTCGCAAATATTGGTTGATGCCATTAAAAAGGGCCTGGGCCAGCCGCTGGCGGAAATCTACGTCCCGCAGCAGGCCTTCGTCGAGGCGGTGGGAAATACAGGCTGCCTCGATCAGGGCGGCGGGGACCGGTGCTTCCCGCAGGAGGGTCATGTTGACAGCGGCCCTGCCGTGGGAGGGGATACTGAGTTTACGCTGCATTTCCCCTTCCAGGCAGGCGGCCAGGAATTCATTCTCTGGCCTGCCCGGGTAGTACCGGATCCGGAAGCCCGACTGGGGTTTTTTCCTATTAACCCAGGTGGCGATACTGAGGAAAAGAGTCGGCTGCAATTCCCGGCACAGTTGGAGGCGGTCGGCGACGGGTACATAATAGGCATCTAGGCGGGTGAGATTGACCCTGGCCTTGACTCCGGTCAGGAGCTGGGCCAGGCGGCGGGCTATATCCAGGGTTGGGATGTGTTCGGGGAGACCCGTGGGGCTCACAGCCCCCTTTCTTTTCCCGTCCCAGTAGGGGTCGAGGACCACATGCTGGTTCTGGAAATAGGCCAGCAGGGGGGAACGGTCCAGGTCCAGGACCAGGCGGTAGGGGAGTCCGGGAACCTCTGTCACTGTACAGCCGGTTTCCTCCAGGGTAGTGATTAGGAACCGGGGATTTCCCCCCCCGTTCCTTGTGACCAAAACCCTTGTAATCAGGCCGTCCCAGACATTGATTATGCCGGGGGGCATGTTGAGTTTTGCCCCGGGCAGGATCAAGCTCGTCTTCCTTCCTCCCCCTTTTTCTAAAAGCCATTCCAGGGGCGCTGTGGCCTCTATAATAATGCGGGAAGGGGGGCAGGGAAGGGGGCCGGGGGGGCCATAAAGGCCGGTGCGGATGTTGGTCAAGTAGGCTAGCAAGGGGGCCAGACCTCCTTCGGCTAGGATCTTGTTCTATTTAATAGATATGAAGCTGGAGCGGGGTTCATCTCTTCTTTGCGCCAGGGACAAAAGTTTGCCTAATTGAATAGTATGGAGTACTCCTGCAGTTAACCTTGGGATATTTGTCTCTTTGGGGGTGGTGAGGACGGCGGCAAAGATAGCCATCAGAACCCATCTCTTGACCCCGGGGGAAGACATCGTGGAGGTAGTTGAGGAATATACGAAGAATATAGCGGAAGTGGGAGATTTGATCGCCATCTGTGAAAGTGTGGTGGCCATTACCCAGGGCCGCCTGGTCCGGCCGAAAGAGGTTAAGGCCGGGGCCCTGGCCAGCTTTCTCTGCCGCTTTCCAGCCCGGCATGGCAGTTTGACCTCCCCGGCCGGGATGCAGCTGGCCATCAATGAAGTCGGCCCCTGGCGGATTCTCCTGGGGGCAGCCCTGGGCGCCCTGGGAAAAATAGCCGGGAAAAAGGGCCTGTTCTATTATATAGCTGGCCGGCAGGTGGCCCTCATCGACGATGTGGCCGGGACCATGCCCCCCTTTGAGGGTTATATTGTCCTGGGACCCAAGGATCCGGCCCGGGTGGCCCGGGCTGTCTGGGAGCGAACGGGGGTAGATACCGTTATTGTCGATGTCAATGACCTGGGCTGTGTCGACATAGTGGGTGCCTCTCCCGGGATCAAGAACCAGCTGGTGAAAAGGCTCCTGGAGGATAATCCCAGTGGCAATTATGATCAGCAGACACCCATTACCTTGATCAAGGATTATCTCAACTAAGGCGGTGATCAATTGGTGATGCGGAAGGAAAGCCAGACCAGGGCTCCCCTCCTGGAGGCCCTGACCGACTACCTGGAGGATGGGGTTGTCCGCTTCCATATGCCGGGACACAAGGGCGGCCGTAATCTGGATCCCCAGGTAGCCCGCCTGGTGGGGGAGCAGGCCTTTGCCCTGGACATTACCGGTGTTGAAGGAATGGATGATCTCCACCAACCCCAGGGAGTACTGGCCCGGGCCCAGGAGCTTTTGGCCGAGGCCTTCGGTGCCGACTATTCCTATTTTTTAATCAACGGGACCTCATGCGGCATCCAGGCCCTGCTCCTTACCCTGTGCAATCCCGGTGACAAGATAATCGTGCCCCGCAACATGCACAAATCTATGATCGCAGGAGTAATCTTCAGCGGGGCCCATCCCCTCTTCGTGGCCCCGGAAGTCGATGCCAGCCGGGGGATTGCCCTGGGGGTGACTCCGGGCAGGATCCAGCAGGTGCTGGATCAGCATCCCGACGCCAGGGGAGTCCTCCTCATCAATCCCACCTATTACGGGACCAGCTCTGACCTGGAGGGAATTGGGGCTGTCCTGGCAGCCTACAACGTCCCCCTGGTCCTTGATGAAGCCCACGGCCCCCACTTCTATTTTCATCCCGGCTTCCCCAGGCCGGGCCTGGCGGCCGGGGCCGCGGCCGTTGCCCAGGGCATGCACAAACTCTTGGGGGGTCTTACCCAGAGTTCCGTCTTACATCTCAAGGGAGAGGGCCTGGAGCGGGAGCGGCTGGAGGCGAGTCTCAGGCTTTTACAGAGCACCAGTGCCTCCTACCTTCTGCTGGCTTCCCTGGACGGCGCCCGCCGCCAGATGGTCCTCCACGGCCGCCAGCTCCTGGAGGAAACCCTGGCCCGGGCCCGCTGGGCCAGGGAAGAAATAAATAAAATCCCCGGCCTTTCCTGCCTCGGCAAGGAGGAAGCGGGGAGACCCGGCTTTGACGATCTCGATGAGACGAAGCTGACGGTGACGGTGAAGGACCTGGGCCTGACAGGACAGCAGGTGGAACTTATACTGCGCTATCAGTATAATATCCAGGTTGAACTGTCCGACCTCTTCAATATTCTCCTCATGGTGACCATCGGGACCACCGATAGGGATATTGAAAAGCTTTTATTTGCTCTGCGGGATATTTCCAACCGGCGCCGGGAGTTTGCCGGAAGGGGAGAGCTCCTCCGGCGGGCAGAAGGGCTGCTTGAGGAGCCCCTGATCCCTGAACTGGTCCTGCTGCCCCGGGAGGCCTTCTTCCGCCCCTCCCGGGTCGTGGCCCTGGAAGCGGCCGCGGGAAAGATCAGCGCCGAGGTTGTCACCGCCTACCCGCCGGGGATTCCCATCGTCTGCCCCGGCGAGGGGCTTACCCCGGAGATCATCGATTACCTTATCCTGATCAGGGAAGCGGGCCTCAGGATTTCCGGGCCCCGGGACGCAAGCCTTCAGACCATCCGGGTCCTCTAGCCGGGGACAAGGGACGAAGTTTGTCACCCTTGGGAAGGCCCCTGGGCCCTTCCTTCTCCGGGGGAAAGGAAAGCATATTGCCGGGGGCGGCTGCGTATATATTATATGGATTTTAGCAGGGACGTTGGGGGCGTCCCTTCTTTGTTAAAGGGGTGGCCAAGATTGTCCTTTTTGCGCGGTGCCCTGGTCCTTACCCTGGCAGGTCTTTGCAGCAAGATCATTGGGGCCCTGTACCGGGTTCCCCTCAGCTATTTATTGGGGGCGGAAGGGATTGGCCTCTACCAGATGGCCTATCCCTTTTACAGCCTTGCCTTTGTCCTGGCGGCAGCGGGTATTCCCATTGCCGTGGCGAAACTAAGTGCCGAAGAGATAGCCCACGGCCGCCACCATGTTGCCCGGCTGATATTCCGGGCTGCCCTGGCCCTTTTAGCCCTTACCGGTTTTTGTTTTTCCCTCCTCCTTTATCTGCTGGCCCCCGTCCTGGCCACGAAGATTCTGGGAGATCCCAGGGCCCTCTATCCCCTCCGGGCCATTGCTCCGGCCGTCTTTTTGATAGCCATCCAGGTGGCCCTCCGGGGCTATTTCCAGGGCAGGCAGAAAATGGTACCCATAGGGGGCAGCCAGGTAGTGGAGCAGCTGGTGCGGGTTGTAACCATGCTGGGGCTGGCCTATGCCCTCCGTCCCCGGGGGTTGGAATATGCTGCTGCCGGTGCCACCTTTGGGACCGTTACCGGTGCCCTGGCCGGCAATCTCCTCCTGGGGGCCCTTTATCTTCGTTCTCCGCAGACTGTGGATCGCCATCCCACCGGGGCAAAGGAGATGGGGGCAATCCTGGCTGACATCGTCCGCCTGGCCCTGCCCATTACCCTCGGTGCCTTTATCATGCCGGTTATGGATACCGTCGATGCGGTGATTGTCCCCATGCGCCTCCAGGTCATTGGTTTTTCCGTCCGGCAGGCGACGGCCCTCTACGGGCAGCTCTCGGGGATGGCCGTCAGTTTAATCCTCTTTCCCACCGTCATTACAGCCGCCTTTGCCTTCAGCCTGATTCCGGCCATTTCCGAAGCAGTGGCCTTAGAAAGGGAGGATCTGGTTTCCCGGCTGGTAGGTGAGGCCCTGGGGGTAACGGTTCTGGTCGCCTTGCCTGCCACGGTGGGCCTCTATCTCCTGCCGGCGGAAATCTGTCAGCTCCTCTTTCAGACGCCGGAGGCGGGGGCACCGCTAATTTTTTTGGCCTTCGGCTGCTTTTTCCTCTGCCTGCAGCAGACAACGACGGGCATCCTCCAGGGACTGGGCCGGGCCAGTGTCCCGGTGCAGAGTATTTTCCTGGGCGCCTGCTGCAATGCCGTCTTAAACTATTACTTGACGGCGATACCGGCCCTCAATATCAAGGGTGCCGCCCTGGGGACAGGCATCGGTTTTACGGTAGCTGCCCTCTTTAACCTGCGGGCCCTTGGGTCCTTGACGGGGATTAGGTTCAGGCTCAGGTATTTATTATTCCGACCCCTGCTCGCCACCCTGGGGATGGCGGCGGCAGTGAAGGCAGCTTACCCCTGGTTCTGGACCCGGACGGGGGGGAGCTCTCTGGCCGTCCTGCCGGCAATTCTCCTCGGCGGCGTAGTTTACCTCCTCCTGGCCCTGCTGACCGGGGCAGTGCCCTGGCGCTATCTGGCCTTTTTTATACCCTTCAGGGGGTTTCGGAGGCGGGATTAACAAAAATTTTGGGCTTTGGTCTGGCCCGGGATGGCGGGACAAATTTTTTTGGACTAAATTGAATATTAATCGGCAGGGATTTTTCTTTTTTAGACGAAGCATAACTTATTAAAACAATTGTTATTATACCGGAAAGGGGGCTATGGCAACAATTCGGAAAATTATTGGCAAAGACAGCAAGGAGGAAAGAAAATATGAAGTATAAATTGGTCGCAGTAGATATCGACGGCACCCTGGTGGGAGAGGATCTCGTCATCCGGGACAACACCCGCCGGGCCCTGCACCAGTGTGCACAACAGGGGCTTGTAGTAACACTGGCCACCGGCCGCATGTTCCAGTCAACCAAACCCTATGCGGAAAAACTCGGCCTCGATGTTCCCCTGATTACATATAACGGTGCCCTGGTTAAGCATTCGGGAACGGGGGAAGTCTATCATCACAGGACCATCCCCCTGGAACTGGCCCATGAGATTGTGAGGTTGTGTAAGGAATTGGGCCTCCACCTGCATACCTATGTGGATGATGAGTACTATGTGGAAGAATACAGTGATTGGAGCCGCAGGTATGAGGAGATTTCCGGGGTTACCGGCCATGCCGTCGGTGATTTGGAGAAATTTTTAACCCGGGAGCCGACCAAATTTATTATTTCCGAAGAACCGGAAAAGTTGGAGCAATATATAGACTATTTGTGGGAAAAACTCTCTCCCAAACTGTATCTGGCCCGCTCCCGCCCCATTTTCCTGGAAATTCTCCATCCTTCCGTCTCCAAGCTTGAGGGCCTCAGGTTCCTGGGGGAGTGCCTCGGCATCCAGTTGTCTGAGATGATGGCCATAGGGGATGCCTACAATGATGTAGAGATGCTAAAGGGCGTGGGGTTGGGCGTTGCCATGGGCAATGCGCCCCCTGACGTCCAGGCCCAGGCCGACTGGGTAACGGCCGGGATAGAGGAAGAGGGGTTGGTAGTAGCCCTGGAGAAGTTTATTTTAAAGGGGTAGGGCCCCAATCTATGCTATACTGGAATTAGAATATATTGGAAAGGAGGACGAGGAGATGATATTGGAAGCCGACCTGCATGTGCACACTGTCGCCAGCGGCCATGCCTACAGCACGGTAATTGAAATAGCCCGGGAAGCCAGGAAAAAGGGTTTGAAGATGGTGGCCATCACCGACCATGGCCCCGCTATGACGGGGGCACCCACGCCCATCTATTTCAACAACCTCTGGGTTGTCCATCCCCAGGTGGAGGGGGTGGAGATCCTCCGGGGTGTTGAGGCCAATATCTTGGAGGGGGGCGCCCTGGATCTGGAAGAGAGGTATTTGCGCCGGCTGGATCTGGTCCTGGCAGGCTTCCATTCTGAATGCCTGGAGCCCGGCTCCGTGGAGGAAAACACCAGAAACATGATTAAGGCCCTGGAGAACCCCTATGTGGATATGATTTGTCACCCCGGGAATCCCAGCTTCCAGATCGACCCGGAACGGGTGGTCAAGGCGGCCAAAAGGTTGGGAAAGATCCTGGAGATCAATAATAACTCTTACCGGGTAAGGATGGGAAGCTACGAGAACTGCCTGGAAATAGCCCGCCTGGTAGCCCGGGAAGGTGTCATGATTGCCATCAACAGTGACAGCCATTTTGCCTATGATGTGGGCGAGTCCGACTGGGCTCTGAGCATTATCAAGGATGCGGGGGTACCGGAGGAGCTGGTCCTCACGGCCAAGGCCGAGCGGGTGAAGGAATATCTAAAACAAAGGGGCAAGCGTTTGGGGGAACACACCACGGCCGTCGTCTAAAGGACCCTGGAGGGCGATAAAAAAGAGGATATCAAGGGGGGAGGGACCGGGAGCGGATAATTGCAGGGGGGAATACAGCTGTATCTTTTCGCCGATTACCATACCCACTCCCAGTACAGCCACGGCAGGGGAGACCTGGAGGGAAATATCAGGACTGCCCGGGCCCGGGGTCTGGAGGAGCTTGCCATCACCGATCACGGTCCGGCCCTGGCCTTTAACCTGGGGGTGAGAAGGGCGGAAGAGCTGCTGGAGATCAAGGGTAAGATTGGCCGCCTGCAGGAGAAGTACCCGGAGGTGCGGGTTCTTGCCGGGGTTGAAGCCAATGTCATCAACAGTAATGGTGATCTGGATGTTCCTGGGGAGATCCTGGATCAGTTGGACATTGTCCTTGCCGGCCTACACCCCAATATATTTCCCCGCACTTTCGAGAATTTCCGCCTCCTTGCCCTTTATTGGGGCGGGAAATTGAGCGGCTACCTTGGCCAAAGATCCCGGCTCTTTAACACCCGGGCCCTGGTCAATGCCGTGGAAAGATACCCGATAGCCATCGTGACCCATCCGGGCTTAAAGCTGGCCGTCGATACCAGGGAGCTGGCCCGGGCGTGTGCAGCCTGCGGCACCGCCCTGGAGATTAATTCCTCCCACGGCTATCTGACTGCCGCCTTTGTCAGTGTCGCTGCCGCCGAGGGGGTGAAATTTGCCATCAACAGCGACGCTCACCACCCCTGGGCTGTTGGGGACCTGGGCCCAGGCCTGGCCGTAGCCCGCCAGGCCGGTCTTACGGCAGCCGAGATCATTAACGCCAGGGAGCTGCCCCCAAGGGGCTTCCCGACTTCTCCCGGCCTTTAGAGAGGGCCACAAATAGGGACCAGCTTGGTGGAGAGGTGGTTAGGCAGGGACCAATACCTGTTGGGAAGTGGGCAATCAGGATGAAGGAGGTATAGAAATGGCCAAATATATCATGGGTATTGACTGTGGTTTGACCAATTCGAAGGCGGCTCTCTTTGACCTGAATGGCAACGAGATTGCCGTTGCCTCCAGACGTTTTGAAGTCAGCAACCCCAAACCATCCTGGGTGGAGGGGGACCCGGAAAGGCTGTGGCAGAATACGGCCGACTGTATCCAGGAGGTCATTGCCAAAGCGGGGATAGACCCGGCAGAAATTGGTGCCATTGGTTTTACCGGCTTTGGTAACGGGCTCTTTGTCGTCGATGAAGAGGGCAATGCCGTCCGCAATGCCATCGGTTCCAACGACGGCCGGGCAGTAGATGTATTGGAAATGTTGAAGGAAGAGGGAGCTTACGAGAAAATATCGGCCATCAATGCCACCCTGCCCTTCTCCGGCCAGCCCTTTACCCTGCTCCGCTGGATCAAGGAGAAGGAGCCGGAGAATTATGCCAGGATCCGGCGGATTCTGCAATGCAAGGATTTTATCCGCTCCAAGCTGACGGGTAAATTTGTTTCTGAGCACAACGATTTGAGCGGCGGCGGCCTGATGGATTTTGCTAAAAAAGCCTATTCCCGGGAGTTGATGGAACTTTACGGCATCCCGGAGATGTTCGACAGGCTGCCGGAGATGGCCCCGGCCAGCCGGGCCATTGTCGGCTATGTAACGGCCGAGGCGGCGGCCCGGACGGGCCTCAAGGAAGGCACCCCCTGCGGAGCGGGGATGATGGACGTCACCGCCAGCTGTATCGGCTCTGGTGTGATTGCAGAGGGCTATGTTTCCATAGTCGTGGGAACCTGGTCCATCAACCAGGTCATTACCGACCGGCCCCTGCAGAATATGACCATCAACCTGCACTTCGACCTGCCCGGCAAAGTGCTGGCCTTGAGTGGCGGGGCCACGTCGGCGACCAACTTGGAATGGTTCGTCAACCAGCTGGGTGCCGGGGCAGCCCTGGAGGCGGAAAAGAAGGGAATATCCAAGTATGATGTCATTACCGAGGCAGCGGCCTCTATCCCTCCGGGGGGCACCAGTGTCATCTACCATCCCTTCATTGCCCAGCCTAACGTTCATCCCCGGGGACGGGCAGGCTTCTACAATATTGCCCAGGGCCATACCTTTGCCGATCTGGCCCGGGCCCTCTTCGAAGGGATCACCTTCGACCATAAAATGCATATAGACAATATCGTCCGGCACGGTGGCGAGGTCAAGGCCGCCCGCCTGGCCGGTGGCGGGGCCAAGAGCGATTTCTGGAGCCAGATGTTCGCCGATGTCCTGGGTGTTCCCGTAGAGGTGGTGACGGCCACCGAGATTGGCGCCCTGGGCTGTGCCCTGGCCGCCGCCGTGGGGGCCGGTGTCTACAAGGACTATGAGGAGGCCTTTGCCCGGGCGGTAAAGATCAGGGCTACTTTCCAGCCCATTCCCGAGCACACCGAGGCCTACGGGCGCCGCTATGAGGACTGGTGGACCCTGGTCGAGACCATGAAACCGGCCTGGGAAAAACAGCACCTGGATGATTAGAGCTTGAGACCGGCGAGATGCCCCAAAGGGGGCATCTTTTTCTTTCCCCGGCCTTGTGATATAATTTTTGTACATTGCCAAAGATTGAATAAGCTAGGGATGGGAGAATGATCAGCATGGAAAACATACAGGAAAAGAGGCAATTTATTATCATTACTGGCCTTTCGGGGGCGGGGAAAACCCAGGCGGCCCACTTCCTCGAGGACATGGGCTTTTACTGTGTCGATAACCTTCCCCCCACCCTCATCCCCAAGTTTGCCGAGCTGTACAACCAGGCGGGGAGCCAGCTCAGCCGGGTGGCCCTGGTGGTGGATATCCGGGGCGGCGAATTCTTCGACCACCTCTTTGCCGCCCTGGGGGAACTGGAGGCAGCGGGCATCGCCTACCGGATAATCTTTTTAGACGCCTCCGATGAGACCCTGGTGCGGCGGTTTAAGGAAACCCGCCGCCGCCACCCCCTGGCTGCCACCGGCCTGGTAACCGAGGGTATCAAGCGGGAACGCCAGCGCTTGGAGGAATTAAAGGCCAGGGCCCATCATATTATAGATACCAGCCATCTGTCCACCGGGCAGCTGAAGGATGAGATCAGGCGGCTTTTCAGCGCAGATCAGGGGGGCGATGACCTGCCCGTCACCATCATCTCCTTCGGCTTTAAGCACGGGATACCCCTGGATGTGGATCTGGCCTTTGACGTCCGTTTTTTGCCCAATCCCTACTATATCGAATCCCTTCGCCACAAGACCGGCTATGAAGAAGAGGTCAAGAACTATGTCTTGAAATGGCCGGTAACCAAGGAATTTTTGACCCGCATTACCGATCTTTTGCTCTTTCTCCTTCCCCACTACCGCAAGGAGGGTAAGACCCACCTTTTGGTAGGGATCGGGTGTACCGGGGGGCGCCACCGTTCTGTGGTGATCGCCCAGGAGCTGGCTCGGATGCTGGGACAGAGACAAAAGAGGGTACTGGCCGAACATCGGGATATTGGGAGAACGGGGGTAGGTGATGGATGAAGTCCTTGCTGAAATGGCTGTACCCGGGGCTGGGAATAAAGCGCTGGTTCCTCCTGTTCCTCGGGGGAGTGGGGATGGGAAGCTATGGTTTAGCCATGCTCCTTCCCCTGCCCCTGCCCCCCCTTTCTCCCCTCCGGGGCATATTGTTCATCTGCCTGGGGACCGGGATGGCTGTGGTGGGCCTGCGCCAGACCTTCCGGTCCCTCCTTAGTGTCCTTTTGCCCCAGGACGAAGAGCGCCTGGCGGATGTGGTTTACCGCCGCCGCCATTTGGGGAAGGGGCCCAAAATTGTTGCCCTGGGCGGCGGCACCGGTTTGTCGGTCCTCCTCCGGGGTTTAAAGGAATACACGGGAAATATTACCGCCATTGTGACGGTGACCGATACCGGCGGCAGCTCAGGTCGGCTCCGGGAAGAGCTGGGGATACTGCCACCCGGGGACATCAGGAACTGCCTGGTAGCCCTGGCCGATACGGAACCCTTGATGGAAAGTTTGTTCCAGCACCGCTTCCAGAGCGGGGAGGGCCTGGCCGGACATAACCTGGGCAATCTTTTCCTGGCCGGCTTGACGGAGATTTTGGGGGATTTTTCCGCTGCCGTCAGGCAGGCAAGCCGGGTCCTGGCCGTGCAGGGACAGGTCCTGCCCTCTACCCTGGAAAATGTAACCCTGCAGGCAGAACTGGCGACGGGGGAAAGGGTGGTCGGGGAGACCAATATTGCCGGGCAAGGGGAGCGGATCCGGCGTCTTTCCCTGGTGCCGGCAAAACCCCGCCCGGTGCCCGAGGCTGTGGAGGCTATCCGGGAGGCCGATGCCATTGTCCTGGGCCCGGGCAGTTTGTACACCAGCGTCCTGCCCAATCTCCTGGTAGAAGAGCTGGCCGAGGCCATCCGGCTTTCCCCGGCGCCCTGCATTTATGTCTGCAATGTGATGACCCAGTGGGGGGAAACCCATGGCTACACGGCGGCCGATCATCTGGAGGTTCTGCAGGAGCACATTGGTGCCGGACTGGTTGATTATATAATAGTCAATACCGTTGCAGCACCCCCCCGGATCCTTGAACGCTACCGGCAGGAGAAGGCTCACCCGGTGCGGGTTGATCTGGAGCGCCTGCAGAAGATGGGGGTAAGAATTATCCGGGGCAACTTTATTAGCTATACCAATTATGTCCGCCATGATCCAGCCCGCCTGGCCCGGGCTGTTATGAAATTGGTCGTGGGCAGTTATTTCCGGCAACCCTTCTCGGGGCGCTGGTAATATTTCCCTGGCCGGAAGGGGGAATTTTGGGACAAAGTCGGGCTGGAAAGGAGGGTTTGGGGCGAATATTGCGAATTATATCCGTACAACTTGAAGGGAGGGGTATAGCTTGAAACAGGAATACCTGGCGGAACCCTTTCGGATTAAAATGGTGGAACCCCTGGTAATGACAACCCGCAAGGAGCGGGAGGGCCTGTTGCAAGAAGCCGGTTATAATTTATTTTTGCTGCCCTCCGAGGCTGTCTACATCGATCTCCTCACCGACAGCGGGACGGCGGCCATGAGTGATAACCAGTGGGCGGGCCTGCTGCTGGGTGACGAAGCCTATGCCGGCAGCCGCAACTTCCAGCACCTCCAGGCGGCGGTAAAAGAGGTGATGGGGTTCGAATATGTCCTGCCAACCCATCAGGGCCGGGGAGCGGAAAACATTCTCTTTACGACCCTGGTCCGGGGGGAGAGGGAGCAGTATATCCCCAACAATATGCACTTTGACACCACCAAGGCCCATGTCCAGCACAAGGGGGCAAAGCCCGTGGACCTGGTCCGGGATATTGCCTATGATCCCGTGGCCAGGGAGCCCTTCAAGGGGGACATGGATACGGAAAAGCTGGAGGCTTTCATTAGGGAGAAGGGTGTGGAGAAAATACCCCTGGTAATGCTGACCATTACCTGTAACAGCGGTGGGGGCCAGCCCGTTTCCCTGGCCAATATTAAGGCTGTCAGCGCCATCTGCAAAAAATACGGGATACCCTTCTTTATCGATGCCTGCAGGTTTGCGGAAAACGCCTACTTTATCCAGCAGCGGGAAGAGGGCTATGCCGACAAATCTATTGCTGAAATTGTGAAGGAGATCTTTTCCTATGCCGACGGCTGTACCATGAGCGGCAAGAAGGATGGTTTGGCCAACATCGGGGGCTTTCTGGCCCTGCGGGATGAGGAACTCTACCGGCAGGTGCAGGTCTGGGGCGTCCTTTTTGAAGGCTTTCCCACCTACGGCGGCCTGGCCGGACGGGATATGGAGGTCCTGGCCCGGGGCTTGCGGGAGGTATGCCGGGAAGAGTATCTGCGTTACCGGCTCGACCAGGTTAAATACCTGGGGGATAGGCTGCTGGAAGCAGGGATTCCCATTATAGAGCCGGTGGGAGGCCATGCCGTCTATTTGGATGCCAAACGTTTCCTGCCCCACCTGCCCCAGGACCAGTTTCCCGGACAGGCCCTGGCAGTGGCCCTGTACCTGGAAGGGGGCATCCGGGGAGTGGAAATCGGCACCGTCCTGGCCGGCCGGGATGCCGAGACAGGAGAGCACGATTATCCCCAGTTGGAGATGGTCCGGCTTGCTATCCCCAGGCGGGTTTACACCTACCGGCATATGGATGCGGTGGTGGCAGCCGTAAAGGGTGTTTACCAAAAGCGGGAACAGATTAGGGGCCTGCGCTTTACCTACGAACCCCCTGTACTGCGGCATTTTACCGCCCGTTTCGAATACGTGTTATAATAAGGAGAAAAGGCCCCGGTGGCCAGGGATGGTGAAGGAGATTGTCCTTTTCAGCCGGTGTTAAAAACGAGATTGCCCGGATCCTGGGGGAGGGAAGGTGCTGCCTGCGGGCGGAGCTGGCTGCCCTGCTGGCGGTAAATTCCTTGACCTTGCGGGAGGAAGGGGGCACTGGTTCCCAGGGTATAGTGATTGCCACGGAAAATGCTGCCATAGCCCGCAAGGTTTTTACCCTCTTTAAGAAGGTGACCAGGCTGCATACCGAGGTTGCAGTGCAAAAGGGAGTCCGCTTCCGCCGGACCAATACCTACATGGTGCGTGTGCCCGCCCAGGGAGGGCTGGAGGCCCTGCTGCAAGACCTGGCCCCCTTGGAACCGGCTGCCGGCGGGCTGAGCTGCTGCTGGCGGGCCTACCTCAGGGGTGCCTTCCTGGCCGGCGGTTCCATCACCAATCCGGAAAGGGGTTACCACCTGGAGATAGCTGCCCCCAGCCGGGAAGTGGCGGCAAAGATAGGGGCGGTAATGGAGGGCTATGACCTGGTACCCAGAATGGTGCGGCGCAAGGGCAAGTATGTTATTTATTTGAAGGAAGGGGAGCAGCTGGTCCGCTTCCTCAGCATCGTCGGCGCCCACAGGGCCCTGTTGGAGTTTGAAAACATCCGGGTCTATAAGGATGTGCGCAATAACATTAACCGGCTGGTAAACTGCGATACGGCCAATCTGGGCAAGACGGTAGAGGCGGCCCGGCGGCAGGTGGAAAAGATCCGATACCTGGAGAGGACTGTTGGCCTTGACAGCCTCCCCCTGGGCTTGCGGGAAGTGGCCCGGCTGAGGCTGGAGCACCCTGACCTGAGCCTGAAGGAGCTGGGGCAGCTTATGACACCAAAATTGGGCAAGTCGGGGGTGAACCACCGCCTCCGCCGGTTGGAAGCCATGGCCGATGGTTTGCAGCGGGATGGGGGGATGGCCAACGGTTAATCAATCTGGGGTGTTGTCTTTTCACCTTGTCCCGCTGCTGGGAATGTGATATGATTAAAAAAGAATACCCGCTAAAACCTTCGGGGAGGGGTGGAATTCCCCACCGGCGGTGAACCCCAAGGGGTAAGCCCGCGAACCAACCGTGCCGGTTGGCCGACCCGGTGCAATTCCGGGGCCGACAGTGACAGTCTGGATGGGAGAAGGTGAGGATGTCCAGTGCCGACTTATGCCCCCTGGAGGTATCGGGGGTTTTTTATTTGCCAAGGGGGTTTTAGTGGGTCAAGAGGAGGAAGAGCCGGTGAAGATAAACAGGATGGTTCGGGTGGGTATTCTGTCGGCTATTGCCTTTGTGGTCATGCTCATCGAATTTCCCCTTCCCCCCTTTCCCGATTTTCTCAAGTACGATGCCAGCGAACTGCCGGCCCTCCTGGGAACCTTTGCCATGGGGCCCTGGGTGGGGGTGTTGATCCAATTATTGAAAAACCTCCTTTATCTTACCCTTTCCGGCCGGGGCAACCCGGTAGGAGTGCTGGGCAATTTTCTGGCAGGAAGCAGCATGGTTTTTGTGGCCGGTTGCATCTACCAGAGGATAAAAACCAGGAAGGGTGCAGTTTTGGCCCTCCTGGGTGGCAGTGTGGCCATGGGCTTGATTATGCTCCCCCTCAATCTATTCATCCTCTTTCCCCTCTACGGTGTCCGCCTGGCTCCGGAGCAGGTGGTGCCCATGATGCTGGGAATGGTACTTCCCTTTAACCTGATCAAAGGAGTGCTAACTTCTACCATTACCTTTCTCCTGTACAAGCGGGTGCGGGGTTTTCTCCACGGGGAAATGGGGTGGGCAGGGCTCCCCGCCGGCGACGAAGAATGAAGATTTTGGGCACCCGGGCCCCGTTCTCTTTTAAGGGGCCCGGCATATTATTGAAATAGATAATCCCCAGGGGAAGGGTTTTTCGGGAGTTCTGTCGAAATAGAAACTTAATGACAACTCTGGCAAGGCAGCACTTCTATTTGTAGGGGAGGTGGAAAAGATTATGCGGATGGCCTTTCGCCTTAATATCGAACAAAGCCAAAGGCTGGTAATGACACCTGAACTTAGGCAGGCCATCACCGTATTGCAGCTATCTGCCCTAGAGCTTTCAGAATATATAGAACAGGAGCTTTTGGAAAATCCCCTTCTCGAGATGGAAAATGGCACCGCGGCAGAGGACGGAGCAGCTGCCAGGGAAGAGGAACCTTATGATCTGGATTGGCAGGAGTATTTTGCCGACACCAGTGATTTGGGATATATAGGCAGGGGCACTGCCGAAAGCAGCTCCCATTCCGACTATTCCTTTGAACACTTCCTTTCCCGGGAATCAACCTTGTACGAACACTTGCTCTGGCAGTTACACCTGAATGTAAAGGATGGACCCAGGCGGCAGCTTGGTGAGTTTATCCTCGGCAACCTGGACGAAAACGGTTATCTGACCTGTCCACCGGCAGAGATAGCCCGGCTCCAGGGGGTTACCGAAGGGGAAGTAAGGGAAGTTTTGGAGATTATCAAGACCTTTGACCCACCGGGGGTGGGGGCCGAGGATTTGAAGGAATGCCTGCTGCTGCAGGTTAAGGCCCTGGAAATTGACTACCCCCTTCTGGAGATTATTATCAATTCTTATCTTCCCGATTTAGCCCAGGGCAGGCTGATGCGGGTGGCGGGAGAACTGGGGGTTTCGGTGCAGGAAATTCAAGCTGCCGGGGATTTTATCCGCACCCTCGATCCGAAACCGGGGCGGCGTTTTGGGCCGGTACCTGAGGGCAATTACATTGTTCCCGACGTGATCGTAGAAAAGGTGGGGGACGAGTACGTCATTATTGTCAGCGACGTTTCCTCACCCCGGCTGACAATTAACTCCAATTACCGGAATATCCTCCAGGCAAGGGATGCCGGCGACCAGGCCCGGGCCTACATTGAGTCCAAATTAAACTCGGCCCGCTGGTTGATCAAAAGCATCGAGCAGAGGCGCTTGACGGTCTACAAGATCGTGGAAACCCTGGTCCAGTTTCAGCGGGATTTCTTTGACCGGGGTGTTCGGTACCTGAAACCCTTAACCTTAAAAGAGGTGGCAGATGCAGTCGGGGTTCATGAATCTACGGTGAGCAGGGCTACCAGCAATAAATTCATTCAGACTCCTCGCGGTGTTTTCCCCTTGCGCTTCTTCTTTGCCAGTGGAGTGGAAAATACTGAGGGCTCCAGTACTTCCTCGGAGAGCATAAAGAAAATGCTGGAGGAGATAGTGGAAGGGGAGGACCCAAGTAAACCCTACAGTGATCAGAAACTGGCCGACATCCTGCGGGAACGGGGAATCATGATTTCACGGCGGACCGTGGCCAAGTACCGAAATGATCTCGGCATTCCACCTTCCAACTGCCGCAGGCGCTATTAAAAAAGAAAAAATCCTTCCTTGTTAAGGAGGAATTAGTCCCTTTAACAAGAATAATATGAAGGGGAAGAGCAGGGAAGACTAATAGCGAGCTCTCCTCTTTTTTTGGGAGCGGTGGGACAGAAATAGCAACCATGGGACAAATGGCGTCCCTGTAGGTGGTATTAGGATGGACAAACTCCTGCAAATACTGCAAAAAACAGTACCCGATATGATAGCAGTCCTGGAAAAAAGATATACTATCATACGAACAGTACAGCTTTATCAACCCATTGGGAGGCGTAATTTAGCCCGGCGCCTCGGGCAGGGAGAAAGGCAGCTGCGGGGAGAATTGGATTTTCTGCGCCAGGCAGGCCTGGTCAGGTATACCAGGGAGGGCGTTCTTTTAACCCATGAGGGCACCTCCCTCCTGTGGGATTTGACCCGCTATATGCATAAACTAAGGGGAGTGAGCGCCGTCGAACAGGGGCTAAAAAAGGCCTTCGCCCTCGAACAGGTGATAGTTGTGCCCGGGGATCTGGATCAGGATGAGCTGGTGAAAATGGATTTGGGGCGGGCGGCAGCCGCCTACCTCCAGGACAACCTGCAGGATGGCGATATCATTGCCGTCTCCGGGGGAACAACCATCGCCGAAGTGGCAAGAAACATGCCGGCCGGGAATCATGCCCGGGATCTGGTGGTAGTCCCGGCCCGGGGCAGCCTGGGAGAAGATCTGGAACTCCAGGCCAATACCATCGCTTCCCTCCTGGCCCGCAAGCTGGGGGGCAGCTACCGGCCCCTGCCTGTGCCCGATAATGTGGGCATAGATACCATTGCGGCCTTGAGCCAGGAACGCCAGATTAAGGAAGTTCTGTCCATCATCCATGGGGCCACCTTTCTCCTCTTTAGTATTGGTGAGGCGGAAGTTATGGCCCGGCGCAGGGCCCTTTCGCCGGCTGAAATGGAGATCTTGCGGGAGAAGAAGGCAGTCGGCGAAGCCTTCGGCTATTACCTGAACCAAAGGGGGGAGATCGTCTACTATACACCCAGTATTGGCATGTCTCTGGAAGAAGTAGCCGCCATTCCCCATGTGGTTACGGTGGCCGGGGGCAAGAGTAAGGCTAGAGCTATGTTGGCCGTTCTGTCTTACCAGCCTGGCGGTGCTTTGATTACCGATCAGGGAGCGGCCAATGAATTAATGAAATTATTATCACAGAAGGGGGGAGGAAAGGACGATAAATTGCTGGAGTGATACCCATTGTTATATACTTATTGGAGTGATATCGAGGCGATATTCTTTTTAAGGAGGTAATTGCAGAATGGCTGTTAAGGTTGCGGTAAATGGATTTGGAAGAATTGGACGTTTATTTGTCCGGAGTTTGCTGAAAAATCACCCCGAGATTGAGGTAGTGGCCGTCAATGACCTGGGCGATGTAAAGATGCTGGCCCATCTCTTGAAGTATGATTCCACGTATGGGATCCTGGATGCCGAGGTAGAAGCCAGGGATGGCGCCATCGTCGTAGACGGGAAGGAGATCAAGTACTTGAGCATCAGGGACTTCGACTACCCCTGGGGAGATCTTGGTGTCGATGTGGTCCTTGAATCAACAGGGCTCTTCACCCAGAGGGACAAGGCGGCCAACCACCTGAAGGCTGGCGCCAAGAAGGTTATTATTTCTGCTCCGGCCAAAAATGAAGATATTACCGTCGTTATGGGTGTCAATGAAGATAAATATAATCCCAAGGAGCATGACATTATTTCCAATGCTTCCTGTACCACCAACTGCCTTGCCCCCATGGCCAAGGTGCTCCATGACAATTTTGGCCTCGTCCAGGGCCTGATGACTACTGTGCATGCCTATACCAATGACCAGGTTACCCTCGATGCCGTCCACAAGAAGGATATCCGCCGGGCCAGGGCAGCGGCAGAAAGCATTATCCCCACTACCACCGGTGCCGCCAAGGCTGTGGGCCTGGTACTGCCGGAACTAAACGGCAAGCTCAACGGCTTTGCCATGCGGGTTCCGACTCCGACCGTTTCTGTGGTCGACCTGGTGGCCGAACTAGAAAAGCCGGCCGATGCTGCTGCCATTAATGAAGCTATGAAGGAAGCGGCAGCCGGGAGAATGAAGGGCGTCCTGGATGTTGTGGAAGAAGAACTGGTCTCCATTGACTTTAGGGGCAATCCCCACTCCTCCATTATCGATGCTCCCTTGACCATGACCATGGGAGAGAAAATGGTCAAGGTGGTTTCCTGGTATGATAACGAGTGGGCCTATGCCACCCGCTGCGGCGATCTCATTGCCTACATTGCCGAGCAGGGTCTCTAAGCCTCTTCTGTCCTGACCCCTGGGAGTTCAGCAGTTGGATATGGGAAGTAGAGATTTCCCATATCCACTGTCCCAGGGCCTGCGGTCAGGAACTCTGTAATATTACGGCTTTGGAAGGATACTAGTCAGATTTTGAGGCGGAGGTAGGAAAGGTGAAGAAAACCATCAGGGATATCGACGTCAGGGGCAAGAGGGTGCTGGTCAGGGTTGACTTCAACGTTCCCCTTGCCGAAGACGGGACAGTAGCCGACAGTACCAGGATCAGGGCTGCCCTGCCCACAATCCGCCATTTGCAGGAGCAGGGAGCGAAGATCATCCTCGTCTCCCACCTGGGACGCCCCAAGGGCAAAGTGGTGGAAGATTTGCGCATGGACCAGGTAGCCCGGACCCTGGCGGATTTGCTGCAGCATGAAGTTAAAAAGGTCGATGCCTGTATTGGTCCTGAGGTTGAAGAGGCCAGTGCTGCCCTAAAAGAAGGGGAAATCCTCCTTTTGGAGAACGTCCGCTTTTACCCGGGAGAAGAGAAAAACGATCCCGACTTTGCCCGGGCCCTGTCCCGCCTGGCCGACATCTTTGTCAATGATGCTTTCGGTACGGCCCACCGGGCCCACGGGTCCACCGCCGGTGTAGCTGCCTATCTCCCGGCTGTGGCCGGTTTCCTTCTGGAGAAGGAAATTGAAATGCTGGGCCGGGCCCTGTCTGCTCCCCAGCGCCCCTTTGTGGCCGTGCTGGGCGGGGCCAAGGTGTCGGATAAAATAAAGGTGATTACCAATCTCCTGTCCAAGGTAGATGCCCTCCTGGTCGGCGGGGGTATGGCCTATACCTTCCTGAAGGCCCAGGGCCACGGTATTGGCAATTCCCTCCTGGAAGAAGACAAGTTGGCGTTGGCCCGGGATATTATGGACCAGGCTGCCGCCCAGGGGGTGGACTTCTTCCTGCCCGAGGATGTGGTGGTGGCAGCAGAGCTGAAGGCCGATGCCCCCCACCAGACGGTGTCTGTGACGGCAATACCGCCCGACAAGATGGGCGTCGACATCGGGCCCAAAACCAGGGCCAGCTACGGAGAGGTCATCGCCGGGGCAGGAACGGTAATTTGGAATGGCCCCATGGGGGTTTTTGAACTGGAACCCTTTGCTGCTGGCACCCGTTCCGTTGCCGAGGCTATGGCTGAATGCCAGGGGATTACCATCATCGGCGGCGGCGACTCGGCGGCGGCAGTGGAAAAATTTGGCCTGGCCGAGGCCATGACCCATGTTTCTACCGGCGGCGGTGCTTCCCTGGAGTTTTTGGAAGGCAAGGAACTGCCCGGCGTGGCAGCCCTGCTGGATAAGGACACTGCGGAAAGCTAGCCTGGGGTTAAGGAAAGGAATGATGAAGGAAATGCGTAAGATTATAATCGGTGCCAACTGGAAAATGAACAAGACTCCCCAGGAAGGAGTGGAATTGGTCAGCGAGCTAAAGGAACAGCTCGGTGCCCTCGGGGACATGGAGGTAGTGATTTGTCCTCCTTACCCTGCCCTCCTCCCGGTGGGTGCTGAGCTCAGCGGCACAGATATGGTGCTGGGAGCCCAAAACCTCTACTGGGAAAAGGAAGGTGCCTACACAGGAGAGGTGTCTCCCGGGATGTTGAAGGCTTGTGGCTGTGAATATGTGATAATCGGCCACTCGGAGCGGCGCCATGTCTTTGGTGAAACCGATGACGAAGTGGCCAAAAAGGTCAGGGCAGCCCTGGATGAGGGCTTAAAGCCCATCCTGTGTGTGGGAGAGCTTTTAGAAGAACGGGAAGCGGGGAAAACGGAAGCCGTTGTAAAAAGGCAGTTGGAAGCTGCCCTGGCCGAGGTTTCCGCCGAGGAAGTGTCTGAGATAGTGATTGCCTATGAGCCGGTCTGGGCCATCGGAACAGGGAAGGCTTCCACAGCCGACGATGCCCAAAGGGTTGCCCACTTTATCCGGCAGCTCCTTGCGAAAGGATATGGGAATGAAAAGGCCGAGGCCGTGAGGATCCAGTACGGGGGCAGTGTCAAGCCCGACAATGTCAGGGCCTTTTTAGAGCAGCCCGATGTTGATGGGGCCCTGGTAGGAGGGGCGAGTCTAAAGGCGGCAGTTTTTGCCGAGCTAGTAAAGAATAGTAGAGAAGGGTGACGGTGATGGAAAAGGGTGCTTTCCCCCTGGTCCTGCTCATACTCGATGGTTGGGGGTTGAACCAGGAAAAGGAAGGGAATGCCGTTTACTGTGCAGCAACACCGAATATGGATAAATACTGGCGTGAATACCCGGCCACTATCCTGGGGGCTGCGGGGGAAAGCGTTGGTCTTCCCGCCGGTCAAATGGGTAACTCGGAAGTTGGCCATCTTAACCTGGGCGCCGGGAGGATAGTGTACCAGGATTATACCCGCATCAGCAAAGCTATTGCTGATGGCGACTTTTTCGAGAACCCAATTTTCCGGGACGCCATGGCTGCCGCCAGGGAAAAGCAGGGGGCCCTGCACTTGCTGGGGCTTCTTTCCGATGGCGGGGTTCACAGCCATTTGGAGCACCTCTATGCCCTGCTAGAGCTGGCCAGGGCCGAGGGGCTACACAAGGTCTATGTCCACGCCTTTTTAGATGGTCGGGATGTTCCCCCCGACAATGCCAGGGAGTACATCACCGCCCTGGAGGAGAAGCTGGCTGCCCTGGGAATAGGGGAAATAGCCACGGTCATGGGGCGCTACTATGCCATGGACAGGGACAACCGCTGGGAACGGACGGAAAGGGCCTACCGGGCCATGGTCTACGGAGAGGGGGAAAGGGCGGCAAGGGCGGTAGCGGCCGTCGAAGAGAGCTATAAAAAGGGTGAGACCGATGAGTTTGTCCAGCCGTCGGTTATTGTAGATGACTGTGGTCAGCCCCGGGCCACAATCAAGGATGGCGATGCCATTATCTTCTATAACTTCCGCCCGGATCGGGCCCGGCAGCTGACCAGGGCCTTTGTGGACAAGGAATTTACCTGTTTTTCCCGGGGTTCGGGCCACCCCCGGGTCCACTTTACCTGCATGACCCAGTATGATGAGACCATTCCCGTCCCCGTTGCCTTTCCTCCCCTGGAGTTGAAAAAGACCCTGGGCGAAGTGGTAGCCGCACAGGGCCTGAAGCAGCTGCGCATAGCAGAAACGGAAAAGTATGCCCACGTCACCTTCTTCTTCAATGGGGGGGAGGAAACTTGCTTTGAGGGAGAAACCAGGCGTCTGATCCCTTCCCCCAAGGTGGCTACCTACGACCTAAAACCGGAGATGAGTGCCCGGGAAGTGACCGAGGCCGTATTGGAAGAACTGGAGCGGGGCTATGACCTGGTGGTTCTAAACTATGCCAACCCCGACATGGTTGGCCATACCGGCTGCATGGAGGCAGCCGTCAAGGCGGTAGAAACCGTTGACCAATGTGTCGGCAGGGTGGTGGAGAAGGTAAAGGGAATGGGGGGAACCCTGCTCATCACTGCCGACCATGGCAATGCCGAGCAGATGCAGGATCCCGTTACCGGTGGGCCCCACACTGCCCATACGACCAATCCTGTACCCTTGATACTGATTTCTCCTGCTGGCAGGGGAGTTTCCCTGCAGGAGGGGGGCAGGCTGGCCGATGTGGCGCCGACCATCCTGGATTTGCTGGGGATAGAGCAGCCGCCGGAAATGACCGGGACATCACTGCTCCTCAGGGAAGGCATTAAATAACGCGGTGGCTTTACTGTAGACTAAAAAATGGAGGCGGTAATATGAATGCTACGACCATTGTTGATGTCCACGCCCGGGAGATCCTGGATTCCCGCGGCAACCCAACGGTGGAGGTAGAAGTTTACCTGGACGACGGCAGCGTTGGCTGGGCGGCTGTCCCTTCGGGGGCCTCGACGGGGGCAAGGGAGGCCGTGGAGTTAAGGGACGGGGATAAGGAACGTTATCTGGGCAAAGGGGTCCTGAAGGCTGTCGGCAATGTCAACGATCTGATTGCCCCGGAACTTACCGGCTATGATGCCCTTGACCAGGTAGCAGTAGACGAGCTGCTGATCCAGTTGGATGGGACAGAGAACAAGGGGCGCCTGGGGGCCAATGCCATTCTCGGGGTTTCTATGGCTGTGGCCAAGGCGGCTGCCGCATCCCTGGGACTTCCCCTCTACCGTTACCTCGGGGGAACCAAGGCCCGGGTTTTGCCTGTGCCGATGATGAATATCCTCAACGGGGGCGAGCATGCCGACAACAATGTCGATTTGCAGGAGTTTATGGTCATGCCGGTAGGTGCCGCCACCTTTGCCGAGGCCCTGCGGATGGGTACCGAGGTCTTCCATACCCTGAAAAAGGTATTGCAGGCCAGGGGCTACAACACGGCTGTCGGTGACGAAGGGGGCTTTGCACCGGATCTTCGCTCCAATGAGGAGGCTTTGGAGGTTTTGGTAACCGCCATTGAAGATGCCGGTTACAGGCCGGGTGAAGATGTTGCCATTGCCATCGATGCCGCCGCTACAGAGCTCTACAAGGAGGGAAAATATGTCCTCCAGGCGGAAGGGGTCGAGTACACGGCAGCGGAGATGGTCCAGTACTATGCTGCTCTAGTGGAAAAGTATCCCATAATCTCCCTGGAAGACGGCCTGGCCGAGGACGACTGGGAGGGCTGGCAGGAGCTGACCCGGGTTCTGGGCAAGAAGATCCAGATCGTCGGCGACGACCTCTTTGTCACCAACACCAGCCTCATTGCCAAGGGCATTGAAATGGGTGTGGCCAATTCCGTCTTGATTAAATTGAACCAGATAGGCACCATCACCGAAACCCTGGCGGCCATCGAAATGGCGGAACGGGCCGGTTATACGGCTGTCGTATCCCACCGTTCCGGGGAAACGGAAGATACTACCATTGCCGACCTGGTTGTCGCCACCAATGCCGGCCAGATCAAGACAGGCGCTCCTTCCCGGACGGACCGGGTGGCAAAATACAACCAGCTCCTGCGGATTGAAGAATCCCTGGGGGCAACGGCCCTTTTTATGGGGAAGGATGCCTTCTATAATCTGCGGTAGTCATTGGCGGAAAGATAATAATCTCTTAAATGCTGGAAATCTAAGGCGACTGGACACGGTGTGCAGGCTCTGCTGGGCACACCGTTTTTTTTCTGAAAAATCCTTCCAGCAGGCTTAGCGTCTAAAGGCCACCTTCTGTTGCCATTTTGCCAGCATTGTGTTACAATAGACCCGGTTATAGCACGACCTATTCTATTTAAAACCCGGGGCAAATTTTGCTTTCAATGGAGGTGATCAGGTGTCCTTAGCGCTAACTATTGTCCACCTTTTGGTTGCAATTGCCCTTATAATTTCCGTGGTCCTGCAATCGGGGAAGAGTGCCGGCCTTTCTGGAACCATTGCCGGCGGTGCCGAATCCTTCTTTGGCAGGAAAATGGGCCTGGAGGAAAAACTAGAAAGGATTACCGCAATCCTGGCAGCAGCTTTCATGGTAACAGCCCTGCTTTCAGTAATTTTCTAGAGGCCCCTTTGCACCTTACTTTACGGTGAGGTGCTTTGCTTTAGCACCATTGCTCCCGGTTTCTGTTTTCCGCTGCTATAAGAACCCCCCTGTACCAGCGGGGGGTCCCTCAACCTTGGTCCTTCCAGGATCAAGGGCTTACTAGTTTGAGAAAATTTTTGTAAAAGGGAAAAAGGAGGTCAACTAGGTGGAAGTATATTTATATATCGCTCCCCTGGTAGGATTGCTTGCTTTGGGCTTTGTAGCTTTTATGGCAGCGAAGGTAAACAGAACGCCTCCCGGTACAGAAAAGATGCAGGAAATAGCTGCTGCTATCCATGAAGGTGCCATGGCCTTTCTTAGACGTGAATATCGGACCCTGGTTTTTTTTGTCATTTTTGTCTTTGTCGCCCTCAGTATCTTTGTTAACCTCCCTACGGCCATTTGCTTCCTACTGGGGGCTTTTTCTTCTGCCCTGACCGGTTACATTGGGATGAATGTGGCCACAAGGGCCAACGTTCGGACGGCCAATGCCGCCAGATCCGGCCAGAACCAGGCCCTGGGGATTGCCTTTGCCGGGGGTACAGTAATGGGAATGTCGGTGGTTGGCCTGGGGCTGTTGGGTCTGGGTGTCCTGTACATAATTTATAAAGACCCGGATATTGTCAACGGTTTTGCCCTGGGTGCCAGCTCCATTGCCCTCTTTGCCCGGGTTGGAGGCGGGATCTATACCAAGGCTGCCGATGTGGGGGCTGATCTAGTCGGTAAGGTGGAAGCCGGCATTCCTGAGGACGATCCCCGCAACCCTGCCGTAATCGCCGATAATGTTGGCGACAACGTCGGTGATGTGGCCGGGATGGGGGCTGACCTCTTTGAGTCCTATGTTGGTTCCATAGTAGCCGGCCTTTCTGTCGGTATAATATCCCACGGGTTAGCCGGTGTAGCCCTGCCCTTTGCCCTCGCGTCGACAGGGATCCTGGCTACCATCATTGCCACCTTCTTTGTCCGGACCAGCGAAGGGGCCAATCCCCATACAGCCCTGCGTAACGGGACCTTTGCCAGCAGTGTTATTGTGACCATTGTTTCCTACTTCCTGTCCCGGAGCATCCTGGGGGATCTGGGACCCTTTTTCGCCATTATTTCCGGCCTGGTGGCGGGCATCGCGGTGGGTATGGCCAGTGAGTATTATACTTCTGCCGACTATAAGCCAGTTCAGGGTATTGCCAGTGCCTCCCAGACGGGACCGGCCACCAATATCATCAACGGCTTTGCCGTTGGTTTGGCCAGCACTGCCCTGCCTGTTGTGCTCATCGCTGCAGCCATCTATGTTGCTTACAATTTTGCCCAGCTCTACGGCATTGCCCTGGCAGCTATAGGGATGCTTTCCACAACGGGCATGACCGTCGCTGTCGATGCCTACGGCCCCATTGCCGACAATGCCGGGGGCATAGCGGAAATGGCCGGCCTGGATCCGGAGGTCAGGCAGATTACCGACAAACTCGATGCCGTGGGGAACACTACTGCCGCCATTGGGAAGGGGTTCGCCATCGGTTCTGCTGCCCTCACGGCCCTGGCCCTATTTTCTGCCTATGCTGCCGCCGTGGGCCTCCAGGAGACGGGGATCAATATCCTGGATGCCGATGTAATAATAGGCCTCTTCATCGGTGGGATATTGCCTTTCCTCTTTTGTGCCCTGGCCATGCAGGCCGTCGGCAAGGCCGCCTTCCAAATGATTGGGGAGGTGCGCCGCCAATTTAGGGAAATACCCGGGCTGATGGAAGGGGAGGCCAAACCCGACTATGCCCGTTGCGTCGATATCAGTACAACGGCAGCCTTGCGGGAAATGGTGATACCCGGGCTGTTGGCTGTGGCAGCTCCTGTTGCCACCGGGCTGCTCCTGGGGAAGGAAGCTTTGGGTGGCTTGTTGGCCGGTTCCCTCCTCACCGGGGTACTGCTGGCCATCCTCATGGCCAATGCCGGTGGGGCCTGGGACAATGCAAAGAAATACATTGAAGACGGTAATTTTGGCGGGAAGGGAACGCCGGCCCATGCTGCCGCCGTTGTGGGGGACACTGTGGGAGACCCCTTCAAGGATACGGCTGGTCCTTCCCTCAATATTTTAATTAAACTCATGTCCATCGTTTCCTTAGTTTTGGCTCCCCTCTTTGTTTAGTAGTGGGAGTGGGTTTCCTGTGGTTTTGGATGTGAATCTAAGGGCAGACTAAGTTTATTGACTTGGTCTACCCATTTTTTCTGCTGTGACAGCTTACTAAAAAGGATCCTACCCTTTAACCAGGGAGTAAGAAGGAGGGTTTTGTCACTTGATTGAGAAGGAAGACATTCTACTGTTTATGGAAAAAGAAGCCAGCAAGCCGGTAGCGCTGGCTGAGATCGGGGAATATTTTCGCATTGAAGAAGGTCACTATGACTCCCTGCGGGAAGTTCTGGAGACCCTGGAAGATGAAGGGAGGATAGTGCGGGTCCGGAAGGGGAAGTATGCCCTACCTGAGCGCTTGAATATGCTGGTGGGCCGGCTGCAGGGCCATCCCCGGGGCTATGGTTTTGTCCTGGTGGAGGGGGGAGATGATGTCTATATCCCGGCCGACAGGATGCACGGGGCCATGCACAATGACCGGGTGCTGATTAAGATTAAAAGTGCAGTCCTTGCCGGAAAATCCCGGGAGGGGGAGGTTGTCCGGATCCTGGACCGGGCCAATGAACGGATCGTCGGCACCTATACGGGAACCAAACGCTACGGCTTTGTAGTCCCGGAAGAAAAGAGGATCTGGCAGGATATCTTCATTCCCGGAACGGCCAGCGGGGAAGCCAGGAGTGGGGATTTGGTCATAGCCGCCATAACCAGGTGGCCCCAGGAGAAGCGCAATCCCGAAGGGGAGATTGTGGAGGTCCTTGGCCACAAGGATGCCCCGGGCATAGATATCCTGGGCATAATAAAAAAGTACCACTTAGAGGAAAACTTTCCAGAGCCGGTGCTGCGGGAAGCTGAGGGTCTCCCTTCAGTAGTAAAGGGGGAGGAAATAATTGGCCGCACCGACCTGCGGCAGCTGCAGACTGTAACCATCGATAATGATGACGCCCGGGATCTGGATGATGCCCTCTCCATAGAAAAGAAGGTCAATGGCAATTACCTGCTGGGGGTGCACATTGCCGATGTTGGCCATTATGTAGCAGAGGATAGCGTCCTGGATAAAGAGGCCCGGAAACGGGGCTGCAGTGTCTATTTCCCCGACAGGGTAATACCCATGCTGCCGCCCCGCCTCTCCAACGGCATCTGCAGCCTTAACGAAGGGGAGGACCGCCTAGCCTTGACAGTCTTTATTGAAGTGGATCCCGGGGGGACGGTGATATCCTATGAGATTATGGAATCGGTGATCAATGTTGCCAGGCGGCTGAGCTACAGCACCGTCAATGAGATTATTGCCGGCAACGAAGAAATGCAGCGTCAGTACAGTGAGCTGGTCCCTGACCTGGAATTAATGGATGAGCTGCGCCAGGTCTTGAAGGAAAGGCGGAGGAAGCGGGGGAGCATTGATTTTAACTTCCGGGAGAGGACGGTGAAACTCGATGACTGGGGCCGGCCGGTAGAGGTTGAGTTCAGGGAACGCACTGTGGCCGACGAGATGGTGGAAGAATTTATGATCCTGGCCAATGAAGTGATTGCCGAACACGTCTACTGGCTGAATCTGCCCTTTATATACCGGGTCCATGAAAAACCAAATCCCGATGACATCGCCTTCATGCGGGAGTTTCTCCATAATTTGGGCTATCCCTTGCGGGCCAGGAAACGGGTGGGGACCAAGAACTTGCAGGCTGTCCTCGCCTATGCCCAGGGCAGGCCCGAGGAACGGCTGGTCAATGAAGTGGTCCTGCGTTCCTTGAAAAGGGCCCGTTATTCGGCTGACTGCCTGGGACACTTTGGACTGGCCACCAAATTCTACACCCATTTTACCTCGCCCATTCGCCGCTATCCCGATCTTACCATTCACCGGATTATCAAGGCCATGCTCAAGGATGCCCTGGACGAGAAGCAGCTGCGGAAGCTGGCTGAGAAGCTGGTGGTCATAGCTGAGGAAGCCTCCCAGCGGGAGCGGATTGCCGAGGAGGCGGAACAGGAAACGGTGGATCTGAAGATCGTCGAGTATATGAAGGCCAAGGAAGGCCAGGTTTTTGCCGGTGTAATTAGCGGGGTGACGCCCTTTGGTATTTTTGTCCAATTGGCCAATGGGGTAGAAGGGCTGGTGCATGTGAGCAGTATCACCGATGACTATTATCATTACCTGGAGAAGCAGTTGGCCCTGCAGGGAGAGCGGACGAAAAAACGCTACCGGATCGGTGACAAAGTCCGGGTTCTGCTGACCAAGGCCAATTTGGCCGATCGAACCATCGATTTTGAGTTGGTTGATGATTAGGTGCCTGCCCTTTTAGGAAGAAATCTGGGGCCGGCTGCATAGTGTAAAATTATTGTAGGTAAAAAATAAACAAGAGATCGTCCTTTTTGGTAAAATGAAGTTGCCACAACAATTACCAAAGGAGGAGATCTCTTGTTTAATACTATTCTACTACAAATCTGTGAAAATTTCATAAGGGGAGTAGCAGAATTTTTCATTGAAGGTAATGGGCCTAAAACGATAACTGAGATGGAGGTACATCTAAAGGAGAAGGCGGATAATTTTATATTAGCTTTTATGAAAGCTTACCTGGAGGAGCTAAATAAATCCATAGTTGATGATAAAGCAAATAGGAGAAAGGAAGGAATTGTAATTGAACGTAGGAACGATAAGCGGGAGCTGTATACACAGTTTGGGCAACTCATATTTAGTAGAACCTATTTCCATGACAAAAAGAACGACGAGTACGTCTATTTATTGGATAAAGCTGTTGGGATAGAGAACTACCAACGCATATCTGATACTGTCACCCAAAATCTCATAGAGTGTGCGAGTGAAACCTCATACGGTAAAACGAGCAAATATGTTACAAATGGAGCTGTAAGCCGGCAAACAGTGATGAATAAGCTGCATAGGGTAAGGAACTTAAAAGTGGTTCCACCCGCCGAGAAGCGCCAGGCATCGGTATTATATGTAAATTATAGATCGTAAAATAGAATTGATCCTAGATCGTCAAGTAAAACTGATCCACCTGTGATA
>LFSN01000110.1 GCA_001513125.1 Clostridia bacterium DTU030
AGGGGCGGCATCATCAATGATGATACCATACCACGGTTTAAGTGTAAGATAATAGCCGGTTCCGCCAATAACCAGCTCCTGGAGCCCCAACACGGTGAGATGCTCCACGAAAGGGGCATCCTCTACGCCCCGGACTACGTGATTAATGCCGGCGGCCTCATCCAGGTGGCCGACGAACTGGAATACAAGGATGCCAGCATGAGGCGGGAGCGGGTGCTGATGAAGACGGAAGCCATTTACGATATCCTGTTGAGGATCTTTACCAGGAGCAAGGAGCAAAATATCCCCACCTCCGAGGTTGCCGACAGGCTCGCCGAGGAACGGATTGAAGTCATCGGAAAGATAAAGACCAATTATGTAAAGAGATAAGGCCCACCTTCTAACCCTGTCCCCCGGATAATAGTTTCTGGGGGACGTTTTTAACCTTCGGCCTCCCTTGCTATACCTGGGTATTTCCAATAAACTTAATATAGGAAGACTAAAAAAGGATGATGTCTATGCTCGTAATCAAATGTGCAGCCTGTAAAAACAAATTGTGGAAATACGATAAGATTGGTAAGGGTAGGGTTTTACGGTGTCACAAAGATAGAATTATACAATTTTACAGTGAAAAAATCATTGAAAATGATAAGCTTCTTTGCTCTTGTGGTAAGGCCATAGGTATAGATAAAGGAAGTTTTATTAAAATGGACCCCAAGGCTTTTGTGTACACCGGCACCAAGCGAAATAAATAACTATGTCGTGGGCCGGCTTCTCCCCCTGTCATACCAGGGGAGAAGCTTTCTTTTATCTGACCCTGTCTCCTAGGAATAAAACCAGCGAGATGGGCAAATTTCGGCGATAAATCGTCGAAAAAAAGGACAAGCAGTGGGGTTTATAGAAATACAATTGCTAAAGAACACGATGGAGGGCAATAGAGTGCTTCCGTAGTAACAATAAAAGGGGGAAGATGGCTTGGTTTTTGTTTCGTGGAATATTGATTCCTTAAATGCGGCTTTGACAGGTGCTTCGGCCCGGGCGGAATTGACCCGGAAGGTAATAGATACCATTGTAGAAATTGATCCAGACGTTATTGCCCTGCAGGAGACAAAGCTGCCGAGTACTGGACCTACAAAAAAACACCTGGCTATACTGAAGGAGAAGTTCCCGGATTATGAAATTGTGTGGAACTGTTCCGTAGAGCCGGCCCGCAAGGGCTATGCCGGCACTATGTTTCTGTATAAGAATAATTTAAAACCCGAGGTATCCTGTCCCAAAATTGGTGCCCCCGGTACCATGGACTATGAAGGTAGAATTATCACCCTGGAGTTTCCGGATTTCTATTTAACACAGGTATACACCCCCAATGCGGGGGAGAAATTGGAGCGTCTAGGGGAACGCCAGATCTGGGACATAAAATATGCCGATTATCTGGAGAAGCTGGACAAGGAAAAGTATGTTGTAGCCACAGGGGATTTCAATGTGGCCCATAGGGAAATTGACTTGGCCCACCCCGACAGAAACCGCAACACAGCCGGCTTTACCGATGAGGAGCGGGAAGGCTTCACAAACCTGCTCAAAAGGGGCTTTACCGATACATTCCGTTATTTACACGGCGATGTGACAGGGGTCTACACCTGGTGGGCCCAGCGGGCCAGGACCAGCAAGATTAATAATTCTGGCTGGAGGATTGATTACTGGTTAGTTAGTGACAGAATTGCAGACAGAGTTATCAGATCAGAAATGATTGATTCTGGGCCCAGGCAGGACCACACGCCCATTTTGTTGGAAATTGATTTATAGGTTTCTTCTTCAAATAAAAAGACAAGGACATCGGTGCATTGCCGCGGGAAGGAATAGGCTTGGACTTTGGATGGGGACAGGGTGGGGGATCGGGGGAGGAAAGATTGTTGTTTATATCGGAGCGGTGGGATGGTTTCATTTTCTCCTTGCAATCTGGCAGTATTATTCAGGTGGTTAAAAACTAAGCGGGAAAGGCCGTTAGCCGGGGAAGGAGGGACAGACAATTGCTTACCTTCGACATGTTTTTCCAACAGGCCCCCATTGGTATTGCCATTACCCAGGGCTATGATCCGCAAGGGTCAGATGCGGCAATTGTCATGATCAACCCGGAGTACGAGGAAATTACAGGAAGAAAAAAAGAAGAGCTCATTTCTTTAGGTTTGGCCAGGATAACCCATCCCGATGATTTGGAAGGATACAGGGAGAATTTACGCAGGCTTCAGACAGGGGAAAGCAGGGCTTTTTCCATGAAAAAGCGGTACCTAAAACCAGACGGTTCCGATGTTTGGGTGCTGGTCACCGTCGCCCCCCTGACTTTATCAGAGGATCAACAAGGGACCTACATCTGCCTGGCCGTGGATGTCAGCGAATGTAAGGCCATTGAGGCGGCACTGCAGGAGAGTGAAAGGAGCAAAGAGGTTTTTCTTTCCCACCTGCCAGGCCTTGCCTACCGGTGCAATTTCGATGAAAACTGGACGATGCAGTATGTCTCCGACGGCTGTTTCAACCTCACAGGCTATCCTCCGGAGAGCCTGCTCAACAACAGAGACCTGTCCTATTACGATATCATCGTCCCCGAATACCGGGAAGCCGTCCAGCAGGAATGGGAACGAATTGTTGCCACGGGGCAGCCCTTTAAGTACGAATATGAGATCATAACCGCCAGCGGCGAGAAGAAATGGGTTTTAGAATTGGGCCAGGCTGTATTTAATGCCGATGGTGAAGTGGAAGCCCTGGAAGGCATAGTCCTCGATATTTCTGATTGCAAGGCAATTGAAGACACCCTAAAATATACCATTGAACACGACAGGTGGACGGGGCTCTACAACCGGGAGTATCTTATCACAGTGCTGGAAAGGGATTTGAGGGAAAAGAAGGAGACCAAGAAAGCCCTCATCGGCATTAACCTAAATATGATCCAGCTCTTGGCTGTCAATTATGGCTTCCAGCATTCACAAAATCTAATTAAAAAGGCAGCGGAAACCCTCAGCCAGTACAGCAGCGACAAGTGCCTGCTGTTCCGGCCCCGGGAGAATCGCTTTGTCTTCTATCTCACCGACTACCAGGATAAAAAAGAGCTGGTGGATTTCAGTGCAGACGTTGTTAAAACCCTGGAAGCCCTATTTGTCTCCGAAAGAATTGGCGGCGGGATCGGGATTGTTGAAATTGAGCCGGATCAGGATGACGTTGATGTGCTTTTAAGAAGACTCCTCGTGGCCTCGGAAAGGTTTGTCGGCTCCTTCGGCCGGGACTTCAAAATATGCTTCTACGATGGAGAGTTAGAAAGGCTGGTTAACAGGGAAAGGGATATTGTGGAGGCCCTCAATAAAATAACTGTGGATTACGATACCAGGGATGAGCTCTATCTAGTGTACCAGCCGGTTGTGGATTTAAAGAAGGGTGCCGTTGTCGGTTTTGAGGCCCTGGCCAGGCTGAAGACGGAAAAGCTGGGCCCGGTGTCGCCCCAGGAGTTCATTCCCCTGGCTGAGAAGACCAAGCTCATCATTCCCCTGGGGGAAAAGATCATTGTCCAGGCCCTGGGTTTCTTGAACAAGCTCAAGGAGGAGGGCTATGACGATCTCAGCATTTTACTCAACATTTCCATCATCCAGCTGCTGCATCCCGATTTCCCGGAAAGGCTCTTGGCCCTGATCAAGAGGATGCAGGTCGATCCCAGGAACATCGGCATCGAGATTACGGAGTCGGTCTTTGCCAACGATTATGAGAGCGTCAACAAGATTTTAGAGGAGCTGAGGACAGCCGGGATCTACATAGCCATCGATGATTTTGGGACAGGTTATTCCTCCCTGACCAGGGAAAAGGAAATGATGGCCGACTGCATAAAAATAGACAAATATTTCGCCGACGAACTGGTAGAGGCAGATCTGGACAGGGCCATAACTTGCGATATCATTTCCATGGCCCATAAACTGGGACACGAGACCATAGCCGAAGGGGTGGAACAACTTGTCCAGCTGCGGTATTTAAAGAGGCACAGCTGCGACAAGGTCCAGGGCTATCTCATCAGCAAGCCCCTCAGCGAAGGGGAAGCCATCAAGTTTTTGGAAGAAGGCAACTGGCCCGTTGGTTTAAAGCCTTGAGGCAGCGGCATCATCCTGCACCGGCTTTTCCGGTGCAGGATTTTTGGTGCGCCCGGCATGGGCGCTGTCTCTAGGGTGAAAGTCCCGAGCGGTGAAGGTAGCAGTAACCGTT
>LFSN01000005.1:0-210 GCA_001513125.1 Clostridia bacterium DTU030
ACGTCGATGAACTCAATTTCGTAACCCATGATGGCGCCCAGTTCCTTCATCAAGTCCACATCAAAGCCGATGAGCTGATCATTTTCATCCCTCATTTCAAAGGGCGGGAAGGCTGCATTGAGGCCGACCTTTAAGACCCTGCTTTCCCCTTCCCCGTTTCCTTCCTCGCCGCCGGCAGCAGGCTCCTGGCTGCCGCCGCAGCCGGCCAGT
>LFSN01000005.1:239-898 GCA_001513125.1 Clostridia bacterium DTU030
ATTATACAGCACCGGGAATAATCTTGCAATACCATTTCTCCCCTCCCCCGCGCCAATTGTTATTTATAATATTACACTACTTTGTATATATATGCAATACCCTTTTTCCCCTTTTCCCTGCCAAATTTTTCTCTCCGGCACCAAAATCCGATCCTTTTTTCTCTTACCAGCCAGACCCGGTGCTGGAGAAGGAGATGGGTTTTCCCGGCTCTGTTCCGCTGTGGGGAACAACTTATCCACAGACACTGCCACATTTTTGGCACAAATGCTGCATTGGGGCCCTGTGGATGGAGGAAAATGTGGATAATGTGGACAACTCTGTTAATAACTGCCGTCATGGGGTTTTGCCTGGGGATAGTTTGTGGATGTCGTTTTTTGCGAACTTTGCAGTAATAGAATTTTAGCCGGACAGCAATTACCCCTTTTCGCCACAGAATAAAACCAGGCTGCTGGGGAATGATTTTTGTCCCAAGAGAGCCTGGTTTTTCCTGAATAATAATTCATTGACAAAACAGGAAACCTGTACCTTTAACGCACGGCAGGCACCTTTTACTGGAAGTTAGAGGTTTGAGGTTATCCAACCTCTAGCTACGCTTCCACCCCTCGGTCAGGAATCTCCTGCCCACCGCCGTAGGCCCGGGCGGCCCGGCGCCATTTAT
>LFSN01000053.1:0-450 GCA_001513125.1 Clostridia bacterium DTU030
GGCCGCAGCGGGAGAGAGGATCGCTATTATTGGAAGGGCTTCATCGCCGAAATACAGATCTACGATTGCGCCCTCTCCGACAGGAAACGTGCCAGTATTGAGGAAGATCTTCTGAACAAGTATGGCCTCTAGTATTAGGGGGTGTCCAGGATGAAGGAAACCAGGGAAATACTCGGGTATTTCATTTCGCCCAACCAACACGAGGTCCTTGATGTCAATGCCCACAATTGGCAGGAGCAGGAGGTCATTAAGCACCCCAGTAAGGACCAATGGGCGGTGGCCATCATACCAGGCAACCCGTATATCAAAATCAGGGGAGAGGGGAAGATCGTTGCCTCCCTTCCCCCGGACTGGCATGTATAGGGTAAGGGCTTAGAAAGTGATAAGGGGACGGGGGTCACAACCCCGTCCCCATTTAGGTGTAGGATGTTCACTTGTATAAACCGTAGG
>LFSN01000053.1:475-819 GCA_001513125.1 Clostridia bacterium DTU030
TTTTCTGCCAGGATTAAAACCACTTCTTTTTCCGGCTCTATTTCCATGGCAAAGAGCTTGCTGGTTTCATGAATGCCCGAACCCCTGGCATGTATGATTGTCCCGCCTTTGGAACCGGCCTTGGTTGCCGCATCAATAACAGCTTCCGCCTTCCCCCGATCGACTATTACAAAAATGGCATCATACAACGAATCTTCAGGCATAGCTTCTTCTTCACCTCTGCTTTCCTCCAGGTTTTCACCTGGATGCTTCAAACCCCTGAAGAAGTACTTGACGGCAATACAGAAACCAATCCCTGTATGGGGTTTATGGAACTGGAACTTTCTCCCGATCTCTTCCAGGGC
>LFSN01000053.1:1013-1382 GCA_001513125.1 Clostridia bacterium DTU030
CTATTCGTCATCGGCTTCAATTCCCCCTTTTACAGTTTTCACCTTATAGATGAGCCCTAAAACCTGCAGGGCAATCAATGGGGTTAGGGCAACCATGGCGATGGTACCGAAACCGTCCAATAACACATCAGCCCCCGCGGTGGCTTCCGCCACCCCCTGGGAAAAGGCCAGGATAAAGGTTGCTGTCATCGGCCCCGAAGCTACCCCGCCGGAGTCAAAGGCAATCCCCACAAAAAGCGGGGGCACAAAAAAGGTCATCACAACGGAAATTATATACCCCGGTAAAAGGTAATGCCACAATTGGATACCGGGGACAATTATTTTCAAAAGTGCCAGGGCTACTGCGCTGCCCACACCGAGGGAAAGGGC
>LFSN01000144.1 GCA_001513125.1 Clostridia bacterium DTU030
CCCAGGGGAAGGGAAAAAAGCAGGGTGAGGCTAAATATTTCCACGGAAACCCACATGCCCTCGGCCAGTTTTGCGACCAGTACAGACCACTCCACAATGTTGCCCCCTTCTCACAGAAAAGAAAGGGCTATCTCGGCAGGGATAGCCCTTTCCCTTGCGTGCAGCATTTATACCCGGTATTACTTACCGATTGTAGTTACGTCTTTACCAAACCAATCGTTGGAGATACGGGCCAGGGTACCATCGGCGGCCATTTCCTCCAGGGTGGCCTGGACTACATCCCGCAGCTCCGTATTCCCCAGCAGGAAGCCGACACCATATTCTTCGGCAGCCAGTTTTTCTTCGAGGACGAAGAGGTTCTCTCCCCTTCTCTCGATTTTGTAATTGGCCACAATCTCGTCCATGGCCACGGCATCGACGGCTCCAGCTTCCAGGTCCATAAGGGCACTTTCATAATCGGCAGCCGTCAGATACTCGCCAAAGGTTTCTACTAAATCGGGCCTATCGGCCAGGGCCGCCTCGGCACTGGAGTCCATCTGGACAACTACCTTCTTGCCTGCCAAATCGGCCAGAGTCCTGATATCGGAATCGCCCCTGACGACAAAGACCTGGTTGTTGGCCATGTAGGGTTCAGTCCATGTATATTTATCTTCCCGTCCATTGATGGTAAAGCCATTCCAGACACAGTCGATATTCTTCGTCGACAGTTCCATGTCCTTGGCATCCCAGGCGATGGGCTGCAGGACAAGTTCCAGTCCCAGCCGGTCGGCCACTTCGGCGGCCAAGTCCAGGTCAAAACCGGTGAACTGGCCATCATCGCCGACAAAACCCATGGGTGGGAAGTTTTGGTCAAAGCCAACGGTAAATTTGCCCGGAACTACCGTGTTATATGCGGTTCCTTCGCCATTTCCTTCAGCATCTTCGCCGGCAGGTTCTTCGGCAGGGCCTGAGGAGCAGGCTGCCAGGCTCAACACCAACGCTGCCGCAAGTAATAGTGCCAATAATTTTTTCCTCATCGCGGTTCCCCCTCCTGTATTTATTATCTGTCCTTCGCTTTATGATTTTACCATGGTAAAGGAAAGAAGTCAAGGGCTTGTTCGCTAAAATAATATTAAATTTTATCCCGGCTATTATTATAAACCTATTTCCATCACCAGTCCCAGCCCCTGCCATGGCCTGCCTTTGTCCCTGGAAGGGAAGAGGCGCAGTTCTTCCCTGCGCCTCCCTACCTTCAATTATATATTTTCACCAGCCGGAGCCTGCCATCCCAATCGACAGTCCGGACTCCCAGCAGTTCCCCGACAAAGCGGAGGGGCACCATGGTGCGGCCCTGCCTGATCACCGGCCTGGTATCCATTGTAAAAGTCTTACCATTAATTGTGGCTTTCGGGTTATCGATGGTCAGGACCAATTCCCGCCCTCCCCGAACAATGGTGACTTTGCGGCTGGCCCCATCCCACTTCACCTCTGCCCCCAGGGCCTCGGCAATAGCCCGCACGGGCACCATGGTCCGGTCATTGGCATCGATATGGGGGGCAACATCAAAGATGACGGGGACTCCGTCCACAAAGACGACGATTTCCTTCCCCAGGTCCGGCCACTGGAGGGGCTGGGAGCCGTAAATCAGATATTTTTCCCGCTCCCTTTTGAATTTCTCCAGCTGGGGCTGATAGCTGGCCTCTATCTCCTGGGGGCTGCGGTTCTGCTCCAGGTACTGGCCGATGGTGGCCGTCCCCATGATTTTGTCGAACATGACAATGGTCTCCCCGCTCTTGGGTACCTTAAAGTCCTTTTTCAACTGCTTGGCGTAGGCCAGGGCGTAGAGGCCTGTCCGGGCCGGGTTGAAGGTCCGGTAGTCGGTAATTTCCAGCTTCACACCGCCGGAACTGCCCCGGGGATCGGGTATAAACCTGACGCCGGCAAGGCCAGCCCTGTTCAGCAGGCTGGCAAATTTTTCGGAATCAATGCCCGTTCCCCCAATCCACTTGAACTGATCCCGCTGGCCGACGCCGGTACCCTCACCCAGACCTGTGGCCATGTAGCCGAAGGCCGAGACCAGATCTGGTATATTGGGCGAAGTCTGGACAAAGGGCAGGCCTGTGTCCTGGAAGATCATGTCCCGGCTATAACCCTCCATGGGAATCACCAGGAGCTCGGCCCCAATCTTCCGGTTGAAGAAGCGGGCCAGCTCCCCGGCCGTCATGCCGTGGGCCATGGGAAGGTTGTCGACACCGACAAAGGAGATGAAGCGATCCTCCATTACCGGCCCTTCGACGGTCAGTCCTCCCAGGGGGTTAGGCCTGTCCAGGACAAGGACGGGTAACCCCTCCCTTTGAGCCGCCACCAGGCAGTAATTCAGGGTAGACATATAGGTATAGGAGCGGGCACCGATATCCTGGATGTCAAAGACCAGCACATCGATACCGGCCAGCATCTCCGGGGTAGGCATCCTGGTAGCACCGTAGAGGCTGTAGACTGGGATCTTGAGCCGGGGATGGGTGTAGGACGCTACGTATTCACCGGCCTTGGCCCGCCCGTCAATGCCGTGTTCCGGCCCGTAGAGGGCAACTAGATTAATGTCCCCAGCATGGTATAATATATCTATCAAACTTTCTCCCCTGCCGTTGACACCCGTTTGGTTGGTAACCAAACCCACCCGTTTCCCTGCCACCAGGGGGCGGAACTTTTCCAGCAGGACCTCGTTGCCCAGTTTTACCCGGGGGGAAGCGCCCAGGGCCGATCCTCCCAGGGTGACGGCAAGCAGCAGGGCCAAAACCACAGCAGCGATAAACCGGCAGGTACCAGATCTGTTTCCTTGCATGTTAATTCCTCCTTTTGTCCTCACTGGAATAGAAGACGGCTAACCATATGATAAGACGAAAAAACCCCTATTATGTTCCCCTAATTTGCCCGGGCAATTGCTTCCCAGCCGGGGGAAATTAATTAATCCATCATAACCCTGGTGGGGGGAACGGTGGGAGGATACATTACCTTCTCCGGCGGTCACCGCTTGCTGGATGCCGGTATTTCCGGGGTTGAAAACCTGGATAAGGTCAACCGCAGTGCCGTCAACGGAATGGTAATTGCCGGGATCATGCGGGTCCTCCTCTTCCTGGCCATCCTGGGCGTGGTTTCCACCGGCGCCGCCCTGGACCCGGCCAATCCCCCGGCTTCCGCCTTCCAGATTGGGGCCGGTACCCTGGGTTATAAGTTTTTCGGCATTGTCCTGTGGTGTGCCGGTATCACCTCAGTCATAGGCGCCTCTTATACTTCCGTTTCTTTCCTGCGCACCCTCTTTGACGTCGTCGGCAAGAATGTCAGCAAGTGGATCATTGGTTTTATCACCGCTTCCACTCTCCTTTTTGTAACGGTGCAGCAGCCGGTAACCCTGCTGGTTCTGGCCGGCTCCTTCAACGGCTTGATCCTACCCTTAACCCTGGGCACCATCCTGGTGGCATCCAAGCGCAAGGATATAGTCGGCGACTATGAGCATCCCAGCTGGCTCTTAATCTTCGGTATACTGGTCACCGTTATCACCCTGTACATGGGCATCAAGTCCCTCTCGGGTATAGCTGCCCTCTGGTCTTAGTTAATGGTGTTCCTTCCCTCTGGAGGTGAAGTAGATGTACGACCAACCGCGCCTGCTCCCGGCCGGGGACAGTGCACTGGTTGTTGAGTTCGGAAACGAAATCGCACCCGAAGTCAATGCCCGGATCCGTTCCTTCACCCAGATCCTTGAGGAACAAGCCCTGGCAGGGATAGTGGAATTAGTCCCCACCTACCGTTCTGTGTTGGTCCACTATGATCCCCTGCAGATCGATCCCAGGGAACTGGAGGAAAAGATTAAAGAGCTTACCGGAAGCCTGGCGGATATAGAATTGGCGGCTCCAGAAGTGACCATGGTACCGGTTTGCTACGGGGGGGAATTTGGGCCCGACCTGGACCACGTCTGCCAGCATACAGGTCTGAGTGCTGAAGAAGTCATCCAGCTCCACACGGGCACCAATTACCTGATCTACATGCTGGGCTTCACCCCAGGCTTCTCCTACCTGGGGGGCATGGACGAAAGGCTGGCCACCCCCCGCTTGAAAACACCCCGGACCCACATCCCCGCCGGTTCCGTGGGCATTGCCGGCAAACAAACGGGCATCTACCCCATCGACAGCCCCGGCGGCTGGCAGCTCATCGGGCGCACACCCCTGAAATTGTACGATCCCTACCGGGAACCGCCCGTGCTGCTGAAGGCCGGCAACTACGTCCGCTTTGTCCCAATAACAAAAGCAGAATACGAGGAGATTGCGGCCAGCGTGGCTGCCGGCACCTATGAGGTCCAGCAGGAACCATTGACCGAGGAGGGGACTGCCCAATGACCAAGATCCTGGAAGTAATTACACCCGGGCTCCTGACCACCATTCAGGACCGGGGGCGCCACGGCTACCAGGCCTTCGGCATGCCTGTGGCCGGGGCCGTCGACGAGTTTGCCCTCCGCGTCGCCAATATCCTGGTGGGGAATCCCGAAGGAGCCGCGGCCCTGGAAATGACCCTCCTGGGTCCCAAGCTCAAGGTTCTGGCCCCGGTTAAAGTGGCCCTGACCGGGGCCGACCTTGGGGCCCGTATCAACGGAGCGGAGTTTCCCCGCTGGGAGACGGTGGCCGTAAATCCCGGCGATGAAATAAGCTTTACCGCCGCCCGGGAGGGCTGCCGGGCCTACCTGGCCGTAGCCGGGGGCATAGATGTACCGGAAGTAATGGGCAGCCGTGCCACCTATCTGAGGGGCAAGATCGGCGGCATAGATGGGCGGGCCCTCAAAGCCGGCGACGTTCTCAGCGCCGGTTCCCTGCAGGAAAGGAACCTCCCCACGGGAACCAGATTAGCCGAAGGGCTGATCCCGAAATACTCATCAGCCATAACCCTCCGGGTTATCCCCGGTCCCCAGGACGACCATTTCACAGAAGCCGGCCTGGAAACCTTCTTCCAGTCTGAATACACCGTCACCACCGAAGCCGACCGGATGGGCTACCGGCTGCAGGGTCCCACCATCGAGCACAAGGAAGGGGCCGATATCATCTCCGACGGCATCCCCCTGGGGGCCGTCCAGGTCCCCGGCCACGGCCTGCCCATCGTCATGCTGGCCGACCGGCAGACTACAGGCGGTTATCCGAAAATCGCCACCGTCTGCAGCGTCGACCTGAGCCTCATCGGCCAGGCCAAGCCCGGCGATACAGTGCGCTTTGCTACCATCGGCAGGGAGGAGGCCCTACAGCTCTTGCAGGACAGGGAAACAGCCCTCAAGAAGTGGAAGGACTCCCTGCCCAGGGCTACCGGCCGCAGCTGGAACTTCCAGATCAGCATCGCCGGTCAAAGGTTCTCCACCTATGTGGAGGAAATAAGATAAGGTTTATATGGGAGGCTTAGGCTATGAGCAAGAGAGTAGACCTGAATTCCGACGTAGGGGAAAGCTTTGGTACCTATAAATTGGGGTTGGACGAAGAGGTCTTAAAGTATGTGACTTCGGCCAATATCGCCTGCGGTTTCCATGCCGGTGATTTCATGGTCATGGAAAAGACCGTTGCCCTGGCGGTGGAAAACAATGTGGGCATCGGCGCCCACCCCGGCTTCCCCGATCTGCAGGGCTTCGGCCGGAGGCAGATGGCCCT
>LFSN01000099.1 GCA_001513125.1 Clostridia bacterium DTU030
GTACGGTTGCGGTATTCGGCTGTCAGTAATCAGCTGTCAGTGGTCGGTGTTCAGTGTTCAGTCAGAACATGGGTAACAACGAACCTCTAACCTCTAACCTCCAGAAAGGGAGACCGGCGGCAATGGCCAGCCTATCATTATGATAATTGACAGGCTCATATCCATTAGATGCCTTATACCTGCCAGAACGTAGGGAATGTCTCCCATGACGTTACGGGAGGCCGCAAAGCCGTCTGCCTATGAGGGGCTAGGAGGGTTTTTACTGAAAAAACGCTGCCAGAGCCACACCAGCACAGCCTTACCCATGGCCGCCACGGGAACTGCCAGCAAAAGGCCCAGGAGGCCAAAAAGCTCTCCCCCCACCAGGAGGATAAAGATTACCGCCAGGGGGTGCAGGCCCACCCGGTCCCCAAGAATAGCAGGGGCCAGGATATTGCTTTCCACCTGCTGTATAACGGTAAAGAGAATTATAACATAGACCATGTGCCGGGAGGATTTGAGGAGGGCAATCACCAGGGCTGGTACGGCCCCGATTATGGGGCCAAAATAGGGGATAATGTTGGTTATACCCGCCACCAGCCCCAGGATCAGGGCAAAATCTATCTGCAGGAGATACAGGCCTATGGCCGACAGGACACCAACCAGGAGGCTGATTAAGACATGCCCCAGGATAAATCCCCCTACTGCCCCGTCGATGGCCTCCAGCAAGCTCAAGATATCTCCCCGGTAACGATAGGGAATGCCGTTGACCACAACCCCCTTCAGAGCCGTCAGGTCCTTGAGAATGTAAAAGGCCAGGACCGGTGCCAGGATTAATTTTAATAAGTAGGAAAAGACGCCGATGACACCGTCAACCAAGCGGCCTGTAAGTCCAATTAGCTCCTCCTCTCCCCGCTTGATGGCATCGTCCAGCACCTGCCTCAGGCTTTGGGGTATGCCAACCCGGGAATACTGGCGGTTAACAGCCCTGAGGGTATCCTGGATCTGGCTGGTATAGCGGGGGAGGCTATCGGCAAAGGTGTTGAGCTCCGTTATTATTATTGGAATTACCTCGGTGGCAGTAATGAATACCAGGCCCGCCAGGGCGAAATAGAGGGCAATGAGGGCGCCGAGGCGGGAGAAGCCGTGTTTTTGCAAGAAAACCAGGACGGGATTAAAGATGTAGGCCAAAATTATGGCAAAGATAAAAGGGGCAAAAATCCCCCTTATCCTGTACAAAAAGAAACCAAGGAGCAGCAGGGACGCCAGTATGGCCAAACAATACAGGATGCGGCGGTACATATACATTTCTCCTATTCCCGAGTCATCCTCCGCTGCCATATCTCACTTACATTCTCCTGGACACCCCGGAGCGCCCTCTGGGCGAGATTGCTTATCTGTCCTCCCTTTTTTATGATTGGGATCTTCATTTCCTCCTGCAGCCGGGGAGCAGCCATAACCCCCACTATTATTCCTGCCAGGCCGCCGAAGAGCACACCCTGCCAGAAAGCCCGCACCTTTTCCCCCCCCTTTCTCATCCCAGGGCTTCAACTTCTGCTACTGCCACCAGAGTGCCGTCATCTTCAAGCTGGTAGACCTGGATCCGGTCCCGCCGGACCGCAAATTCCACACAGCAGTCGTGGCAGTAATACTGTTTAGCCCCTATCTTACCAACATCCCGGCCACCGCAGACGGGGCACGTCATAGCAATTACTCCTTCCGCCAAGAAGATGGGGAGCCCCGTCCGGTATAGGATATTTGTTTCCTGCTCCCAATCCTGGCCTAACCTGGGTATAACCCTTTATACCAGAATGACAGTTCCCCCTACTCCAGCCAGGGCTCCCTTCTTTATTATTCCCACCGGAACATTTTTTAGCCCCTTTGGATAAAATCCCTTGGCAAAAAGAAAACAGCAAAATGTAGCTGTAGAAAAAAATGGGCGGCCGGAGGCCGCTACAAATTCTTAAGGTATTGGTTGTAGTTATCCTTGATTTCCGCCAGGGAGTCGCCCCCGAATTTCTCCAGAAAGGCAACGGCCAGCTCCCAGGCCACGGCAGCCTCGGCCACAATGCTGGCCGCCGGGACGGCACAGCTGTCGGTGCGCTGGACACTGGCCGGGGTCGGCTCCTTGGTTTTTATGTCGACGCTCTGCAGGGGTTTTGCCAGGGTGGGGATGGGTTTCATGGCCCCCCTGATCACAATGGGGGCCGTGGTGCTCATCCCGCCCTGAATCCCCCCGGCATTGTTGCTGGTAAAGGTATACCCCCTCTTCGGATCGTAAACTATCTCATCGTGGAAGCTGCTTCCGGGAAGTTGGCAACCGGCAAAACCAGCCCCGAATTCCACCCCCTTGACCCCCTGGATGCTGACAATGGCCTGGGCCAGCCGGCCGTCCAGTTTCCGGTCCCAGTGGACATGGCTGCCCAGGCCCCAGGGAACTCCCAGGGCGATGACTTCAAAGACTCCCCCCAAGGAATCCCCCTCTTTTTGAGCTGCCTTAATTGCCGCCACCATGGCCCTTTCCGCCTCCGGATCGAGGCAGCGGACGGGGGATTCATCGGCAAGGAGGCTCAAGTCGCCATGGGGTGCCATCACCGCGGCTGCCGTCACATCCCCAATGGCCACCACATGGCTGACCACCTGCACCTGAAAATGGGCCAGGAGGGCCTTGGCCACCGCCCCGACGGCAACCCGCATGGCCGTTTCCCGGGCGCTGGCCCGCTCCAGGATGTTGCGGACATCCTGCTGCCGGTATTTTATGACACCGGGCAGGTCGGCATGGCCGGGCCTGGGATTGGTAAGGACTTCCCCGGCTGAAACCGAGACCGGATCCATTACCTTCTCCCAGTTGGTCCAGTCCCTGTTTTCAATGAGCAGGGCCAGGGGACTGCCCAGGGTCTTGCCATCCCGCAGGCCAGCCAGCACCTGCACCCGGTCCCTTTCCAGCTCCATCCGCGGCCCCCGGCCGTAACCCCTCTGCCGCCGGGCCAACTCCCCGTCGATTTGGGCTAAATCCAGGGGGAGGCCGGCCGGCAAACCCTCAATAATCGCCGTCAGGCACCTGCCGTGGGACTCCCCCGCACTTAAGTAACGCAGCATGGTCCTACCTCCGCCATAAAAACATCTATTAACAATCAGTAGCCGACAACGGCACCCAGCCCTGCCAGGCAGTGGACAAAGCCCGGGAAGGAAACACCGATGCACTCTGCACCCTTGACCACCGTCTCACCCCGGGCCAGGAGCCCGGCGACGGCCCAGGCCATGGCCATGCGGTGGTCCCCGTGACTTTCCAGGAGGGTACCCTCAAGGGCTGTGGGTCCGTGGATGATCAAGCCATCGGCCCTCTCCTCCACTGCCCCTCCCAGCTTTCGCAGCCCCTGGACTATGGCCTGCAGCCTGTCGCTCTCCTTGACCCGCAGCTCCCCGGCATCCCTGATTATGGTGGTCCCGGCAGCCTGGGTGGCAGCCACGGCCAGAACGGGTATTTCGTCTATCAGGCGGGGGACCAGGGGGCCGGAAATCTGGAAGGATTTGAGCCGGGCAGGCTCGACAAGGAGATCCGCCACCGGTTCCCCGTTAAACACCCGATGATTTTTAACCTGGATCCTGCCGCCGGCCTCCGCCAAGAGATCCAGGATCCCGGTGCGGGTGGGATTAACCCCGACGCCCTCTATGACTACATGCCCTTCTGGCACCAACAAACCGGCCACGAGCAAAAAGGCAGCGGAGGAAATGTCCCCTGGAACCACAATCCTTCCTCCCGCCAGGACCTGGGGACCTTTAATTCTAATTATATTTCCTTCCTTTACCAGGTCCACCCCAAGATAGGCCAGCATCCGTTCCGTATGGTCCCGGGAGGGGGCTGGTTCCTCCAGGCTGGTAGTCCCCGCTGCCTGCAAACCCGCCAGCAGGAGGGCCGACTTTACCTGGGCACTGGCCACGGGCAGCCGGTAGCTTATCCCCTGCAAATTACCTCCTGTTATCGTCAGGGGCGCATACCGGCCTCCCTCCCGGCCCGAGATCCGGGCCCCCATTTCCCGCAGAGGGACGGTGACCCGGTTCATGGGGCGCCGGCAGAGGGAAGCATCGCCGGTAATCGTGGCGTTAAAGGGCTGGCCCGCCAAAAGGCCGAGGAGGAGCCGCATGGTTGTGCCGGAATTTTTGGCATCTAGAACCTGCACCGGCTCCTGCAGCCTTCCCCTCCCGTCCACCGAGACCACTTCGGGGGCCGTCCACTCTATCCTCACCCCCAGGGCCTGGAGGCAGTCCAGGGTGGCCAGGCAGTCGGCATTGGCGGGGAAGCCCTGGATGATGGTCCGGCCCTTCCCCAGGGCGCCCAGGAGCAGAGCCCGGTGGGCAATGGATTTATCGCCAGGAATCTGGATCCTTCCCTGCAGCCGGGCTGCCCCCTGCACCCGCAACTCCATCAGCCTTTCCTCCCTCAAACAAGGCATCCCGAAAATTCTTCCCGCCGGCCAGGTAGCGGGACAGGCCCTCTTCTTCCCCCTCCTCCAGCACCCTCTCCAGCTCAGTTATAATGCCCCGGTAGCTCCGGAGGAGGGGCAGGATCTGGTCCCGATTCTCCAGGCAGATATCCCGCCACAGCAGGGGATCAGAAGATGCCACCCGGGTGGTATCGCGAAAGCCGCTGGCGGCAATATTGGCCGGCCAGCTGGCGTCTCCCCCCAGGCGGGCAATCAGCTGGCAGAGGGCAACGGCAACCAGGTAAGGCAAATGGCTCACACCGGCCACCCAGTAGTCGTGCTCCGCCGGCGACATGACCAGGGGCTTTGCCCGCAGGTTTTTTACCAGTTCCACCATAAAGTCCAGGGCCTGGGGGCAGGTGGCGGGAACAGGAGTTAAAAGGTAAGGGGCACCCACCAGCAGGTAGGGAGAGGCGGCCCTGATGCCACCCTGCTCCGAACCGGCCATGGGATGCCCCCCTACATAATAGGCGCTGGCAGGCAGTAGCTCCATCATCCCCGCAACTATATTTTCCTTCACACTGGCAACATCGGTAACAATGCAGCCGGGGACCAGGTGGGGCGCTGCCTCCCGGCCAAGGGCAAGGACGTCCGCCGGGGGAACGGCCAGGCAGACCAGCTGGGCCCCCGCTACAGCCGGGGCTACACTATCGTAGCCACCGTCGATTATTTTCCGTTCCCTTGCATACTGGAGGCAGGTCGGGTCCCTGTCATAGGCCCGCACTTCCCAACCGGCCCGGCGCAAAGACCAGGCCAGGGAGCCCCCTATGAAGCCCAAACCAATGATGGCAGCCCTCTTTGCCTGCAACATCTAGGCCATCTCCTTTCCCATAGTAGGGATAAGTTGACGTAATTCAGCCATTACTGCAGCAAACTTGTCGGGTTTTAGGGACTGGGGGCCATCGGAGACGGCCCGGGAGGGATCGGGATGAACTTCGATCATGAGCCCGTCGGCACCGGCAGCCAGGGCAGCCCGGGAAAGGGGAGCCACCAGCCGCCATTTGCCGCTGGCATGGCTGGGGTCGGCCAGGACCGGCAGATGGCTCAAACCCTTTACCAGGGGAATGGCGCTGATATCCAGGGTGTTCCTGGTCATGGGTTCATAGGTCCTGATGCCCCGCTCACACAAGATGACCTGGTAGTTTCCCTCACACATAATGTACTCGGCAGCGTTGAGCCATTCGTCTATGGTGGCGGCAAGACCCCGCTTCAATAAAACGGGTTTTCTCGCCCTGCCCACCTCCCGGAGGAGATCAAAGTTTTGCATGTTCCGGGCCCCGATCTGGAGGATGTCGGCATAGCGGGCGACCAGCTCCGTATGGTGGGGGGCCATAACTTCCGTTACCACCCTTAAACCAGTTTCCTCCCGGGCTTCCGACAGAAGCTTGAGGCCTTCTTCCTGAAGGCCCTGGAAGGAATAGGGGGAAGTGCGGGGTTTAAAGGCGCCACCCCGCAAAAAATGGGCCCCTGCTTCCTTCACCTTCCGGGCTGTTTCCAGGAGCTGTTCCCTGCTTTCCACGGCACAGGGGCCGGCTATGACGACGAAATGGTTCCCCCCAATCTTGACTCCATCCACATCAATAACCGTTGCCTCTTCTTTGAAGAGGCGGCTGGCCAATTTGTAGGGATGGGTCACCGGAACCGTCTTCTCAACCCCCTCCAGGGCCTCCACGGGCAAATCGAAAAGGGTCTCCTTATCGCCGATGACGCCGAGGATGGTCCGCACCTTGCCCCGGGAGATGTGGACCTCATAACCATGGCCGTGCAGCCATTCCACAACGGCCTCGATTTCTCCCTGGGAGGCGGTTGGAGACATGACGACAATCACTTTGGGCACCCTCCTCAAAGCCTGTTTTTCCCGGTATCTGGCGCCTTTCCTGGCCCAGGGAAGGTCGACAAACTGCGCCAGAGAATAAACATAAAACACCCCTGCCAGGGGTGTTGAAAGAGGCTGGCCCCTCCCCTACCATACCATTCTACAGTATTGTTCCCTTTTCCTTTACTTATGCGCCAGCTGCCCTTCTACAAGATAAATTATTATCAGAATAATCCCTTTTCATCCCCCCGTCAAGCCGGCTTTAACCTGCCTGCACCCCTATTTGTCCAATTAATCCAGTATATCCCTCTTTTTCTATGCTATGGTACTTACCGCGTCTCCTTAATAATCCCGCCGCCAATTACCACATCCTCCTGATAAAAGACCACAGACTGTCCCGGTGTCGGTGCCCGTACGGGGTTTTCAAAGCGCACCAGGACCTCATCACCGGGCAGGGGGCTTATTTCAGCCCTTACTTCCGGAGCATTGTAGCGGATCATGGCCGTAACCGCCAGGGGCTCAGCCAGGCCTGGAACGGCAACAAAATTCACATCCTCTGCGACCAGCTCCTGCCGGTACAGCTTATCCCTGGTGCCGACGATAACGGCATTTCGCTCCGTGTCAATATCGATCACATAGAGGGGTTCCGGGGCTGTCAAGCCCAGGCCCCGGCGCTGGCCGATGGTATAGTAGGGTAAACCGGCATGGGTGCCGAGGACATTCCCTTCGGTGTCGAGGAAGGGGCCGGGCTTGATCTGGCCTGGGATCCTCTCCCTGAGGAAGCTCCGGTAGTCGTTATTGGGCACAAAGCAAATCTCCTGGCTGTCGGGTTTGGTGGCTACCTTTAAACCCAAATCCTGGGCCAGGCGCCGGGTTTCCTCCTTGGTCAGCTCCCCCAAGGGCAGGAGGGTGTGGGAGAGCTGTTTCTGAGTCAAGCCGTAGAGGACATAGCTCTGGTCCTTGTGGCCATCCCTTCCCTTCCTGATCAGGTAACGCCCCCTCTCCGGATCATACTCTACCCGGGCATAGTGGCCGGTAGCCAGGTAGTGGGCATCCAGGGCCAGGGCCCGATCCAACAGGGCATCAAACTTGATATAATGATTGCAGGCAACACAGGGGTTTGGGGTCCGGCCCCGGGCATATTCGGCGGTAAAGTAGTCGATGATCCTCTCTTGAAAAACTGCCCGCAAATTTGTCACATAAAAGGGTATCCCCAACTTATCGGCTACCCGCCGGGCATCGTCGACGGCCGACAGGGAACAGCAGGTCCGGTGGCCTTCTTCCCAGGCCGCATCCCCCTCCCGGGGCCAGATCTGCATGGTCATACCGATAACTTCATAGCCTTGCTCCAGTAAAAGAGCGGCAGTGACGGAACTGTCCACCCCGCCGCTCATTGCCACTACAACCCTATCCTTCCTGGTCATACCATCCATCACCCACCTACTGGGAGGCTCCCACCCGTTCTTGATAATCCTTGATGGCAGCATGAAGGGCATCGGCTGCCAGATTGGAACAGTGCATCTTAGCCGGCGGCAAACCATCCAGGGCCTCGGCTACCGCCTTATTGGTCAACTGCAAGGCTTCTTCTATAGTTTTCCCAATGGCCATTTCTGTAATCATGCTGCTGGTAGCAATGGCAGCCACACAGCCGAAGGTCTTAAATTTGACGTCGGTAATGCGGTCATCTTCGACCTTGATGGTAATCCTCATAATATCTCCACAGCGGGGATTTCCGACCTCCCCGACTCCATCGGGGTTCTCAATCTCGCCAATATTCTTCGGATTCATGAAGTATTCCATTACCTTTTCACTGTACATACCTCTTCCTCCTTTCCCCTTGCAGCAAAGCTAGGGCTGCTAAAGACTTTTCTTATAAAGGGGCGACATATCCCGCAGCTTTTGTACGATGGGCGGCAGCACTTCCAGGACCCGCTCAATATCTTCCTCGGTATTATCTTCCCCCAGGGTCAGCCGCAGGGAGCCATGGGCAATCTCATGGGGCATCCCCATGGCCAAAAGGACATGGGAGGGTTCCAGGGAACCCGAGGTACAGGCCGAACCGCTGGAGGCAGCAATCCCTTCCAAATCAAGATTTAAGAGGAGGGATTCCCCTTCGATAAACTCAAAGGCAAAGTGGGCATTGCCGGGCAACCTCTCTTCGGGATGCCCGTTGACCCGGACGTGATCGATCCGCTCCAGCACCCCGTCAATAAGCATATCCCGCAGGCGGCGCAGCTTCGCTGCCCGCTCTTCCATGTTTTCCCCGGCCAAAACCGCAGCCTCACCCAGACCAACGATACCCGGTACATTTTCCGTACCCGGCCGCCATTTCCTTTCCTGGGCACCGCCCCCCATCAGGGGAGCAATCCTGGTCCCCCGCCGAAGGTACAGGGCACCTATTCCCTTGGGTCCGTATAATTTGTGTCCCGAGAGGGTAAGGAGGTCTATGTTATCCCTGTTCACATCGATGGGCAAATATCCCACCGCCTGGACGGCGTCAGTATGGAAGATTATGCCATGTTCCCGGGCCAGCCGGCCTATTTCCCGAATAGGCTGGACTGTCCCCACCTCATTGTTGGCATACATAATGCTGATGAGGATAGTGTCTTTGCCAATGGCAGCTTCCAGATCGGCTATACTTATCCGGCCATACTTATCCACGGGCAAGTAGGTGACGGAAAAGCCTTCCTTTTCCAGGGCCTCTGCGGTGTGCAGGACGGCGTGGTGTTCAACGGCAGAGGTGATGATGTGCCGGCCCCGATCCCGGTTGGCCCGGGCAACTCCCTGCAGGGCAATGTTGTCCGCCTCCGTACCCCCACTGGTAAATACGATCTCCCTGGGTTCAGCGCCTATGAGCTGGGCCACCTTTTCCCTGGCATCCTCTACTGCCTTCTTCGCCTCCCGGCCCAAACGATAGACACTGGAAGGATTACCATACTGGTCCCTAAAATAGGGCAGCATCTTTTCCAATACCCGGGGATGAACTGGGGTTGTGGCTGCATGATCCAGGTAGATAGTTTTCATTTCCTCCACTCCTTCACTGGGAAATTGGTTGACACTGGGGTGACCCACCCTGGATCTCGCTGGCCTTGGCCAGCATATCGGCCAGGGACATACTGTCCAGGACCTCGCTGACACTGTCCCGGACCCGTTCCCAGATCAATCTGGTCACACACTTGTCGGCCTGATCACAAAGATCCAATTCCTCATCTTCAATAACGCAATCTGCCGGCGCTATGGGACCCTCCAGAACCCTGATTATATCACCTACCGTAATTCTGTCCGGCGCCTTCCCCAAGAGGTATCCCCCCTGGGCTCCCCGTACACTTTTGACCAAACCAGACTTGCGCAATTCCCCAATCAGCTGCTCCAGGTAGGCTTCCGAAATGCCCTGGTCCTCGGCCACCTGTTTTAACGGTAAGGGGCCCTGACCATAATGTTGGGCCAGAACAAACATGGCCTTCAGTCCATAGCGACCCCTGGTAGAAAAGCGCATGGCGGGCTCCCTCCCTCCTTTATCACTATATTTTAATTCCTAGTATTTTGGTTGGTTTTCTCGAGTTTAGAATAGCATACCCTAGTATACCTGTCAACTATCTGGGACTTATTTGTAGTGATTCTGTGATAATGTCATGTTGAATTTATTCTGATAAAATGTCACCTATGAGAGAGGAGATATTCAAC
>LFSN01000128.1:0-343 GCA_001513125.1 Clostridia bacterium DTU030
ACATGGGCCGTCTGGGGGAACATGTCGACGGGCTGGACCTGCCGGACCTCATAACCCTTTTGGGCAAGATACCCCAGGTCCCGGGCCAGGGTGGTGGGGTTGCAGGAAACGTAGACAATCCGGTCGGGCTGCATGCGGGCAAAGGTGTCCAGGGCGGTGGGAGCACAGCCCTTGCGGGGCGGGTCTAAAACAATGACGTCGGGGCGAAAACCCTGCTCCCAGAGTTCAGGGAGTACCCTTTCCACATCGCCGGTGATGAAGTCGATATTGTCCACACCGTTGCGGCGGGCATTGGCCCTGGCATCCCGGATGGCGGCCTCCACAGTTTCAATCCCTACCACCA
>LFSN01000128.1:386-8333 GCA_001513125.1 Clostridia bacterium DTU030
TCCGTCTGGACAGGGTTCACCTGGAAGAAGGAACGGGCGGAAATGTCAAAGCGGAAGGGGCCGATATAGTCGGTTAAGCTTTTCTTTCCCGCCAAGAGCCGGAATTTATCCCCCAGTACCAGGTTGGTCCGCCTGGTATTGATGCTGATGCCAAAGCTCACCACCTGGGGGACGGCCTCCATTAATTCCTGGGCAATGGCCTTCCCCCTGGGCAGCTGGGTGGCGTTTATGACCAGGACCACCATGGCTTCCCCCGTTACCCTTCCCACCCGGACAAAAAGGTGCCGCAGGAGACCTGAATGGGTCTCTTCTGAATAGGTGGTGAGATTATGTTTGACAATGAGGCGCCGCACCTCCGCCAATACTTTGTTGATCAAGGAATCTTGAATTTTGCAGCCCTCGGGCATGTCTATTATCCGGTGGCTGCGGGGGGCATAAAAGCCAGCCACAATCTCCTTGCCCTTCCTTCCCAGGGGGATCTGGGCCTTGTTGCGATAGTGCCAGGGTTCTTCCATCCCTAAGGTCCGGTGGACCGTTATTCCTTTTAATTTACCGATCCGGGCCAGGGCCTCCACCACCACCTGCCGCTTGAACTCCAGCTGCTCCTGATAGGAAAGGTGCTGCAGCTGGCAGCCGCCGCAGGCGGGAAAGATGCTGCAGGCAGGATTTACCCTGCTAGCAGAGGAAGCAATTATCTTCGTTATCAGGCCCCGGGCATAGTTTTTCTGTACGGTAATAATCTCTGCCCGGATCTGATCCCCGGGTACGGCGTGGGGAACAAAGATGGCAAAACCCTGGTAGCGCCCCACCCCCTGCCCGTCATGGCTGAGACTATCGATTGCAAGTTCAATTTCCTGGCCCTTTCTCACCGGAACTGCCCTTGACACCTGGCCCAACCCCCTTCCCCACTTTACTCCCTTTCGTCATTGAGCTCCGGGCCCCCTGCAGCCGGCCTTTATTTGCCGGCCAGGAGCGCCCTTTTTATGTCTTCGGCACTGGGCGGGCAGCCTGCAAGCTGTTTAGCTGCCCCGTCGCAACAGCGCCCTATGCCGATGCCGTTAAAGGCCTTACCCTGCCAGCCCTGGCCGATGGCAATGGGCCCGGTAAAGGATGTGCCTTCCTGTTCTAATCTATACAGGGCATGGACCAGATTGCCGAAACAGGGTGAGCAGGCATCCCTCTGCTGTACATTGCGGATTAAGCGTCTTACCAGGCCGCTGGCCCTGGTATATTCTTCCGTCAACCCGGGCCTATTGATCTGAATTATATCCCCTTCTCTAAATTCCATTTTACCGGCCCCATATTTCTCAGCCAGGGGGATATACTCGACAGCATGGACATCGATACCCATCAAGTGGCAGCCGTAGGCATCCAATTGTACCATGTCCTCACCCAGCAGAATGCGGTTGGTCTGGATGGGCGTTCCACCCTCTTCAAAGTTGAGGTCACCGCAGATGCTGTCCACAATGGTCAGGGCGGGCTTTAAGGCAGCGGCCAGGGCAGCAATCGGCCTGTGCAAGCCCAGCCCGTGAAAGCGCCTTTTCTCCCTGTCGGGCAGACAACCCTTGAGGTTTTTCAGGGCACAGGTCATCCGGGTTTGGCAGTGGCCCTTTAATACCGGCAGATTGATTAAATAATCAACTTCGGTAACCCGCCGGGCGACGGACATTTTCCCGATCGGGGTATCTATATCTATTGTTCTGTCTTTTTTCAGATCATATAGGGGGACGCCGTATTTCTCGGACAGTTTATTATAACCGCACAGGTCAAAGGCCCTTTCTGTCCTTTCGCCAACCCAGGCACTCTCCATAATGGCAATCTGCCTGTGGCCATGCTGGTATAGATATTCTATAAGGGCCTCCAGGATCCCGGTGTGGGTCGTTGCCCCCTCGGCGGCGGGTTTAGCCACGACCAGGTTGGGCTTTAAGGCGATCCTGGCACCCTTTGGAATCCGGTCCTTTATATTGGCCCTCTCCAGCAGGGAGAGGGTCATTTCCTTGGCGTCCTTCCCATAGGCGATGTAGATTTTGCCGTCCATAATATTCTCTTCCCTTCCACATACCATGAGGGGGACTGCCCCCGCGGGGACCGTCCCCCTCCATACCCAATAGTTTGTTTAGTCCCACTAGAAGGAGATGATCATGCCACCTTCACCGGCATAGGTTGCCATTGTTGCCCCCATCTTGTTGATGATAATTCTCCGGGGATGAAACTGCTCTTGCAGGGCCTCCTTTATTTTCTCGGTGTCGGCCTGATTCCGGAAATGGGTGATGCCCACATCCCTTCCCGTCATATCGGGGCAATAGCCCCTTATCAGCTCCAGCACCCGCGCAAAAAGCCTCCTGCTGCCCCGCACCTTCTCCAGCAGTTCCACTCTTCCCTCCACATTGTGCAAGAGGAGCCTTATATTCAAGATGCTGGCCAGGCTGCCCTGGAATCTGCTCAAACGTCCGCCCTTGACAATATTCTCCAGGGTCTTGAGCAGGATCAAAATTTTCATCTTATCCCGGTATTGGGTCAGTTCACCCATTATCTCCTTGGCCGTACACCCTGCCTGGGCCAGCTGGCAGGCTTTGAGCACCTGTAAGCCGTGGCCCAGGGAACCGGCCAGGGTATCAAAGACGAAGGCGTCGACCCCCGACAATTCCCTCCCCAGGCAGGCCGACTGGAAGGTGCCGCTCAGTTTCGAAGAGATGGTCAGGCAGAGCACCTCACCAAAATCGGCCAGTTCCCGAAAAACCCCGGCAAAGGCCGCCGGCTGCGGCTGGGAGGTTTTGGGCAGGCTGGGGCTCTTGGCCATTTTATCGTAGAACTCCTCCGTGCTAATGTCTACCCCTTCCCGGTACAGCTGATCTTCAATATGAATGGTAAGGGGTACCACACGGATGTTGTTTTCCTTAATCAACTCCTCGGGTAAGTCGCAGGAGCTGTCTGTTACAACCTGCAGCAAAGCCTTTCCCCCCTTTCCGCTGCCGGCTTTTAGATTAACTTCCCCTCTTCTTTATCTTCGCCCAGGTGTCTTTGAGGCTGACGATGCGGTTATATACAATCTTTCCGTCCCTGGAAGCGACGGGGTCCAGGTAGAAGAATCCCTTGCGCAAAAACTGGAAGCGGCTGCCGGGGGCGGCTTCGGCCAGGGCCGGTTCCGCCGGGACATTTTCTAAAACAACCAGGGATTGGGGATTGAGGTGGTCGATAAAATCCCCTTCCTCATCTTCTTCAGGATTTTCCTTGGTAAAAAGCCGGTCATAGAGGCGGACGGTGATCCGGGCAGCGTGCCGGGCCGAGACCCAGTGGATGGCCCCCCGCACCCTTTTCCTGCCGGTATCCTGATCGTCCTTGCTCTGGGGGTCGTAGCTGCAGCGCAGCTCAATTATGTTGCCCTCGGCATCCTTGACAACCTCATCACAGCGGATGATATAGGCATCCTTGAGGCGCGCTTCCCTTCCCGGAGCAAGGCGGAAAAATTTCTTGGGCGGGTCTTCCATAAAATCCTCCCGTTCAATGTAAAGCTCCCGTCCGAAGGGTACCTGGCGGGTACCGGCCGCTTCGTTACCGGGCATGTTCTCCACTTCCACCAGCTCCGTCTTATCCTCAGGCCAGTTGGTGAGGACCACCTTGAGGGGATTTAACACCGCCATCATCCGCAGGGCCTTGTCTTCTAAGTCCTTCCGGACGAAGTGTTCAAACATGGCCAGATCCACGGTGCTCTCGGCCCGGGAAATCCCTATCTCCTCCATAAAGGCGGCAATGGCGGCAGGAGTCACACCCCGGCGGCGCAGGCCGGCAATGGTGGGCATCCGGGGATCATCCCAGCTGCTGACATGGCCCTCCTCCACTAGGCGGCGCAGTTTTCGCTTGCTCATGACGGTATAGGTCATATTAAAGCGGGCAAATTCCATCTGCCGGGAACGGCACTTAATTACCTCCGGCATCAGCTCCAGGGCATTCTCGACAACCCAGTCATAAAGGGGACGGTGGTCGGTGTACTCGATGGAGCACAGGGAATGGGTAATCCCTTCCAGGGCGTCGGTAAAGGGGTGGTCGAAATCATACATGGGATAGATGCACCATTTGTCCCCGGTCCGGTGGTGTTCGGCGTGGAGGATCCGGTAGAGGACAGGGTCCCGCATGTTGAGGTTCCCCGCGGCCATATCGATCTTAGCCCGGAGGACCCGGGAACCGTCAGGAAATTCCCCCTGGCGCATCCGCTCGAAGAGGTCCAGGTTTTCTTCCACCGACCGGTTCCGGTAGGGGCTCTCCTTACCTGGTTCCGTCAGGGTGCCCCGGTACTCCCTGATCTCCTCGGGACTCAAGTCGCAGACATAGGCCCGGCCGGCCTTGATCAGGCGTTTGGCAAATTCATACTTCAGCTCAAAGGAATCGGAGGTGAAGAAAAGCCGGTCCTCCCAGTCCACTCCCAGCCAGCGGAGGTCTTCGATGATGGAATCCACATATTCCTGCTCTTCTTTGATGGGGTTGGTATCGTCGAAGCGCAGGTTGAATTTGCCCTTGTAGTCCTTGGCTATATTGTAGTTCAAGAAGATGGCCTTGGCATGGCCAATGTGCAGGTAGCCGTTGGGTTCGGGAGGAAAACGGGTATGGACCCGTCTGCCATTTTTCCCCTCCTCCAGATCCCTTTCAATGATGGTGCGGATAAAATTGGAATCCCGCTCCGGTTTATCGCCCATATGTAAACTCCTCCTTAATTCGGCAGCCCTTTCCTTCGGCAATCAAAGGTTGAATTCGATCCCATTATAGCAGACAAAAGCCGGGTGCCTCAAATCTCCAGGGCTAGCGGGGTTTACAGATGACCTCGTGGATTTGGGTGGCAAAAAACTGGCGGCTGTGGGCCGGTGTCAGGACCAGGGCGGTGTCGGCACCCCTTCCCGTTCCCCCAATGGCAATGATCTCCTTGCCGTAGGGGATTAAACCGGCATCCAGGGCCATCACCGCAATTTCTACACAGACCTTTGTCCCCTGGCCGAACATCCGCAGGGCATGGGCCACCACCTGGGCCGGGTCCAGGCCGCCGAATTCTTTGGTTATGGAGCGGCCAATCCCTGCCAAGAGGTGGGTGGTGGTTAAAACCGCTGCTCCCTTGCTTTGCAGGTACTCCCGCATCTCAGCCGGCATTTCGTCGTATCCCGGCTTGGCAAAGCCGACGTGGTGGGTGACACACACCACCTTCACCCCTTGATCCAGGAGCAGTTTGGCCGTATCTCCAGTGTTGGAAGCCACAACAATGTGATCAATGTCAAGCTGGCGGGCCCGTTCCAGGGCCAATTTGACCGTCTTTTCCGTATTGTTCCTACCCTTGTCTTCCCAGTACATCTTTATCCTCAACCTCCTCTAAAATATTCCCTTTCCGAAGTCTGTCAGTACCTTCCTTTTCCTTGGCCGCGGCCAGGGCTGCCTTGCCCAGGCCGATGAGGTCTTCTCCAATCTCCTCCAGATCAAAGACTATCCGGTGGGCGGACATCAGGAGGGAGATATCCAGCTTATGGAGAGTTTCCAACTCCCAATTCTTTAGGCGCTGGCGTACCTGGTTCTGAAACCGCTCAAATTCCTCAGCCCGATGCCTGATGCGGGGCATGAGCCCCAGCTCCCGCTCCCCCACCAGGCGGAACACACTGTGGTGCAATTCCCCCAGCATCCCAGCCATTTCCCGCAGAGAGTCGAGGAGTCCCTGGAATTCGGGGGAAATATAATCGGGGTGTTCTTCAAGCCTCCCCTGCCGGAGGAGCTCCTGTTTCCTATGATAACGCTTTTGGGTTATTTCTGCCAAATCCCGCATCTTTTCCATGACGTCCCGCAAAAAATGGACACTGCGATCAAAGAGGATGTAATCCTGAAATTCGATTTTTTCCAGAAAGACGCCGAAAGCCATCTGGGCCCCCTGGAGGTGCTTCAGTTCCTGCTGGAGAATATTTACTTCCGCCTCGGCCCCCTCCAGTTCCTGGAGAATTCTTTGGGCCAACTCCGGGTCATTGGCGGCATAGGCCTCTACTGCCTGGAGGTAAAGATCGGGAAAGCTGGCCGTCAGGGCCTTCAGCTCCTGCCGGAAGGTCGCCAAGTGCTGGGGAGGAGCCACCAGGATGTTGATGGCCGTTGCCACCACAATTCCGATCAGGGTGCTGGTAACACGCCCAAAGGTATAGTAAAGGACCTCTCCCGAAACCTGGGACATGATGGCGATGACCGTAAAAGCAGCCAGGGAAGCCTCCTGTTCCCAGCGCAGTACGCTGCAGAGCCGGATGACGACGATTACGGCCAGGCCCAGTATTAAAACATGGTAGCCAAAAAGATAATGAAAGACCAATCCCAGGATACCACCCAAAAGGGTTGCTTGAATACGGGTGAGACCCTTTTGCAACCCGGCTGATATGCTCGGCTGCAGGCAAATAATGGCCGCCAGGCCGGCCAAGACGGGTTCGGAATGGGGTACTAGTTCAGACAAGAACATAGCCAGGGCTGTGGCTATCCCTGTCTTCAATGTGCGGAGGCCAATGAGAGCCGTGCCTCCTGTCCCTTCTGACATCTACCTTCACCACCAACATTAGTGATTATCCTTCCTTTATTATTCTTCCCGGGGAGGACAATTCCTGCCCCTCCCGGGCCAGGGGCATCGTTTACGTTCTGGGCCCCACTCCCCCTGGAACAGCAGCAAATCCCAGCCCCACAGCCCCTCATTGTACCCCTTCCTTTAATGCTGCCCTGACCAGCCCTACAAAGAGGGGGTGGGGCCTGTTGGGGCGGCTTAAAAACTCGGGATGAAACTGGACACCGATATAGAAGGGATGTATGTTTTGCGGTAGTTCCACCGCTTCCACCAACCTGCCGTCAGGCGATGTGCCGCAGATACACAGGCCATTCTCAGTCAGAAGGCCGCGGTAATGGTTATTTACCTCATAACGATGCCGGTGCCTTTCTTTGATTTCATCGGTGCCATACAGGCTGTGCAGCAGTGTTCCCGGTTGGATTTTACAGGGATAGGCACCGAGCCTCATGGTGCCGCCCTTCTGCGTAACACCGACCTGCTCCGGCATGGTATTTATTACTAGATTATCGGAAACCCAATCAAACTCGCCGGAGCTGGCGTCCCTGATGGCGGCAACATTGCGGGCAAACTCAATGACAGCGACTTGAAGTCCCAGGCAGATGCCCAGGAAGGGTATTTTATTTTCCCTGGCATACCGGCATGTTATAATCTTACCCTCGATGCCGCGATGGCCAAAACCGTACGGAACGATTATTGCATTTACCTGGTTAAGCAATTCCCGTACGTTCCTTTCCGTCACATCCTCGCTGTCCAGCCAGCGGATATTCACCTTGGTACCCGTGTCAAAACCGGCGTGATTAAGACCTTCGACAATGGAGAGATAAGCATCGTGTAGCCCCACATATTTTCCCACAATTGCGATGCTGACTTGTTTTTCCCTCGCCTTTATCTTGGCGAGCATCTGTTTCCATTCAGCTAAATCCGGCTCGGGCAGGTCAAGACCTAGTTCCCGGGCCGCCACCCTATCGAGGCCCTTTTGCTGCAGTACAAGGGGGACTTCGTACAAGCACTGGGCAGTCAGATTCTCAATGACACAATCAGGCTTTACATTGCAGTGGAGGGAGATTTTTGTCTTGATGCCGGCCCCGAGGGGTTGGTCGGCCCTGGCAACGATGATATCAGGGGAAATACCCATAGCGAGGAGATTCTTAACGGAATGCTGGGTCGGTTTTGTTTTGTGTTCTCCGGACCAGGGCAAATAGGGAACCAGGGTAACGTGGATAAACAGGCAGTTGTTCTTACCTACCTCAAGGGAGATTTGACGAATAGCCTCCAAAAAGGGCTGGCTTTCAATATCACCCGTGGTGCCGCCGATCTCGACGATCAGTACATCGGCCTGGCTGTTTTCGGCTCCGGCGTAAATAAATTCTTTGATGGCATCGGTA
>LFSN01000044.1 GCA_001513125.1 Clostridia bacterium DTU030
GCCGGAAGAGGTGGCCGCCCTTTCCCCGTCAGGGGCCCAGGAAGTGAGAAAAGATGCAGGAGGAGACAGCGGTGAAGGTTGAAAGGGTAACTTACTTGGCCGGCCGCAACATTTACAGCCATTCCCCCGTCCTGCGGCTGACCCTGGATCTGGGCAAGTGGGCCGGGAAAACCACGGCCGAAATTCCCCATCTGGAGGAGAAACTCTTTGCCCTCCTCCCGGGCCTGGGCAGCCACCACTGTTCCCTGGCCTATCCCGGCGGCTTTCGCACCCGGGTTCGGGAGGGCACCTACCTGGGACATGTGCTGGAGCACATGATCCTGGAGCTCCAGACCGTGGCCGGGAGCCGGGTGTTCTACGGCCGCACCAGGGAAAGCCGGCGGCCGGGGGTCTACGAGATTGTCGTGGAGTGCCCGTGTGAGGAGGGGGGCCGGGAGGCCGTTAATCTGGCAGTGGAATTGCTGCAAGGTCTGGTTGGGGAAGGTGTCCTGCCCGATTTGGCCGTGGGCCTGGCCCGGCTGCGGCAGATTATGGAGCGGAACCGGCTGGGGCCCAGCACGGCGGCAATAGCCGAAGCGGCCCGGAAAAGGGGGATCCCCGTCCAGCGCCTCGACGACAGGAGCCTCCTCCAGCTGGGCTACGGCAAATATCAGCAGCGGGTCCAGGCTACCATTACGGCGGGGACGGGCTGTATTGGGGTGGACATCGCCTGTGACAAGGCCCTGACCAAGGAGCTTCTGGCCCGGGCGGGCATTCCCGTCCCGCCGGGGGTCCTGGTCCATACGGAAGAGGAGGCCCTGAGGGCGGCGGCCGAACTGGGTTATCCCCTGGTCATCAAGCCTTACAATGGCAACCAGGGGAAGGGGGTCAGCCTCCACCTCACCACGACGGAGGAGATCCGGGAGGCCTGTTCCCTGGCCCGGCAGTACAGCCCCCGGCTGCTGGTGGAAAAGCAGATCCCGGGGCGCCACTACCGGCTGCTGGTGGTGGGGGATAGGGTGGTGGCGGCGGCCGAGCGGCTCCCGGCCAGTGTGGTCGGCGATGGGACCAACAACCTTTCCCAGTTGATCGAGATAACCAACAGGGACCCCCGGCGGGGGGAGGGCCACGAAAAGCCCCTGACGAAAATTGTTGTGGACCCGGTGGTTTTGGCCTGCCTGCGGCGCCGGGGAATAGGTCTAGATTATGTTCCCCCGCCGGGGGAAAGGGTTTTCTTGCGGGACAATGCCAACTTAAGCACCGGGGGCACGGCCGTCGATGTCACCGACCAGCTTCATCCCGCCAATGCCCTGGTGGCCCTGCGGGCGGCCCGGGCGGTGGGCCTGGATGTGGCGGGGGTGGACTTGGTCACGGCCGACATTTCCTCCCCTTTGCAGGAGGCAGGGGGCGCCGTCATCGAGGTCAATGCGGCCCCGGGCCTCCGGATGCACCTTTACCCGACGGAGGGGCAGGGCCGGGATGTGGCGGGGGAGATAGTGGATTACCTCTTTCCCCCCGGGCGGCCCAGCCGGATCCCGGTAGTGGCCATAACGGGGACCAACGGCAAAACCACCACCGCCCGCCTGGTGGCCCATGTCCTCCGCAGCCGTGGCCTCAAGGTGGGGCTGGCCACCACCGACGGGATCTGGCTCGATGATCACTGCCTCCTCCGGGGGGATACCACCGGGCCCTGGAGTGCCCGCCTCCTTTTAGGTGATCCCCTGGTGGAGGCGGCGGTCCTGGAAACGGCCCGGGGAGGGATCCTGCGGGGAGGCCTGGGCTACGATCTGAGCGATGTGGGGGTGATCACCAACATTTCCCGGGATCACCTGGGCCAGGACGGCCTGGAAGACCTGGAGGATCTGGCCTTTGTGAAATCCCTGGTGTTAGAGGCGGTCCACCCGGAGGGCTGTGCCGTCCTCAATGCCGACGATCCCCTGGTGGCTTCCCTGGCCCCCCGGGCCCGCTGCCGCCTTATTTATTTTAGCCTCAAGGAGGATAACGTCCTTCTGCGCCGCCACCTCAGTGAAGGGGGAGAAGGGGTCTTCCTCCAGGGGGGCCAGGTAGTGGCGGCCCGGGGGGCGGAAGGGATGGTGGTTGTTCCCCTGGCCAAACTCCCGGTGGCCTGGAACGGCCAGGCCGAGCACAATGTGGCCAATGTCCTGGCGGCCACCGCCGCCTGCCTGGGTTTGGGTTTGTCTCCCCAGGAAATTGGCCGGGCCCTGGCCACCTTTACCAGCCATCTGGACTGCAATCCGGGACGCTGCAACCTTATTGAAAGGGGGGATTTCCGGGTTCTGGTGGATTACGGCCACAACCCGGCCGCCTACCGGGCGGTTTTGGAAACGGCCCGGAAGCTCAAGCCCCGGCGCCTTTTGGGAGTCATCGGGGTCCCCGGAGACCGGGCCGATGACCTGGTCCGGGAAAGCGGACGGATTGCCGGGGAGGGCTTTGATTACATCTTTATAAAGGAAGATAGGGATCTGCGGGGCCGGGCCCCGGGGGAAATAGCCGGGCTCCTCCGGGAAGGGGCCCTGGCCGGGGGCTGCCGGGAGGAGAAGATAGAGATAGTCCTGGATGAAGGGGAGGCCATTAGGCGGGCCCTGGCCCGGGCCCAGAGGGGGGATCTGCTGGTGATCTTCTACGAACAATTGGAGCCGGTCCTGGAGATTTTGGGGCTCCCAGGCTTTCCCCCTCCTTCCCCGGCCAGGGCGGTGGAGATCAGGCAGGCGGCCGGTTGGGGAGGTGATTAGGCAGGATTTGGGCCCGGTAATGCCTAATATCTAAGGCATGCATGGCAGGGAAAAAAACGGACTGCCAGCTAAAGGGGAATAAAAATGGCAGATAAACTGGTGTTACCGGCCTATGCCAAGATAAATCTGGCCCTGGATGTCCTGGGCCGCCGTCCCGAC
>LFSN01000094.1:0-271 GCA_001513125.1 Clostridia bacterium DTU030
TGCTCAAGGAGATTGCCCAGCTGATGCGTAAGTTGAAAAGGGAAGGGAAAATGATCCTGGTGGTGGCCGGGCCGGCCATAATTCATACCGGGGCCGGCCAATACCTCTCCCAGATCATCGAGGCCGGCTACATCGATTATCTCTTTGCCGGCAATGCCCTGGCCACCCACGATATTGAAGGGGCCCTCTTGGGCACCTCCCTGGGTGTATCCCTGGCTACCGGGGAGGCGGTGCCGGGGGGACACAGCCATCACCTGCGGGCTATTAACCT
>LFSN01000094.1:360-488 GCA_001513125.1 Clostridia bacterium DTU030
ACCGATGTCCTGGAGGCCCAGGAGGAAATGCGGCGGCGGACCCAACAGGTGGACCTGGTCTTGATGCTGGGGACCATGCTCCATTCCATTGCTACGGGAAACCTCCTTCCGGCAAGGGTGCGCACCGT
>LFSN01000094.1:686-43839 GCA_001513125.1 Clostridia bacterium DTU030
GAACAGATTGCCCTGGATTTAGCCCTGCGCATTATTCGCGATGAATACCAGATTGGGGAAAGGGTTTCCGGGCGTTCAACCCTGGCCGGCCGCTACAAGGTCTCCCCTGAAACCATCCGGAGGGCCGTGGCCCTCCTGGAGGATGCGGGGGTTGTGGAGACCATTGCCGGAACCGGCATAGTCATTAAGTCGAAAAAGGCGGCAGAAGATTATTTCCAGGCCTTTGAGGGAGAAAAGGCCATGGCTAATCTGCAGAAGAAGTTGAACCAGTTGATGGAGACCAGGCGGCGGCTGGATCAGGAAGTGGAACAGACGGTCCAACAGATGGTCTCCTACCTGTGGGGGATGATCAACAATCTCCAGTACCTGGAAAAGATCGAAATCCCGGCCGATTCCTGGATGGTCGGTAAAGATCTGGCAGAAACCAAACTCCGCAGCCGGACCGGGGCAACGGTGGTCAGTATCGAGAGGGATGGGGAAGAGATCTATTCTCCCTCTTCCAAAATGGAATTTAAGGCCGGAGACAGGCTTTCCGTTGTGGGAACGATGCAGGCCAAGGGCATGGTGAGGGAACTGGTAGCCCAAAAGGTACTGGAAGAAGAGTGAGGTTCCTTTTGTGTCCCCTTGCTTTAGTGGGAGCAGGGGAATTTTTTTCTGGGAAGGCTGTTACCGGTCTGCTTTCGTGTCCAGAAGGAATTAGATCCAGGTAGTTTTCCGAGGGTGTCCTTTAATAATTTCCCGGAGGTGAGCACAATGGGTGAGGAGAAGGATCTGTTGCAGGAATTGGCCGCCCTGGCGCCGGACAAGCGGCTCAGCTGCCCCCAGGCCCTGGCCCTGGCCAACCGCCTGGGAGTTGCCCCAATCAAAGTGGGCCGGGCAGCCGACCAGCTGGGTATTAAAATAGTCGGCTGCCAGCTGGGCTGTTTTGGCGAGGGAAAGAAGGAGGATTAGGGTCGAGATGGGGGATGGTGGCGGCATGAAGGAACTCTTTACCCTAGTTACCGTGGCCGAGGCCAGGGATATCCTGGCCCGGCACTGGTCCCCTGCCCCTTTGGACCAGGAAGAAGTTCCCCTGACCTCTGCCCTGGGCCGGGTCACGGCCAGGGAGATCAAAGCACCGGAGGATGTACCCGGCTTTGATCGTTCTACCGTCGACGGCTTTGCCCTCAGGGCTGCCGATACCTTTGGTGCCAGTGAGGGGATGCCGGGCTATGTAACCGTCGTCGGGGAGGTAGCCATGGGCGGGGCGCCGGGAGGGAAACTGGGGCCAGGGGAGTGTATGCAGATTGCCACCGGCGGCATGCTCCCTGCCGGCAGTGATGCCGTGGTCATGGTGGAGCATACCGAGGCCCTGGACAGCACCACCCTGGGCATACTCCGGCCCGTGGCGCCGGGGGAGAATGTGATCCGGCGGGATGAAGACCTCAAGGCCGGAGGGGTAATCCTCCCGGCGGGCCGGCGCCTGCGCCCCGGCGATATCGGCCTCCTGGCAGCCTGTGGTCTGACCAGGGTGCCCGTGGTCCGGCGCCCCCGGGTGGCCATCATTTCCACCGGTAACGAGCTGGTGGACCCGGCGGCAAAGCCTGCCCCGGGGCAGGTGCGGGACGTGAACACCTATACCCTGGGGGCCATGGTGGAAGAGGCGGGGGGAGAGGTGAGCCATCGCTGGGTGGTGGAGGATTGTTTTGAACAGCTCTATCCCCGGCTGGAAGAGGGACTGGCCGCAGCCGATGTAACCGTCATTTCCGGTGGCAGCTCGGTGGGGACCAGGGATCTGACGGCCCAGCTCATCGAGGAGGCGGGCAGGCCCGGTGTCCTGGTCCACGGGGTGGCGGTGCGGCCGGGGAAGCCGACCATCATCGGCCTGGCCCGGGGTAAACCCATCTTTGGCCTGCCGGGGCACCCGGTTTCGGCCCTGATCACCTTTGACCTCTTTGTCCGGCCCTGTTTGGAGCGGCTGCAGGGCAGGCCAGAGAAGAAATTCTATCCTACCGTGCGGGCCCGGCTCAATCGCAATGTGGCCTCGGCTGCTGGGCGGGAAGACTATGTCCGGGTTATCCTGCACCAAGAGGGGGAAGAAATAACGGCAGAACCGGTGTTGGGCAAGTCGGGACTAATCTCCACTATGGCCCGGGCCCATGGCCTGGTGCGGATTCCCCTGCATCAAGAGGGTTTTCTGGCAGGGGAAGAGGTGGAAGTAAGGTTGTTATAGGGGGCTTACCGATGGCAAAGGAAAGAAAGATTTACCTGCACAATGAGCCGCCTGCTGAGGCCCGGGAGCGCTTTTTTCAGGCGGTGGCGGCAGCCGGTTCCGGGGACTGGGGGGAGGAAATAATTCCGGTAGAGGAGGCGGTGGGGAGGATTACGGCGGCTCCCGTCTTTGCCCNNGTCTTTGCCCGCCATTCGGTTCCCCACTACCATTCGGCTGCCATGGACGGCTATGCCGTGGCGGCCGAGAACACCTTTGGGGCGTCGGAAACCAGCCCCTTACGGCTGCCGGTGCCGGAAAAGGCGGTGCCCGTCGATACCGGCGACCCCCTCCCCCCGGGCTTTAACGCCGTGATCATGATCGAAGATGTCCAGGAACTGGGGGGAGAAATCGAAATTATCGCTCCAGCCCCGCCCTGGCAGCACGTCCGGGTAATGGGGGAGGATATAGTAGCTACAGAGCTCATCCTGCCCGCCAATCACACCATCCGGCCCCTGGACCTGGGCTCCCTCCTGGCCGGCGGCATTACCGAGCTTGCCGTAAAGAGAAGGCCGCGGGTCAGCATTATACCCACCGGCTCCGAACTGGTCCAGCCCGGGGAGAAGTTAGAAGAGGGGAATATCGTTGAATTTAATTCCCGGGTCCTGGGGGCCCTGGTGCGGGAATGGGGTGGGGAACCGGTGACTGCCCCCATCCTTCCCGACGACTATCAACGGATCAAGGCGGAGATGGAGAAGGCCCTGGCTGGGGCCGATGTGGTGGTGGTTAATGCCGGTTCCTCGGCTGGTTCCGAAGACTACACAGCCTCCCTGGTGGCGGAGCTGGGGGAGCTGGTGGTCCACGGGGTGGCAACCAAGCCCGGCAAACCGGTGGTCCTGGGGGTGGCCCGGGGAAAACCAGTCCTGGGTATTCCCGGCTTTCCCGTGTCGGCGGTAATTGCCGCCCGCCTCTTCCTCCGGCCCCTCCTCTACTGGCTCCAGGGGGTGCATCCCCCAGCCCTGCCCAGGACCCGGGCCGTGGCCACCCGCCGGATTGTCTCCTCCCCGGGAGCCGAGGAATACGTCCGGGTCAAGCTGGGCCAGGTAGGGGAGAAGCTGGTGGCGGTACCCCTGCCCCGGGGGGCGGGGATGACCATGTCCCTGGTCAGGGCCGATGGCCTCCTGGTGGTTCCAGCCCTCAGCGAGGGCTACAATGCCGGGGATGAGGTGACCGTCGAGCTCTGGCGTTCCCTGGAAGAGATCAAAAACACCCTGGTCATTATCGGCAGCCATGACCTGACCCTGGATATTTTAGGGAGCCAGCTGCGCCTTCTTTCCCCCCGCCACAGCATCTCCTCGGCCCATGTGGGCAGCCTGGAGGGGCTCCTGGCCCTGAAGCGGGGGGAGACCCACCTGGCGGGCACCCACCTCCTGGACGAGGAGACGGGGGATTACAATGTCTCCTACATTAAAAAATACCTGCCCGGACGGGAGCTTGCCCTGGTTACCCTGGCTTATCGGCAGCAGGGCCTGATGGTCAAGGCAGGCAACCCCAAGGAAATTGTCGGCATCAAGGATCTCTTGCGGCCCGATGTGGCCTTTATCAACCGCCAGCGGGGTTCAGGCACCCGCATCCTCCTGGACTATTACCTGCGCCAGGAGGGCCTCGATCCCCGGGAAATTGAGGGTTACCAGCGGGAGGAGTTCACCCATATGGCCGTGGCTGCTGCGGTAGCCGGCGGGGCGGCCGATGTCGGTATGGGTATTCTGGCCGCCGCCCGTTCCCTGGGCCTGGATTTTGTTCCCCTGGCCGAAGAGCGTTATGAACTGGCCATTCCCCGGGAATATTTTGCTTTAGAAGGGGTTCAGCAGCTCCTGGAAGTGATCAAGTCCCCTGCCTTCCGGCAGCAGGTGGAGGCCCTGGGGGGCTATGATCTCCGCGATACGGGCACCATCCGCTGGATTAAATAAGCAAAACTGTCACGAAAAAGGAGATGTTCACATGCTTGACCGCCAGAAGCGGCCGGTAGATTACCTCAGGATCTCCGTCACCGACCGGTGCAATCTGCGCTGTATCTACTGTATGCCGCCGGAGGGAGTGGAGTATAAGCCCCATGCTGAGATCCTCCGCTACGAAGAGATTATCCGGGTGGTCGCCGCGGGAGCGGCCCTGGGGATAAAGCGGGTCCGGCTGACCGGGGGAGAACCCCTGGTCAGAAAGGGCCTGCCCGCCCTCATTGGGAGCCTGGCTGCCATCGAGGGCATTGAAGATATCTCCCTGACCACCAACGGGACTCTCCTGGGCCCCCTGGCGGCAGAGCTGAAGGAGGCCGGCCTGGGGCGGGTCAATATCAGCCTCGATACCCTGGATCCCCGGAAGTTCCGGCTTGTCACCCGGGGTGGCGAACTGGAGCGGGTCTGGGACGGTATTGAACAAGCTTTAAAGCTGGGATTAAACCCGGTAAAAATAAATGTGGTTGTCATCAAGGGGCTCAATGACGGGGAGCTGGCCGATTTTGCCCGCCTCACCCGCGAGGCCCCCCTCCATGTCCGTTTTATCGAACTGATGCCCCTGGGTGATGACCGGGAATGGGCCAACAGCCATCGCCTCTCTTTGCCGGAACAGAGGCGGGCCATATCCCACCTGGGCCCCCTGGAGCCTGTCCAGATACCCGGCGGCGGCCCGGCCCAGTATTATCGGCTCCCCGGGGGAAAGGGCAGCATTGGCTTTATCAGTGCCCTCAGTGAACACTTTTGCGCCCGGTGTAACCGCCTCCGCCTGACGGCCGACGGTAAGGTGAGACCCTGCCTGGCTTCGGACCAGGAGCTGGATCTTAAGTGTGTTCTCCGCGCAGGGGGAGATACCGAGGCCATCAGAGAAATACTGGTCCAGGCCGTTAACGCCAAGCCGGTGGGACACCGGCTGGAAGTCCAGGCACAGGATGAAACCGGAGGAAAGAGGTACCGCTATATGTGCCAGATAGGGGGCTGATGGTATGGCTTCATTGACCCACATCAACGACCAGGGTCGGGGCCGGATGGTGGACATCTCGGCCAAGGAGCCCACTGCCAGGGAAGCCATTGCCCGGGGCTGGGTAGCCATGCAGCCTGGGACCCTGGCCCTCCTCAAGGCCGGGGGACTGGAGAAGGGAGATGCCCTGGCTGTGGCCCAGGTGGCCGGGATCATGGGGGCCAAAAGGACCCCGGAACTGATTCCCATGTGCCATCCCCTCAACCTAACGGGGGCAGATCTAAGCTTCGAGCTCAATGAAGGGGAGAACCGGGTGGAGATCGAAGCCCGGGTCAAGGTCAAGGGGGCTACCGGCGTGGAAATGGAGGCCCTGACCGCCGTTGCTGTGGCGGCCCTGACCGTATATGACATGTGCAAGGCCGTGGACAAGGAGATGGTAATCGGGGGGATCCGCCTCGTCGAGAAAAGGGGCGGCCGCAGTGGACATTTTCGCAGGAAGGGAGAGTAGCCGGTGGGGGTTATTACGGCCGTATGTGTAAGTAAGGAAAAGGGTGTCAAGAAGGAGAATATTGGGGTGGGCGTCCTGCGGGAGGGCCACGGTCTGGTGGGAGATGCCCATGCCGGGGACTGGCACCGGCAGGTCAGCCTCCTGGGGGAAGAGAGTATCGCCAGGATGAGGACCAAGGGGCTGGAATTAGCCCCGGGGGATTTTGCCGAAAATCTTACCGTCCGGGGCCTTCAGCTTGCCTCCCTGCCTGTGGGAACCCGGCTGCAGATCGGAAGGGAAATAGTGCTGGAGATCACCCAGATCGGCAAGGAATGCCACCATGGCTGTGCCATCCGCCAGCTGGTGGGGGACTGTGTCATGCCCCGGGAGGGGGTCTTTGCCCGGGTGCTCAAGGGTGGCCAAGTCCGGGTGGGTGACCCGATAGTAGAGGTGAAGGAGCATGTATAGGATCGGCGTGATCACTGCCAGCGACAAGGCCTTCCGGGGAGAGCGGGAGGATAAGAGCGGGCTGCTGATCCGGGAGCTGCTGGCCCCCCTGGGGACGGTGGAGGAATACCGGGTCCTTCCCGACGATCGGGAAGCCATCAAGGCTGCCCTCCTCCAGATGGCCGACGAGCTGGGCCTCGACCTGGTTTTGACCACCGGGGGAACGGGCCTGGGTCCCCGGGATGTTACCCCCGATGCCACCCGGGAGGTTATGGACCGGGAGGTGCCGGGCCTGGCGGAGGCCATGCGGGCCAAGGGTTTGGAGCAGACTCCCCACGCCATGCTCTCCCGGGCCCTGGCGGGCACCCGGGGTCGGACCTTAATTGTCAATCTGCCAGGGAGTCCCAGGGGGGTGAGGGAATCCCTGGAGGTCCTTTTGCCCGCCCTGCCCCATGCCCTGGAAGTCCTGCAGGGACGGGGGACCGAGTGTGGAAGGGAGTAGCAGGCTAATGGGTCGGCCTGGGAGGCAAGGGGTATAATTTGGTCTTTCAGGGAAATAATAACTGGTGAAAAATAGCTTAAGATAAAATCAGAAGCAAGGGGGAGATAGGGGGATATTTTCCAATTTAACCGCCAATAAATGCTCTTTAATCCCTATTCTTATAGTTGCCGAGAAGATGGCCATTTACTATTATTAGTATTAGGTATTAGCACTCACTGGACGTGAGTGCTAATAAACAGACCAGGAACTAGAAGGAGGGTTATCGCATGAAGGTTAAACCTCTAGGCGACCGGGTACTTGTTAAGCCAGTGAAACAGGAAGAGAAGACCAAGGGTGGCATCGTTCTTCCGGACACGGCCAAGGAAAAGCCCCAGGAAGGGGAAATCATTGCCGTTGGCAGCGGTAAGCTCCTGGATAATGGGGAAAGGGTCCCCCTGGAAGTTAAGGTGGGCGACAAGGTTATCTATTCCAAGTTCGCCGGTACCGAGATCAAGCTGGATGATGAGGAGCACCTGCTCTTGAGCGAACGGGATATCCTTGCCATTGTTGAATAGGCTTTGCTAGAACAAGCTAAAGGAGGGTATTACATATGGCCAAGCAGCTTTTATATAGAGAAGAAGCCCGGCGGGCTCTGGAAAGAGGGGTAGAAAAACTGGCAGCAGCCGTTAAGGTTACCATGGGGCCCAAGGGCAGGAACGTTGTTTTGGACAAAAAATTCGGTTCCCCCACCATCACCAACGACGGGGTAACCATTGCCCGGGAAATCGAACTGGAAGATCCCTTTGAGAATATGGGAGCCCAGCTGGTGAAGGAAGTTGCCACCAAGACCAATGATGTGGCAGGAGACGGTACCACCACCGCTACCCTGCTGGCCGAGGCCATCATCAAGGAAGGACTCAAGAACGTTACCGCCGGAGCCAACCCCATGATCGTGAAGCGGGGTATCGAAAAGGCGGTCGAAGTGGCCGTTGAAGCCATCAAGAAGAACAGCAAGACCGTCGAGAGCCGGGAAGCCATCTCCCAGGTTGCCGCCATTTCCGCCGACAGTGAGGAGATCGGGGAGCTCATTGCCGATGCCATGGAAAAGGTCGGCAAAGACGGCGTCATCACCGTGGAAGAATCCAAGGGGATCGGCACCACCCTGGAAATTGTGGAAGGGATGCAATTTGACCGGGGCTATATCTCCCACTACATGGTGACCGATACCGATAAAATGGAGGCCATCCTTGATGAACCCTATATCCTGATCACAGACCGCAAGATCAGTTCCATCAACGACCTCCTGCCCGTCCTGGAAAAGATCGTCCAAACGGGCAAGCCCCTCCTGGTCATAGCCGAAGACATGGAAGGGGAAGCCCTGGCAACCCTGGTTCTCAATAAGCTGCGGGGCACCCTCAATGCCGTAGCCGTGAAGGCTCCTGGCTTTGGTGACCGCCGCAAGGCCATGCTGCAGGATATTGCCATCCTCACCGGTGGTACCGTTATTACGGAAGAGGTCGGCCTGAAGCTCGATGCAGCCGATATCAGCATGCTGGGCCAGGCCCGTCAGGTGCGGGTCAACAAGGAAGAAACCATCATCGTCGATGGCCGTGGTGACACCGAAGAGGTCAAGGCCCGCATCAACCAGATCCGGGCTGAGATCGAGGAAACCACCTCCGACTTCGACCGGGAGAAACTCCAGGAACGTCTGGCCAAGCTGGCCGGCGGAGTAGCTGTCATTGAAGTCGGCGCCGCCACCGAAACGGAACTGAAGGAGAAGAAGCACCGGATCGAAGACGCCCTGGCCGCTACCCGGGCCGCCGTAGAGGAAGGCATCATTGCCGGCGGTGGTACCGCCCTCGTCGATGCCCTGTCGGCCCTGGATGAGCTGAAGGTTGATGGCGATGAAAAGGTGGGTGTCGATATCGTCCGCCGGGCCCTGGAAGCCCCTGTCCGGCAGATTGCCAGCAACGCCGGGGCTGAGGGTTCGGTAATTGTCGAGCATGTCAAGGGCAAGCCGGTCAATGTTGGCTTCAATGCCCTGACGGGCGAGTTCGTCGATATGTTTGCTGCCGGTATCGTTGACCCGGTGAAGGTAACCAGGTCGGCACTCCAGAATGCCGCCAGCATTGCCGCCATGCTGTTGACCACCGAAGCGATAGTAACCGATATCCCGGAAGAAAAAGATAATACCCCTCCTGCCCCGCCCATGATGTAAGGAGGGTAACTAAAAAGGCACCGTGAGCACGGTGCCTTTTTTGATCCCCAACTGCTTGCCTTTTCTCCTTATCCTTGACAGCAGGGCAATCTTCCGCTATATTCAACTCAGCAGAGGTAGCATTTTTCAGAATTCTTTAGAGCCGAGGAGGGACAGCTGTGACCGGCATCGAGGCAGAAAAGATTGTTATCCTGGACTTGGGCGGAGGGCACAGCCAGCTGTTGGCCAGGCGGGTGCGGGAAGCCCGGGTTTTTTCGGAAGTTTTACCATATAATGCCCCCCTGGAAGAAATTCAGGGGGAGAACCTGCGGGGAATCATTATTAGTGGCAGCCCGGCGGCGCCCCCTTCCGGGGAAGTCCGCCTTTCTCCCCGGCTCTTTGACCTGGGGGTTCCCATCCTGGGGATCGGTTGCGGGCTGGAGCTTTTGCTCCGCCAGCTGGGGGGCAGGGTAGCCAGGACGGGAGGGGAAAGCGGGAGGCAGGTCCAACTGAGGATTGACGATGCCCGGGACCTCCTGGCTGGCCTGGAAGATGGGGAGGCTGTCTGGCTGGAAGAAGGTGTTACCGTCGAAGTTCTGCCACCGGCATTTGAGATTATTGGCCGTGCCGGGGATATCCCCGCCGCTGTGGCCCAGCAGGAAGGGAAACTCTATGGGGTGTTCTTTTATCCCGAGGTCGAGGGAAGCCCCGGGGGAATGGGCATCATCAGGAATTTCCTCTACCGGATCTGCGGCTGCCGGGGCCTGTGGACCCCCGGGGCCTTCGTTAAAGAGCAGGTGGAAGCCATAAGGGCCCAGGTCGGTGGAGACCAGGTCCTCTGCGGCCTGAGCGGCGGAGTCGATTCTTCCGTGGCGGCAGCCCTGGTCCACCGGGCGGTGGGAGACCAGCTGACATGCGTCTTTGTCAACAACGGCCTCCTCAGGAAGGGGGAGGCCGAAGAGGTGCGGCACACCTTTGGGGAAAAAATGGGGATGAAGCTGGTTTATGTCGATGCCCGGAAGCGCTTCCTGGGCCGGCTGGCAGGGGTTACCGACCCGGAGGAAAAAAGGAAGATCATCGGGGAGGAGTTCATCAGGGTCTTTGAGGAGGAAGCAGGGAAGTTGGGCCGCCTGGACTACCTGGTGCAGGGGACCATTTACCCTGATGTCATTGAAAGTGGGGGAGGCCCCGGCGCCCGCCTGGTCAAGTCCCATCACAACGTGGGAGGGCTGCCCGAAGACATGAACCTGAAGCTCCTGGAGCCCTTGCGGAAACTGTTCAAGGATGAGGTCCGGAGGGTGGGGGCCGAACTCGGCCTGGCTGAAGAGATCCTGTGGCGGCATCCCTTCCCAGGACCGGGTCTGGCCGTCCGTATTATTGGGGAAGTGACGGAAGAAAAGCTGGCCATCCTGCGGGAGGCCGATGCCATAGTGGTAGAAGAGATAAAGAAGGCCGGCCTGTACCGGGAAATTTGGCAGGCCTTTGCCCTCTTGCCCGATTTACGCAGCGTGGGGGTAACGGAGGCGGGGCGGACCTATGCCTACACCGTGGGGGTCAGGGCGGTAACCAGTGTCGATGCCATGACCGCCGACTGGGCCCGCCTGCCCCATGGGGTCCTGGCCGCCATTTCTGACCGGATCGTCAGGGAAGTTGCGGGGGTAAACCGGGTCGTCTACGACATCACGGGCAAGCCGCCGGCGACCATCGAGTGGGAGTAGGGGACCAGGAAGGGGGCAGTATTACGAACAATATATTTACATTCTAAGATAATGTTCGGATTACCCCTTGACAGGGGGTCCCCGGTGCTGGTAAGATAAAAATGTAAAGATTGGGTAAAGGAAAATTAAATAGAGGCCTTCATATAATTCCGGGAATATGGCTCGGGAGTATCTACCAGGCAGCCGTAAACTGCTTGACTATGAGGGAAAGTGTACCTAGGGTTCCGGGCCGAAGGAAGGCGTCCGGTCCAAGTGGTACAGCTCCGGTTCTGCCCGCTTGTGCAGATTTGGGCAGCAACGGAGTACACCGAAGGGATAAAAGCCCAGGCGGGGAGGTTTCGCTCACAGTTATGCTGGAGCATCTCCCTGCCTGGGTATAATTTTTCTACAGGAGGTGACTATACCCACTAGGATTTCCTTTGTCCCCACGGTTAATAAGCTTATGAGGAGGCAGGAAAATGCTTGAGGAATTCTTTAAACTCAAGGAGAAAAATACCGACGTCAGAACTGAGATCATGGCTGGAATAACTACCTTTATGACCATGGCCTATATCCTTTTTGTTAATCCCGATATCCTCAGTGCCACTGGGATGCCCTTTGGGGCGGTAATGACTGCTACCGCCATTTCCGCCGGTGTGACGACAATTCTAATGGGCCTGGTTACCAATTATCCCTTTGCCCTGGCCAGCGGTATGGGGCTAAATGCCATGTTCGCCTTTGCCGTGGCCCCGGCAGTGGGCTGGGAAGCAGCCCTGGGTATAGTCTTTATCTCTGGTATTGTCTTCATCTTGCTAGCGGTATTCGGCATAATCGATTATATTGATGCGGCCATTCCGGGCAGCCTGAAGAGGGCCGTTTCCGCCGGTATCGGCCTTTTTATTGCCTTTATCGGCCTGCAGAATGCCGGCATTATTGTCGCTGATTCCGCGACTCTGGTAGCCCTGGGCAATCTGGCCGAGCCGGGGACTCTGCTGGCTGTCATCGGCCTTCTGGTGATTGCCATCCTGATGGCCCTCAAGGTACGGGGTGCCATCCTCCTCGGGATCCTGATCACAACGGTCATCAGCTTCTTTATGGGAATCACTCCCTTTCCCACCAGCCTTTCCGACATCTTCGGGGCACCGGAAAGCCTGGCTCCCATTGCCTTCAAGTTTGATTTACCCGGGGCTTTCAGCCTTGGCTTTATGACCATCTTTGCCTTTCTCTTTGTCGACGTTTTCGATACCATGGGAACCCTCATGGGCACAGCGGCCCGGGCTGGCTTCCTGGACAAGGAGGGCCGGCTGCCCCGGATCAAGGAGGCAATGCTGGTGGACGCCATCGGTACCGTACTGGGCGCCCTGCTCGGTACCAGTACTGTTACCACCTATGTGGAAAGTACCGCCGGTGTTTCCGAGGGCGGGCGCAGCGGTTTGACGGCTGTGGTCGTCGGCGTCCTCTTCCTGGCCTCCCTTTTCCTAGCCCCCCTGGCAGGCCTGGTCCCCAGTGGCGCCACGGCACCGGCCCTGATCATAGTGGGGGTACTGATGATGGGGGCAGTAACAGATATTGATTTCAATGATTTCACCGAGGCCTTCCCCGCCTTTGTCACCATGCTCTTCATGCCCTTGGCATACAGCATTGCCAATGGTATTGCCGCCGGCTTCCTGGCCTACCCGGTGGTCAAGCTGGCAGCCGGGCGAGGGCATGAGGTCCACTGGTTCACCTATGTCCTGGCACTAGTTTCCCTCGTCCACTTCGCTGTGTAATTATTCCTGGGAGCGCCGGCTCTTAAAGCCCGTCGCTCCCTTCCTTTAAATAGCCCCAGGCGAGGGCCGGGAAGGTTTTTCTTACTAGAGAGTACATTGGGTAAAGGCATCCTGTTCTGTGAAGGAGGAAGGAAAGGATGGCTGGTAAGGTGCGGGTAGGTATTGTCATGGGAAGCGATTCCGACCTGCCGGTGATGCAGGAAGCGGCAGCAGTCCTGGCAGAGCTGGGGGTGGGCTATGAGATGCAGATCTTGTCAGCCCACCGGGTCCCCGAAGACACTGCCATCTATGCCCGGGAAGCAGCCGGGCGGGGGCTGCAGGTTATAATAGCCGGGGCGGGGCTGGCTGCCCATCTGCCGGGGGTAATTGCCGCCTATACCACTTTGCCGGTAATTGGCGTCCCCCTGCAGGCCGGTGCCCTGGGGGGGCTCGATGCCCTCTACGCCATCGTCCAGATGCCCCCGGGAGTGCCGGTGGCCACCGTCGGCATCGGCGGGGCCCGGAATGCAGGCATCCTGGCAGCCCAGATCCTGGCTGTTGCCGATGAAGGCTTGCGGGAAAAACTAATGGTTTTCAAGGAGAAGATGGCGGCCCGGGTGAGGGAGCGGAATGCCAGGCTCCAGGAGAATCAGGGGAAAGGCAAATAGAGAAATCCCCGGGAACGGTACGGCTATACATAAATTAAAGGGAGGCCTTCGCCATGGAAAAGGGCGAAAAACTTTATGAAGGAAGGACAAAGATCCTTTACAGCACTTCGGAACCCGATCACTGCCTGATGTATTTTAAAGATAAGATAACGACCTCTGCGGGAAAAAAGCAGGAGACTATAAAGAATCTGGGAATCTATAACGCTAAAATAAGCGCTACCCTCTTTGAACTCCTGTCCCGGGCGGGTATACCCACCCACTATGTGGCAACGGTCGGCGAACGGGAGCTGCTGGTCAAGAAACTGGATGTTCTACCCCTCGAGTTTGTTGTTCGGAATGTGGTGGCAGGGAGCCTGGCCAGGCGCCTGGGTATCGAAGAGGGCTTTCAGTTTATAGAACCGGTGGTGGAGTATTATTATAAGCGGGATGATCTGGGGAAACCCCTCCTGACCGAGTCCCACCTGCGGGCTTTGGGCATAGTGGAGGAAGAACAGCTCCAGGCCTGTACCATTATGGCCCAGCAGGCCAACCTGATTTTAAAACATTATTTCGCCCGCAGGGGCCTGCTGCTGGTGGATACCTTCTTCGAATTTGGCTTCGACGGCGATGAGCTAATATTGTGTGACGAAATCTCCCCCGATACCTGCCGCCTGTGGGATAGCCAGACGGCGGAAAGGCTGGACAAGGACCGCTTTCGCCGGGACCTGGGTGGTGTTGGGGAGGCCTACCAGGAAGTGGTGGCGAGGCTGTTGGGGGAGGAAAACTGGCCGGGCACACAGGGGCCTTTTTGCTAGTGCCAGGAGAAGGGGCCGGCCCTCCCCCGGACCCCCTGGCCGTATCTGGATAACTCTAAGGAGGTTTAGCCATGGCAGCTGAATGGCAGAAGGTAGGTTTAAGTCAAGGGGAATATGAGAAAATTGTATCTCTGCTCGGGCGGGAACCCAATGAGGTAGAGCTGGGTATCTTCGGTGTCATGTGGTCGGAACACTGTTGTTATAAAAATTCCAAAGCCCTTTTGCGCCGTTTTCCCACCCAGGGGGAGCGGGTCCTCCAGGGTCCTGGGGAGAATGCCGGCGTGGTCGATATCGGCGACGGCCTGGCCGTTGCCTTTAAAATAGAGAGCCACAATCATCCCTCGGCCGTTGAACCCTACAATGGTGCAGCTACAGGCGTGGGCGGCATTGTCCGGGATATTTTGTCCATGGGTGCCCGCCCCATTGCCCTCCTCAATTCCCTCCGCTTCGGCGACCCGGCCGACGAAAGGGTGGAGGAGCTGGTGGAAGGTGTCGTCGCCGGTGCTGCCGACTACGGCAATGTCCTCGGCGTTCCCACCGTCGGGGGAGAGCTGAAATTTGCCCCGGCTTATAGTGGAAACCCCCTGGTGAATGTCATGTGTGTGGGCCTCATGAAAAAAGATGCCCTGGCCCGGGGTCTGGCCGCCGGGCCCGGCAACCCCGTTATAGTTTTCGGCGGCAGGACGGGGCGGGACGGCATCCACGGGGCAACCTTTGCTTCCGAGGAGCTGGAAGGCGAGGGTACAGGGAAGAGCAGCTCTGTTCCCGTCGGCCATCCGGAGACGGAAAAGCTTTTGATTGAAGCCTGCCTGGAGCTCTTGACCACCGATGCCGTGGTGGGGATCCAGGACCTGGGGGCAGCCGGCCTGACCTCATCAAGCTGTGAAATGGCCAGCCGGGCGGGGACGGGTATCGAGCTGGACGTTGCCCTGGTGCCCCGGCGGGAAGAGGGCATGACCCCCTATGAGGTAATGCTCTCGGAATCCCAGGAGCGGATGCTGGTCGTCGTCCAAAGGGGGAAGGAGGCCGTGGTCGAAGAAATCCTGCAAAGGTGGGATCTCGACTACGCCATTATCGGCCAGGTAATCGAAGAGCCGGACCTGGTCGTAAAGGAGGGCAGTGAGGTCGTTGCCCGCCTTCCCATCAGGGCCATTGTCGATGAAGCACCGGAGTACCAGCGGGAAGGGGTTGAACCCCCTTACCTGGTGAAGGCCCGGGAATTTACCCCGGCGGATCTCCCGGAACCTGCCGATTACAATGAAACCCTGCTGCAGCTGCTGGCCTCCCCCAATATTGCCAGCAAGGAGGGGGTTTACAGTAATTTTAACTACCAGGCCGAGACGGTGCTGGTTGGTCCCGGCTCCGATGCGGCTGTCATCCGGATCCCGGGGACGAAAAAGGCCATTGCTGTAACTTCCGATGTTAATGGACGCTACTGTTATCTGGACCCCTATCAGGGTGGGATGGCGGCAGTGGCCGAAGCGGCCCGGAATTTGGTCTGTGCCGGGGCAGAGCCCCTGGCCCTCACCGACGGTCTCAATTTCGGCAACCCGGAAAAACCCGATATTTACTGGCAGCTGGAACAGGCTGTGGAGGGAATAAGCAGGGCCTGCGAAGATTTACAAATTCCCGTGGTCAGCGGTAATGTGAGCCTCTATAACGAGACAGGCGGGCAGGCTGTCTACCCAACCCCCATCGTGGGAATGGTTGGCCTTTTGGAAAATTACGAAGATCACCTTACCCAGGGCTTTAAAAATCCCGGCGATCTCATTGTCCTCTTAGGGGAGACCAAGGAGGAATTGGGGGGCAGTGAATATTTGGCCGTCTGCCACGGCCTCGTTGCCGGGCGGCCGCCCCGGGTAGATCTGGAAGGGGAGAGGAAACTCCAGTCCCTCTGCCTGGCCGCGGCCAGGGAAAGGCTCCTGAATTCGGCCCACGACTGTGCCGAGGGAGGCCTGTTAGTTACCCTGGTGGAATCCTGTCTCACGGCAACACCAGAGCCCCTGGGGGCAGAATTGGCCTTCGCCTCTTCCCTGCCCGTAGTGAGTACCTTCTTTGCCGAAAGCCAGGGCCGGATTGTCGTTTCCCTGCCCGAGGAAAACCTCTCCCGCCTCCAGGAGCTGGCTGCCCAGTGGGACGTTCCCCTCCAGGTCCTGGGCCGCGTAGCCCCGGCCAGGCTGGAGGTGCGGCTTTTGGAGACCGGTGTCCAGGAGCCCTTAATAGACCTGGAGGTAGCTACCCTGGCCCAGAGATGGGGGGTAAGGTAAGTTGAGGGGGATAACTGATAAGCCCCGGGAGGCCTGTGGTGTATTTGGCATTTATGCCCCCGACGGTGAGGCCGCTGCCCTCACCTATATGGGCCTCTATGCCCTCCAGCACCGGGGCCAGGAGAGTGCCGGGATCACGGTCAGCGATGGGGAAAAACTGCAGCTCTATAAGGATGAGGGTTTGGTGCCCGAGGTCTTTTCCGAAGAGATCCTGGAGGGCCTTCCCGGTTTCCTGGCCATCGGCCACGTCCACTATCCCACCTGGGGCAATACCGGCTACCTCAATGCCCAGCCCCTCCTGGTTCATTCCCGCAAGGGTAGTCTGGCCCTGGCCCATAACGGCAACCTGGTCAATGCCGCCGCCCTGCGGGCCCAGCTGGAAGAACAGGGGGCTGTCTTCCAGACCGCCGTTGATGCGGAAGTCATTGCCAGCCTCCTGGCCCGGAACGATAGGGAAGGGATCGTAGCCGCCCTGGTGGACTGTATGCAGGTCTTCCGGGGTTCCTATGCCCTGGTCCTGCTGACCAGGGACCGCCTCATCGGGGCCCGGGATCCCCACGGCCTGCGGCCCCTGTCCCTGGGCACCCTGCCCGGGGGCGGCTATGTCCTGACCTCGGAAACCTGCGCCCTGGATACCATCGGAGCCTCCTTCCTCCGGGATGTGGAGCCGGGGGAAGTGGTGGTGGTAGAGGGCGGCCAGCTCCACTCCCTCCAGGGAACGAAGCCCCTTGGCCGGGCCCTCTGTGCCTTTGAATTCATCTACTTTGCCCGGCCCGACAGCGTCATCGACGGGATGAATGTCCACCTGGCCCGGAACCGGGCGGGCGAGCGTTTGGCCCAGGAGCACCCGGTGGAGGCGGATCTGGTCATTGCCGTGCCCGATTCGGGGACCTCTGCCGCCATCGGCTATGCCCGGGCGGCCGGGATACCCTTTGGAGAAGGGATGATCAAAAACCGCTATGTGGGCCGGACCTTCATCAGCCCCGGCCGGAAGGCCAGGGAAAGGAGGGTCCAGCTGAAACTCAATCCCATCAGCACGGTGGTGAAGGGGAAGCGGGTGGTGGTCGTGGATGATTCCATCGTCCGGGGGACCACCAGCCACCGGATCGTCAAGCTCCTCCGCAAGGCAGGGGCCCAGGAGGTCCACGTCCGGGTTAGCTCCCCCCCGGTGGTCTCGCCCTGTTACTTTGGCATCAGCACCCCCGCCTATGAAGAATTGGTGGGAGCCCAAAACCGGGTGGCCGCCATCGAACAACGCATCGGGGCCGATTCCCTGGGTTTCCTCAGCCTGGAGGGCCTGGTGGAATCCATCGGGATGGGGGAAGAGAATCTGTGTTTGGGCTGCTTTACCGGCAGGTATCCGGTAACAGTTGATAATGGACAATTGACAATGGACAATTGACAATTAAGAATTGGGAACTGTCCCCCCTATGGTATCGTGTGGCTGGCCCTTTGCAAAGCCGGCGACTGCCCTTGGAGGTTGGAAGTTGGAAATTAGAAGTTCGAAAGAAAAAATACCATGCGCAGCTTAGGGCTACAGCTTTATAATGTTCGGAAACAAGAAAACATAGGCGAATATTTACATTTCATTCTAACCTCGAACCTCAAACCTCTAATTTCCAGAATGGGCGGCCGCGCTCGCGGAGCCCGGCGGCAAAGGGGCCAGCCCCTACGAAAGTGGGGTTTAGATCTGACAGTGGACACTTGACATTTATTTGTGTTGGCATTTGGTGGGAGATGGGTGGGGGGGGTAGTAGAAGGAGGAGGGTGAGATGGCGGAAGAAAAACTAACCTATGCCGGGGCCGGGGTGGATATCGAGGCCGCCAACCGGGCGGTAAAACTCCTGGCGGAACATGTCAAGAGCACCCACCGGCCCGGGGTGTTAGGGGGCATCGGCGGCTTTGGGGGGCTTTTCCGGCTTCCCTTGGACAAGTGCCGGGAGCCGGTTCTGGTGGGCGGCACCGATGGGGTGGGGACCAAGCTGCGCCTGGCCTTTGCCCTGGACATCCATGACACCATCGGCATCGACGCCGTGGCCATGTGTGTCAACGACATCCTGGTCCAGGGGGCGGAGCCCCTCTTTTTCCTCGATTACCTGGCCGTGGGAAAACTGGAGCCGGAGCAGGTGGCGGCCATCGTCAGCGGGGTGGCGGCGGGCTGCCGGGAGGCCGGCTGTGCCCTCTTGGGCGGGGAGACGGCGGAAATGCCCGGTTTTTATCCCCCGGGGGAATATGACCTGGCCGGTTTTGCCGTGGGCATGGTCGAGGCGGAGAAGATCATCGATGGGTCGACCATTGTACCCGGTGATATAATCCTTGGCCTGCCCAGCAGCGGTCTTCACAGCAACGGTTTTTCCCTGGCCCGCAAGGCCCTCCTGGAGGAGGCCAAATACAGTCTGGACCGGTACTTTCCGGAGCTCGGCCGGACCCTGGGGGAAGAGCTTCTGACACCGACGAAAATTTACGTCAAGGAGGTCCTGCCCCTGCTGGACCGTTATCCCATCAAGGGCCTGGCCCATATTACCGGCGGCGGGCTGGTGGAGAACATCCCCCGGATCCTGCCCCCGGGCTGCCGGGCCCGGATCCAGTGCACCAGCTGGCAGGTACCCCCTATTTTCCAACTGATCCGCCAGGCCGGTCGGATCTCCACTGCCGAAATGTACCGGGTTTTTAATATGGGAATCGGCATGGCCATCATCGCCGCCCCCGAGGTGGCCCAAGGGATCAGGGCCAGTTTCGGCGGCTCGCCCCCGCCGGTCATCGGCGAGATTGTGGCGGGGGAAGGGGCCCTTGAGCTGGTGGAAGGAGGCTGAAAAAATGGGCAAGCTACGCCTGGCCGTTTTGGCTTCCGGGAGGGGCAGCAACCTCCAGGCAATAATCGATGCCATTGCCGCCGGGGAGCTGGATGCGGAGATTGCCGTCGTTATCAGTGACAAAGGGGATGCCCAGGCCCTGGAGAGGGCCCGGAAGCACCAGATTCCCCATCGTTTTTTAGATCCAAGGGAATACAGCGCTGCTGGGGCCTATGACCGGGCCCTGGTGGCCCTGTGGCAGGAATACCAGGTTGACCTGGTGGTTCTGGCAGGCTACATGCGGCTCCTGGGCTCTGAGGCGGTGAGGGCCTACCGGAACCGGATTCTTAACATCCATCCTTCCCTTTTACCTGCCTTTCCGGGACTGAATGCCCAGGCCCAGGCCCTCGCCTACGGCGTCAGGTACTCGGGCTGTACCGTCCACTTTGTCGATGAAGGCATGGATACAGGACCCATCATCCTCCAGGCCGTTGTGCCCGTTAAAGATGATGACGCTGCCGAAACCCTGGCGGCCCGGATCCTGGAGGAAGAACACCGGCTTTATCCCCAGGCCATCCAGCTCTTTGCTGAAGGCCGCCTGGAAGTGGTGGGGAGACGGGTGAGGATTAGGGAGAAGTAGTTTGAAAGGGGTGCAGCTTCTTGATCACCGTTAAGCGTGCTCTGCTCAGTGTGTCCGACAAGGAGGGGATCGTGGAATTTGCCCGGGGCCTGGCCGCCCTGGGGGTGGAACTGGTCTCTACCGGCGGTACAGCCCAGGTGCTGGCAGCTGCCGGGCTTCCCGTCCGTTCTGTTTCTGACCTGACGGGCTTTCCGGAAATCCTGGGGGGCCGGGTGAAAACCCTGCATCCGGCTGTCCATGGCGGCATCCTCTACCGCCGGGAGGTCCCGGAAGATGAAGAGCAGCTGGCAAAGCTGGGCATCGGTTCCATCGATCTGGTGGTGGTGAATCTCTATCCCTTTGCCGAGACCATAGCCCGCCCCGGGGTCACCCTGGCTGAGGCCATCGAAAATATCGACATTGGCGGCCCGACCATGATCCGGGCTGCAGCCAAGAATTACCGGGGAGTGGGGGTTGTGGTGAACCCGGCCCGCTACCAGGAGGTTCTGGCGGAGCTGGAGGAAAATACGGGGACCCTTTCGGAAGAAACGGCCTTCCGGCTGGCCGTGGAGGCCTTTGCCCATACAGCCCAGTATGATGCCGTCATCAGCAATTACCTGGGGAAACTCCTGGCTGGCAAGGAGGGTTTCCCGGCCCACTTAAGCCTGACCCTGACCAAGCTCCAGGATCTACGCTACGGTGAGAACCCCCACCAGCGGGCTGCCTTCTACGGCGAAGCCGGGGATGTGGGGCCCTCCCTGGCCCGGGCCAGGCAGCTCCAGGGGAAACCCCTGTCCTTCAACAATATCAATGACGGCAATGCCGCCCTGGAGCTGGTGCGGGAATTCTCCGAGACGACGGTGGTAGCCCTGAAGCATACCAACCCCTGCGGGGTGGCCACGGCCGAAAGCCTGCTGGAGGCCTACCGGCGGGCCTATGAGGCCGATCCCGTCTCTATCTTTGGCGGGATAGTGGCCGTCAACCGGCCGGTGGATGTGGAAACGGCCCGGGCTATGGTGGAAATTTTCCTGGAAGTGATCATTGCTCCTGGCTTTGACGAGGAAGCCCTGGAGGTCCTGGCCCAGAAACCCAACCTGCGCCTGCTGGAGGTGCCCGATCTTTCCCAGCCCGTGGAGCCCTATTTGGAATACAAGGGGGTGCGGGGCGGCCTCCTGGTCCAGGACAGCGATGTGGCCCAGCTGGATCCCCAGGCCCTCAAGGTAGTTACCAAAAAGGAGCCTACTGCCGAGCAATTGCACGACCTCCTCTTTGCCTGGAAGGTGGTTAAACACGTCAAGTCCAATGCCATTGTGGTGGCTGCTGGGGGTCAGACCCTGGGAATCGGGGCCGGGCAGATGAACCGGGTGGGAGCCGCCAGGATTGCCCTGGAGCAGGCTGGAGACAGGGCTGCCGGCAGTGTCCTGGCCTCCGACGCCTTCTTCCCCATGCCCGATACCGTGGAAGAAGCGGCCAGGGCGGGGGTAAGGGCCATCATCCAGCCCGGTGGTTCCATCCGGGATGAGGATTCCATCAAGGCAGCTGACGAGGCCGGTATTGCCATGGTCTTTACGGGGATAAGGCACTTCAAGCACTAGAAGCTTTTGTTCCCTTTGGTTTATTCGGAAACGGGAGGTGAAAGGATGAAGGTCTTGGTAGTGGGCGGCGGGGGTCGGGAGCATGCCCTGGTCTGGAAGTTATCCACCAGCCCCCGGGTGAAGAAGATCTTCTGTGCCCCCGGCAATGCCGGGACGGCAGCCCTGGCGGAAAATGTGCCCATCGCGGCGGAGGAGATCGAGGCCCTGGCCGATTTTGCCCAGGGGGAAGGAATAGATCTTACAGTAGTTGGTCCGGAAGCTCCCCTGGTGGCCGGGATCGTCGATCTTTTCCAGGAGAGGGGGCTGGCTGTCTTCGGGCCCACGGCGGCAGCGGCGGCCCTGGAGGGCAGCAAGGTCTTTGCCAAGGAACTTATGGATCGCTATGGTATCCCGACGGCTAAATTTGCCGTTTTCGACGACTATAAAAAGGCCCAGGCCTATATACAGCAGGTCGGTGTTCCCATCGTGGTAAAGGCCGAGGGCCTGGCCGCCGGCAAGGGAGTGGTGGTAGCCAGGGAGGAAGAGGCTGCCCTGGAGGCTGTCTATGAAATTATGGAGGGGCAGATCTACGGCGCCGCCGGTCGCCGGGTGGTCATCGAGGAATGCCTGGAAGGGGAAGAGGTCACCCTCCTGGCCCTTACCGATGGGGAAAATGTAGTCCCCCTGGTGGCTTCCCAGGACCACAAGCCGGCCTATGATGGGGACCGGGGACCCAATACCGGCGGGATGGGCTGTTATTCCCCTGTCCCCGTCTTCACCCCGGCCCTGCAGGAAGAGGTCTACAACACCATCCTGCTTCCCACTGTGCGGGCCATGCAGGATCTGGGACGGCCCTTTACCGGTGTCCTCTATGCCGGCCTGATGCTGACGGCGAAGGGGATTCGGGTCCTGGAGTTCAATGCCCGCTTCGGGGATCCAGAAACCCAGGTGGTCCTCCCTCGCCTGGAAAACGATCTGGTCGATGTCCTGGAAGCCTGTCTCACAGGGGGCCTGCCCGACCTTTCCCTGCGGTGGCGGGAGGGGGCGGCCGTTTGTGTCATCATGGCTTCCGGCGGCTATCCCGGCCCTTACGAAAAGGGCTTGCCCATTAGGGGCCTGGCGGAGGCGGAAGGGGAAGAGGATGTGTTGGTCTTTCATGCCGGGACAGGATTTAAGGACGGTGAGGTGGTTACCGCCGGTGGCCGGGTCCTGGGGGTGACGGGGCTGGGCAAGGGGATTGCCGAAGCCCGCAGCCGGGCCTACCAGGCGGTGGAAAAAATTAGCTTTTCCGGTGCCCACTTCCGCCGGGATATTGGCGTCAAGGCCCTGCGCTAGTGGCTTGGGGAATAAAAAACCGGTCCTTTGGGACCGGTTTTTTTAACCCGAAGCAAGGAGGGCGGGGGGCAATAACTGCTTCTCCCGGGGCGGCTGGTGGAGGAGGCGGAGGGCCAGGTCCGCCCCGGCATCCATGCCCGAAGGCCCCAGGAGGAGGAGCAGATCGCCGGGGCCGACACTCTCCAACCCCAGGGAAATGGCCGCGGGCAGTTCCCTGGTATTTACTATAGGGATGCCGGCCCCGGCGATAATGGCAGTAAAGGCCTCCTCCTCTTCATCCTGGACGATATTCTTCCTGCTCACATGGGAATCGCTTCGGGTACTGATTACCCGGGCCAGGCGCGCTTTCCGGGCGGCCCGGACAATATGCCTGGCTGTAATCTCGTTGGCCTCTATTCCCCTGGTTCCCTTCAGGTAATTGACGATGACCAGCCTCCGGTAGTCCATACCGGTGATGGTCTGGAAGACCGCCCTGAGGCTGGCCTCATTGTGGCCGAAATCATCGAGGATGGTAAAGTCCCCCCGGTAGACAACCTGCAGCCTGCGGGGGACACCGGGGAATCTCTCCAGGGCCCGAAGGATAATCTCCAGCTCTATGCCCAGGGCCAGGGCGGCCCCGATGGCCGCCAGGGCATTGGAGACGTTGTGCCGGCCCAGAAGGCCAAGTTCCACCTGCCACTGCCCGGGCGGTATAGGCCGCCCACCTCTGGTTACCAGGAGCCGGGTGAGGGCAAGCTGAAAGGAAAGGCCCTGTTCCCTAGACCGGATCCGGCCGGCGAAAAGATCCGCCCCGGCCCTGGTACCATAAGTAATAATGCGGCCGCCGGTGACCTGGGCAAGGTAGCCACTGGCCGCCTCATCCAGGTTGAGGATGGCCCAGGCGTCGGGGGCGAGGGAGGAAAAGAGCTTTGCCTTGCTGGCCAGGTAATGGGAAAGGGAGCCGTGGTAGTTGAGGTGTTCCCGGCTCAAATTGGTAAAGACGGCGACGGCATAGGGGATGCCGGCGACCCTTTCCTGGCAGAGGCTGTGGGAGGAGACCTCCATTACGGCATGGCTCACCTCCTGTTTTTCCATAGCGGCCAAGAGGCGGTGCAGGGTTAGGGGTTCCGGCGTGGTGATGTCGGAAGGGTAGACCAGCTCACCCACCTTCTGGCAGAGGGTTCCCAAAAGGCCCGTTTTGAAACCGGCCTCTTCCAAAATGGCATTGATGAGGAAGGATGTGGTTGTTTTGCCGGTGGTCCCTGTGACCCCGGTGCAGATTAAACGGTGGGCAGGGTGCCGGTAGAAGGCAGCGGCCAGCTGGGCCAGGGCCAGGCGGCTGTTTTTGACCTGCACCAGGGCCACCTTCTCCCGGGGGAGCAGGGGGGGCAGGTCTTCAACCACCAGGGCAGCTGCACCCTTCTCGAGAACCCGGGGGATAAAGGCATGGCCGTCGTGGCGATCACCCTTGATGGCCACAAATAGTTCTCCCCTTTGCAGGGTGCGGGAGTCGGCACAGATGCCGGAAATAACAGGATTGCCGCCTCCCAGCTGTTGAGCGTCGGGCAGCTGGGAGAGGAGGGCCCGGAGGGGCATTTCCCCCTTCACCGTGGTTTCCAGAGACATTGCGGTGTCCCCCTTTTGTTCAGTATGGGAAGAAACAATTATCTGTTATCCCTAACAGTCTATGAGACTACCAGCCTATTGGTGTCACCGCCCCGGCGGAAGGGCTGATAAGGTGGCAGCTGCTGGGTAAAATAAGGGGGTGGAGGTGGAGGCGAGGATGATGGTGCGCGCGTGGCTGCGGGCTCTGGGTTTCCTGGGCCTGGTGGCAGCAGTCCTGCTGGTCCTCACCCAGGGGCGGGTGAACCGGGGGGTAACCCTGGAGGGGAGGGCAGTAGGGGGCATGGAGGGGGAGGAGGTGGAGGCTTTAATTCTAGAGCTGGCAGAAGAAAGGCAGGTACCACCCCAAAATGCCCGGCTGGATCCGGCAACGGGGGAGATTATTCCCGATCAACCGGGCCTGGAGGTGGATGTGGAGGCCACCCTGCGGCAGGTGATGCTGGCCCGGCCGGGGGAGAAGGTCAGCCTGGTGACCAGGGAGGTCAAGGCCCCCCTTACCCGGGAAAAGCTGGCGGCCAAGAAAGGCAATTTGCTGCTCCTCGGGGGAAGCAAGACGGATATTATCGATGACCGGCCGGAGCGGGTCCATAACATCCAGCTGGCCACCCGGCTCATCGATGGCCTTGTGCTGGCCCCGGGGGAGGAGTTTTCCTTTAACGCTGCTGTGGGAATACCGACCGCAGCCAGGGGCTTTCAGGAGGCGCCGGTCATCGACGATGCCGGGGAATTTTCCCAGTCCGTGGGGGGCGGGATCTGCCAGGTCTCCAGTACCCTCTACCAGGCGGCTGCCGCTGCCGGCCTGGAAATTGTAGAACGCCACGGCCATTCCCAACCCGTCGATTACACCCCGCCGGGGACCGATGCCACCGTGGTCCCGGGAGAAAAGGATCTCCGCTTTTGCAACAACCGGGAGCGGCCCCTGATGATTGTGGGTTCGGCCAGCAGCCGGGAGGTAGAATTTCTCCTCCTGGAACAGGGGGAGTAGCCTGGCATCAATCTCCCTGGACCGGCATAGGCATGTCGGTAGGGGGAGATGACTATGCAGACTATGCTGGTGGCGGCCAGTGTCGCCGATCTGTACGCTGCTCCCTGGGTGGGGGCAGAGCGGGTTACCCAGGTCCTCCTGGGGGCACAAGTACCTTTGCTGGCGGTAGAGGGTGACTGGGCCCAGGTGGTTGCCCCCGACGGCTACCACGGCTGGCTCTGGTCTGGCCTCCTGGTTCCGGCACCGGAAAAAAGAAGGGATAACGTCATCATGGTTGCCAGGCCCAGGCTCCAGATCCAGGCCGTGGGGACGGGGGAAGAATGCCCCCTGCTGACGGCCTTTTTAGGTACCGTCCTGGAGGTGGCGGGGAATTTTTCCCCCCTCCTCAAGGTGGTGCTGCCGACGGGGGATCACGGCTGGGTTCCAGAGGCGGGGGTAAAGGGTTTTCAACGGGAAGAAGGTATACCCCGGGCAGGCCCGGCCCGTCTCCTGGAACTGGCCCGCCAGTTTGTAGGCGTACCTTATCTCTGGGGTGGGATAACTGCCGATGGCCTGGACTGCTCCGGCTTGACCTACATCCTTCACTATGCCTGTGGTGTCCAGTTACCCCGGGATGCCAATGAACAGTTCCTGGCTGGCACCGGGGTCAAAGACCTTGCCCCCGGGGATCTGGTCTTTTTTGCCGGGGGCAAGAGCCCCCTTTTCCCGACCCATGTGGGCATTTACCTGGGGGACGCCCTCTTTATCCATGCTTCCTCCCGCTATGGGCGGGTAGTAGTGACACCCCTGGAAGATGCCTTTTACCGGGCACGCTTCCTGGGCGGTCGGCGGTACCTCACCCCCTGAAGCCCTGGGAAAAATTCTCGTATCGGGGAGGATTTGCCCTTTAGTTCAAGAATAAGATAAAGGAAGCTTATTCTGGGGGGTGGACCCTGTGGCCTACGACGTCAAATGGAAGGATGACTTCACCGAACAACTCTTTGAGGCCATCCTGGCCCTGGAAGACAAGGAAGAATGCTACCGTTTCTTTGAAGATATAGCCACCATTGGCGAGATTAAAACCCTGGCCCAGCGCCTGGAGGTGGCCAGGATGCTGCGGGCAGGACAAACCTATGATAAAATCACCGAACGGACGGGAGTTTCTACGGCGACCATAAGCAGGGTGAAAAAATACCTGCACTATGGCAGCGATGGCTATAAGACTATCTTGGAACGGTTGGAGAAGGCGGGGAAGCTTCTCCAGCCGGAAGAGGAATAGCGGTGGTTTGGAGGTCCGGTGCGGCCGTCCTGGCAAGATACCCCCTGGCGGGGGTTTATTTGTTTCAAAAAGGAATCTTACCTTATATCGTCGAACAAAATAGGCATTGAAAAGGGGGTAACACTTTGCAGGAACTACTGGCGGAACTTAATGAGCAGCAGCGGGAAGCGGTCCAGCATGGTTCCGGCCCCCTTCTGATTTTGGCCGGGGCCGGCAGCGGGAAGACCAAGGTCCTGACCCACAGGATCGCCTACCTCCTGGCCCAGGGGGTCGAACCCCGGCAAATCCTGGCCATTACCTTCACCAACAAGGCGGCCGAGGAGATGCGGGAGCGGGTGCGGGCCCTGGTGGGGGAGAGGAAGGTAGCCGGGATTTGGATTATGACCTTCCATGCCGCCTGTGTCCGGATCCTGAGGCAGGAGGGACGGCATATGGACCTGTACCCGGGTTTTGTCATCTACGACAAGGGGGATCAGCTGGCCCTGATCCGGTCCATCCTCAAGGAATTGGACCTGGATGAGAAATACTATTCTCCCCAGGGGGCCCTGGCCACCATCAGCAGGGCCAAGAACGAACTGGTCGACCCCGAGGCCTTTGTCCCCTACCTCCTGGGGCGCAGCAGCTATTCGGAAGCCTATGCCCGCCGCCTGTTGGACATTTATGTCCGGTATCAGGAAAAATTGCGGGAAAACAACGCCCTGGACTTTGACGACCTCCTGGTGGCCACAGTCCGCCTTTTTCAGGACTATCCCCAGGTCCTCCAGCGCTACCGGGAGCGCTTCCGCTACATTATGGTGGATGAATACCAGGATACCAATCATGCCCAGTATGTTTTGATAAAACTATTGGCAACGGAAGAGGGAAACCTCTTGGTTGTGGGGGACGATTACCAGTCCATTTACGGTTTCCGGGGGGCCGATATCAGGAACATCCTCGATTTCGAACGGGATTTCCGGCAGGCAAAGATTATAAAGCTGGAGCAAAACTACCGTTCTACCGGCAGTGTTTTGGCGGCCGCCAACGGCCTCATGGCCCACAACCGCTACCAGAAGCCCAAATCCCTCTGGACGGCCCGGGGGGAGGGAGATAAGGTCAAGGTCTACCGGGCCCTGGACGAACGGGATGAGGCGGCCTTTGTGGCCCGGGAGATCAGCGGTCTTAAGGCCCAGGGTTATATGTGGCGGGACTTTTCTATCCTCTATCGCACCAATGCCCAGTCCCGGGTCCTGGAAGAGGTATTTAGGCATTGGGGCATTCCTTACAAATTGGTGGGAACCCTGGGTTTTTACGAGCGCAAGGAAATCAAGGACCTGGTGGCCTACCTGCGCTTGCTGGTGAACCCCAACGACGGCATTTCCCTACGCCGGATCATCAACATCCCCAAAAGGGGCATCGGGCCGGCCACCTACAGCCGCATCGAGGCCTATGCCCGGGCCCGGCAGCTGCCCCTGCTGGAGGTTTTGGCCCTGGCCGAGGAGATACCCGGATTGAACAAGAAGGTGCAGGCAAGTCTGGTCCAGCTGGCTAAAGTTTTGCAAACCCTCCAGGAAATGGCCCGGGAAATGCCGGTATCTGCCCTCATTCCCCATATTTTAGATTTAACCGGTTACGGAGAAGAGCTGAAGTTGGAAGGAACGGCCAAGGCCCAGGAACGGCTGGAAAACCTGCGGGAATTTATTACTGTAGCCGGGGAATATGAAGCCCGGGGGGAAGGCGAGGGCCTGGAGGACTTTTTGACCGGCGTCGCCCTCCTCTCCGATGCCGATACCTACCAGGCCGGGGAAGATGCAGTGGTGCTGATGACTCTCCACAGCGCCAAGGGCCTGGAATTCCCGGTGGTTTTCCTGGTGGGGGTGGAGGAGGGCCTTTTGCCCCACAGCCGCTCCCTGGAGCGGGAAGAGGATGTGGAGGAGGAGCGCCGCCTCTGTTATGTGGGCATAACAAGGGCCCAGGAAAAACTCTACCTGGTCTGTGCCCGGGAGCGGACCCTGTACGGCTACCGGCAGGCCAATCCCCTGTCCCGCTTTATAAAGGAGATACCGGGGGAGGTAAAGGAAGAGCTGGGAGTGGGGGGCCTGGCCCAGGAAAGGCCCACTACCGGCCCCTGGGAAAAACCCTCTGCCCCTCCAGAAGAAAGGGCGGCTACTGCTCCCTTCACACCCGGCGACAGGGTCCGGCACCGGGCCTGGGGGGAAGGTACCGTCATCCAGATTTCCGGCCAGGGGGAGGACGCCCTGGTGACGGTGGCCTTTCCCGACCGGGGGATCAAGACCCTCTCCCTCCTCTATGCCCCTCTGGTCAAGGTTTAGCGGATAGGGGAGGCCGGGGAGGAAAAGACTACTGGTAAGGGAATGTTAGAAGGGCGGGAGGTGAGAATATGGATCCGCGCCAACGTATTGAAGAGCTCAGGCGGATTATTGAACATCATAATTATCGCTATTACGTCCTCGATGCGCCTGAGATCAGCGATGCCGAATATGATGCCCTGCTGCGGGAGCTGGAGAGGTTGGAAGAGGCCCACCCCGAACTGATAACCCCCGATTCCCCCACCCAGCGGGTGGGGGGAGAACCCCTGGCGGCCTTTGCCACCGTGGAGCACCCCCTTCCCCTCTTGAGCCTGGCCAATGCCTTTACGGAAGAGGAACTCCTCCACTTTGACCGGCGGGTGCGGGAACTGGCCGGGGAAGAGAGGGTGGAGTATGTCCTGGAGCTGAAAATAGACGGCCTGGCCGTGGCCCTGACCTACGAAGAAGGTACCTTTGTCCGGGGGGCCACCAGGGGGGACGGCTACCGGGGTGAAGACATCACCGCCAACTTGAAGACCATCCGCTCCCTGCCCCTGCGCCTGCAGGGGGAATATCCCGACCTGCTGGAGGTTAGGGGTGAGGTTTTCATGCCCATTGAGGCCTACCGGCGCCTCAATGCTGCCCGGGAGGAGAGAGGGGAAGAACCCTTTGCCAACCCCCGCAATGCCGCTGCCGGGTCGGTGCGCCAGCTGGATCCCCGGATAGCCGCCTCCCGTTCCCTGGATATCTTTGTCTATGGCATCGGCATCTCCCGGGGCAGGGAGTTTCACACCCACGGCGAAGTCCTGGCCTTTTTGCGGGAGGCGGGCTTTAAGGTCAACAGCCACTATGTCCTCTGCCAGGACATCGAGGAGGTCCTGGCAGTGGTCCGCCAGTGGGACCCCCAGCGGCGCCGGGAGCTGCCTTATGAGATAGACGGCCTGGTGGTCAAGGTCAATTCCCTGGCCCTGCAGGAGCGCCTCGGCACCACCGCCAAGAGTCCCCGCTGGGCCATTGCCTACAAGTTTCCGGCCGAGCAGGCCGTCACCACCGTTAAGGATATCATTGTCAGCGTCGGCCGAACGGGGGTCCTGACCCCCACGGCAGTATTGGAACCGGTCCGCCTGGCCGGGACAACGGTGGCAAGGGCTGCCCTCCACAACCTGGACTATATCAGGGAAAAGGATATCCGCCTGGGAGATAGGGTGCTGGTGCAGAAGGCGGGGGATATCATACCGGAGGTGGTGGCGGTCCTGCCCGAGGCCAGAACAGGTCAGGAGCAGGAGTTTCAGATGCCGGAGCGGTGTCCGGCCTGTGGGGCGGAAGTCGTCCGCCTGCCGGGGGAGGCGGCCCACCGCTGTACCGGGATGGCCTGTCCAGCCCAGCTCCAGGAGGGTTTGCTACACTTCGCCTCCCGAGATGCCATGGCCATCGACGGCCTCGGTCCTGCCCTGATCAAGCAGCTGGTAGAGAGGGGCCTGGTGAAGAGTCCCGCCGATCTCTACCGCCTGACCCGGGAGGACCTGGTGGGGCTGGAGCGGATGGGGGAAAAGTCTGCTGCCAACCTTCTGGCGGCCATCGAGGCCAGCAAGGAAAGGCCCTGGGACCGGCTCCTCTTCGGCCTGGGGATCCGCTTTGTCGGCAGCCGGGTGGCCCAGATTTTAGCCGGCCACTTTCCCAACCTGCGGGCCCTGATGGCGTCGGGGGAGGAAGAACTTACGGCCATTCCCGAGATTGGTCCCAAGGTGGCGGCCAGCATCCGCCGCTTCTTTGCCGAGCCCCAAAACCAGGGGGTGGTCGATGCTTTAGAGGCGGCCGGGGTCAACATTGGCGGTAAGGAGAAGAAAGAGGAAGGGGGATCCAAGCCCCTGGCAGGCAAAGCCTTTGTGCTAACGGGCACCCTGACCCGGTTCACCCGGTCGGAAGCTAAAGAGCTTCTGGAAGGTCTGGGAGCCCAGGTGCGGGGCAGTGTCAGCGCCAAGACCGATTATGTAGTCGTCGGTGCCAACCCAGGCAGCAAACTGGCTAAGGCCCGGGAGCTGGGAATCCCCCTCCTGACCGAAGAGGAGTTTGAACGGCTGCTGGCAGATGGATAATCCCTGGGCCGGCAATTTATAGGTACAGGCCAAAACTACCAGGGCAGAGACGGGAAAAACTTGTTTTTATTCCCAGAAAATGCTACAATAAAACGTCAATTTGATAGTGGCAGCAAGAGCGATGGCAATCGGAAGAGGTGGCAATTATATGAAAGGGTGGTGAGATGAATGATCCTGGATCGGAAACAGGTGGAAGAGATTGCCTTCCTTGCCCGCCTGGAACTAACCGAGGAAGAAAAGGAAGAATATGCGGCCCAGCTGAGTGCAATCCTCAGTCATGTGGCCAAACTGCAGGAATTAGATACCACAGGTGTGCCGCCCACTGTCCATATTTTACCTGTGAGCAACGTCCTCCGCGAAGACGAGCCGGGTGAATCCCTCCCGGTAGAATTGGCCCTGGCCAACGCTCCTGAAAAGGCCGAAGGGTGTTTTGTAGTCCCGCGGATTCTAGAAGAATAGGTTTAGCAGCAGGCAGGAATAGAATATGGTACCACTTGCCCAGGAATTGCCCGGGGTAGGGTACCAAACACTCCGGGAGAAAGGTTATTTCCGGAGAAAAGGAGGTTGCAATATGGAGCTATGGAAATTACCGGCCCACAGCCTACATAAACTCCTGGTCGGGGGAGAAGTTACGGCTCAGGAAATAACTTCTGCCTTTTTACAGCGGCTCCGGGAAGTTGAACCCCAGCTGCAGGCCTTCATCACCGTCACTGAAGAGTTGGCTTTAGAGCAGGCCCAGGAGATTGACCGGCGCCGGGAGAAGGGGGAAGAGCTCCCTCCCCTGGCGGGAATTCCCTTTGCTTTGAAGGATAATATCTCCGTCCGGGGTATCCCGACAACCTGTGGGTCGAAGATGCTGGAAAACTATATTCCCGTTTATGATGCCACCATTTATAAACGCCTGCGGGAGGCCGGGTCGGTGCTGGTGGGTAAGACCAATATGGACGAATTCGCCATGGGTTCCTCCACTGAGTTTTCGGCCTTTCATGTTACCCGGAATCCCTGGAACCTGGAGCGGGTACCGGGAGGCTCCAGTGGTGGCTCAGCCGCGGCCATTGCCGCCGGTGCAGCTAACTTTGCCCTGGGCACAGACACCGGGGGCTCCATCCGGCAGCCGGCGGCCTTCTGTGGGATCGTGGGCATTAAACCTACCTATGGCCGGGTTTCCCGCTATGGTGTGATTCCCTTTGCCTCCTCCCTCGATCAAGCCGGCCCCATGGCCAGGACTGTAACCGATGCCGCCCTGGTATTGAATGTTATCAGCGGCCATGATCAGAGGGATTCCACAGCCCTCAAGGAACCGGTACCCGACTATACTAGTTATTTAGTGCCCGATGTCGCTGGGCTTAAAATCGGGGTTCCCAAGGAATACTTTGGGGAAGGGATTGCACCGGAAGTAGGTGCGGCCATTTGGGAAGGGATACGACTCCTGGAAAAACTGGGGGCCAGGGTGGAGGAGTTCTCGCTCCAGACTGCTTCCCACTGTCTCAGTGCCTATTATATAATTGCTCCGGCGGAAGCATCATCTAACCTGGCCTGTTACGATGGTATCCGTTACGGTTACCGGGCCGATGTCGACGATTTGCTGGGAATGTACACCAAAAGCAGGCGGGTACTGGGATCGGAGGTAAGGCGCCGGATTATGCTGGGTACCTATGCCCTCAGCGCCGGCTACTATGACGCCTATTACCATAAAGCCCAACAGGCCCGGACACTGATTCGGCAGGAATTCAAAGAAGCCTTTGAAAAATATGATGTGCTCATAACTCCTACTACTCCTAACGTGGCCTTTGCCCTCGGAGCCATGGTGGATGACCTCCTGGCCATGTATCTTTCCGATGTTTGCACCTTAGCGGCGAACCTGGCCGGGCTGCCGGCAATATCCCTTCCCTGCGGTTTCTCCCAGGGTATGCCCATAGGGATGCAGATCCTGGGGAAACCCTTTGCCGAAGGCAAGATCCTTCAGGTTGCCTACACCTTTGAGCAAGAGACGGAATACCACAAAGAATTTCCGCCGGTCAGCAAGGGGGTGATGTAAATGCAAGAATTGGAGCCGGTAATCGGTTTAGAGATCCACGTGGAACTGATGACCAAAACCAAGCTCTTCTGCGGTTGCAGTGTTGGGTTTGGGGCCGAGCCCAACAGTCAAACCTGTCCTGTCTGTTTGGGACATCCCGGGTCCCTCCCGGTATTGAACAAGCAGGCGGTAGAATATGCCGTCAAGGCCGGTTTGGCCCTTAACTGCCGCATTGCTTCGACCTGCAAGTTTGACCGGAAGCAGTATTTCTACCCCGATATGTCCAAGAACTACCAGATCTCCCAGTATGACCAGCCCCTCTGTGGGGAAGGTTATGTGGATCTGGAAGTGGATGGCAAGAAAAAGCGGATCCGGATTAAACGGGCTCACCTGGAAGAAGACGCGGGTAAGCTTGTCCACGGGAGCACTGCCGGGGGAGATGTCAGCCTGGTCGACTATAACCGGTCGGGGGTACCCTTACTGGAGATTGTCACTGAACCGGACATCAGCTCACCGGCCGAAGCCCGCCTCTTTTTGACCAAACTGCGCAATATCATCCAGTACACCGGTGTTTCCGACTGCAGGATGGAAGAGGGTTCCTTGCGCTGTGATGCCAACATATCCCTCCGGCCCCGGGGCACAACGGAACTGGGGACGAAGACGGAGATAAAAAACCTCAATTCCTTCCGGGCGGTGGAAAGGGCCCTGGCCTACGAGATTGAACGCCAGACCAAGGTCCTGGCTGCCGGCGAAAGGGTAATCCAGGAGACCCGCCACTGGGATGAACAGGCTGAAGTGACCAGGGGTATGCGCAGCAAGGAAGAGGCCCATGACTATCGTTATTTTCCCGATCCCAACCTGCTACCCTTGCTTGTTGATCAAGGGTGGGTAGAAAGGATCCGGGCGACCCTTCCGGAGCTGCCCGATGCCCGCAAGAGGCGGTTTATGGAGGAGTTGGGCTTGTCTGATTACGATGCCGAGGTCCTGGTGGCGGCCAAGGATGTTGCCGACTACTACGAAGAAGTCTTGAAATACTACGGGGATGCCAAGATGGCCGTCAACTGGGTGATGGTGGAACTTATGGGGCTCCTGCGTAAAGAGGGCCTGGAAATAACGGCCTGCCCCGTTTCCGCAGAAAACTTGGGCAAGCTACTGGTCCTGCAGGAGAAAGGCACCATCAGCGGGAAAATGGCCAAGGACATTTTTGCTGAGATGTTCAGCACGGGCCAGGATCCGGAAACCATAGTGAAGGAAAAGGGGCTGTCCCAGATCAGCGATGCCGGGGTCCTGGCCGGGCTGGTGGATAAGGTGCTGGCTGCCAATCCAGAATCGGTGGCCGCTTACCGGGGCGGCAAGGACAGGGCCCTGGGCTATCTGGTTGGTCAGGTGATGAAGGAGACCCGGGGTCAGGCCAATCCCCAGCTGGTCAACCAGCTGCTGCGGGAGAGGTTGGACCAGCCGGAATAATTGTGATTGCAACATACTTGAGGGAGTCTAGCCAGACTCCCTTTTTTTCTGGGAAAAAGCTGTAGCTTTAGCGTGGTGTTTTTACGGACAAGCTTTACGGGGTGTTAGTGCATAGTCCCGGTCCCGGGCGGAAAAAGTATAGGAGAGACTATTTTGGGAGGGGGCGTCCGATGCAGCCAGAACAGGATCTGGCCCTGCGCCAGGGAGGAAGGATCCTCCAGCTCAAACAGCAGCTGGATAAGCTGTACGACCAAATCCGGGACCGGCAGATGGAAAAGGAGCTGCAGGTGCAGGAGAACTTTTACCAGGGGAGCAGCCATTTGAAAAGCCTCCAGGCCATGCGGGAGGCGGCAGCCCTGCTGGAGCAGTTAAAACTCTGTCTCAGCCCGGAGCAGGGGGGCCTCCCTTCCCTACCCCTGGCCCAGGCCAGGGAAATAGCGGCCCACCTCTGCCACAAACTGCAGCAGGAAGAGGCTGCTGCCCGGCAGGCCCTGGAGAAATCCCTGCAGCAGGCGGCCTCATCCCTGTTGGTAGGGTTAGAGCTGAGCAGGGAGATGAACCAACTGCTGCACCTCTGTCAACTTGCCGGTGACTGGGGGGAACAGCTGACCAAGCTGGCGGGGGAGTACCCCCTATCTTTCCCGCAGGGAGGGGGTTCTGATGTGGGAAATACTCCAGAACGACAAGATCATTAATGTGCATTTTTCCGACCTCTACCTTCTCCTCCGGGCCCTGATTTTTTTTGCCCTGAGCCTGGTGGCCATCCGCATCATGGGGAAGCGCACCATCGCCCAGCTCTCCCCCTTTGACCTGATTACCATCATCATTATTGGGGCCGCCGTGGCCATCCCCATGGAAGATGAGAAAATCCCCTTTGTCCACGGCCTTATTCCCCTGGTGAGTATTACAGTAGTCAATTACCTCCTCCATCTGTTGATCATGAAGAACCGGAAAATCGAAAACTTCCTCCAGGGCACCCCCAGTGTTCTGGTGGAAAATGGAGAGGTAATAGTAAAAAACTTGCGGAAAGAACGGGTTACCCTGGCCGATCTGGAAGTACTCCTCCGGGAAAAGAATGTCCGCAACATCAACCAGGTGCAGGAAGCCACCCTGGAACCCAATGGCCGCCTCAGCATCGTCTTGAAGGAGGCGGAAGAACCGGTAACCCGCAGGGATTTGGGCCTGGCCCCTTCGGGGGGCCTGTTTCCCGTCCTGGTCATTGCCAATGGCGAGGTTCTCTATGACCATCTCGCCAAAAGCAGGCTCAGTATTGCCCAGCTGGTAACGGAAATTCAAAGACGGGGGATAGAGAGGCTGCAGGATGTGGCCCGGGCCACCTTGGATGAGAGGGGAAATCTCCTTGTCGTCAAAAGGGAAGAAAAAACCCGGGTATCTGGGGAGGGACAGGAGACTATGCTTCGGGAAAACAATGGGCTGCAGGTCAACTGCCAGGAGCTGCAGAAAAAATACCCGGTTCCCCTGGAACTCTTTTTGGAAGCTGTATCCATGGGGCTGAACGACGGGGAAATAGCAAAGGTGACAGGCCTTAGGCTGGAGGAGGTCAAAGAACTGAGGGGAGAATTGGGGGGGATCGGCAGTTCCCTCGATCTCACCCACAAAAAGGATATCTGCCAGGCCAGGGAGAGCAGGTCCCCTTCTGCCGGGAAAAAAGATATGCAAGGCTAAAGGAGAGAAGGGGGTTTTCTACCCCCTTCTCTCCTTATAAAATCCCCTCGGTTCTGGCAAGTTTAAATCATTTTCCCCTTCAGCCCTTTAAGGTGTCATAGACTAGGCGGGAGACCTGGTTTATAAGGCTGACACCAGCGGCATTGGTCGCCAATTTGTTGGTGAAGATGGCCAAAATGTAGGTGCGTTCCGGGAGGAAAAAGACTCCCACATCGTGTTCCAGGAGATGCAGGTCGCCGGTTTTGTGGGCAATGACCACATCCTCCGGCAGTAGAGCAGGGAGCTTGTTCCTGAGCTGCTGCCTTTTCATAATATCCAGCATGTTCTCGGAAGCTTCCTTATTTACCACCTTACCCTCCACCAGTAAGCGGAGGAGCTTACCAGTGTCCCGGGGGGAGGTAAAATTATCCCGCCCTGCCTTGACGGCTTCACTGTCCATCATTTTTCGCTGCAGCCGGGTCTGCTCCAACCCCAGCTCCCTGGCAAAGCCGTTAACCCTATCCATGCCGACCAAATCGATGAGCTCATTGGTGGCGGCATTGTCGCTCTGGATAATCATGAGGGTGGCCACGTCCAGGACTGTCAGTCTAAGGTTAGGATTGAGCTCAGACAATACCCCGCAGCCGCCCACCCGGTTTTCCGGCTTAATGGTTATCTCATCTTCCAGGTTTACCTTGCCCTCCTCGGCTAGGTTAAAGAGGGCAGCCAAAATAGGAATCTTAATCACACTGGCCGAGGGAAATACCCGGTCCGGGTTCACGGTAAAGGTTTGGCCTGCCGCGAGGTCTTCGAGGTACAGCCCCACTTCCCCGTCACAGGTACCCAGGATCTCAAGGATCTGTCTTTCCGGCAGCAACACAATCCCTCCTTCCTGCAAGCCTAGGTTCTAGAATAGAGAGTATACCAGAACATAGGCTATCGTAGCTGCCACTATGGTAAGGCCCAGTTTAACCATGGATTTAATATCTTTGGACCGGGCCAGGCCCATCTGCCCCAGCATATCGGCTCCCGGATAGGCAAAGGAGGTCATTTGGGAGCCGATGAGGAGAATGGCCGCCCAAAGTCCCATGGGCACGCCCAGCTGTGTCAAGAAGGGATTAAACATTTTATCCATTAACACCGCCTGGGCTACGGCGGCACCGGATATGCCAAAGACACCTGTCAGAGTAGTGAAGAGGGCAAAGACCAGCTTGCCACCGGAGTTAATGATAGGTGTGAGGAGTTCTACCAGGGCGGCAAAGGCTCCCGATTGCTCCACAAAGTTGAGGAAGGGCTCGAACAAGACAAACATAATAAATAACCAGACTAAACGGCCGCAGCCTTCCATCATGGCATCGAAAACCTCGCCCAGTTTAAGGCCGCTGGCCAGGCCGGTGGTGATGGCAGTGGTGAACATGACGACCACGGCATAGGAGGCGCCGCCCTTGGTCACCATGCCATATACCAATAAGGCAGCCAGGGTGAGGGCAAAGGCCAGGGTGCCCCGCTGGGTAGCCGGGCTGGCTACATAGGCCTCACCCCTTTGCATATCTTCTTCTTCATACTTATAAACACCCTTGGTAGCCCTTTGGATGCGCAGGGCCATGAAATAGGTCACCACCCAGCAGATAAGGGAGACCGGCAACCCTGCACTGAGGAGGACCTGGGGATAGCTCAGGCCCGTGAGTTCCATCAGGGTAACCATGGGGGGAGTAAAGGGTCCCAAAAAGAGGCCCGACTGCCCTGCACCCTGGAAGATGGCGGCCAGGGTGCTGGGGGTAATTCCTACCGCTGCCACCAGGGGGATAACGATGGGAGCTAAAATAGCATTGGCCCCGGCCAGGGTCCCCAAGAGGGAAACGAGGAGGACAGAGGTAACCATGGTGGCCAGGATAGCTTTTTTCTCGGTGTTGACACCGATTTTATGCATAACCAGGTGAACCAAATTGTCGGCCACCCCCGTACGCCTGAGCACCGCACCCAAGCCTGAACCCAACATAATGATAAGACCGATCAGCGACAAGAAGGAACCCAGGGCTTCAGCTATAATCCCGCCCAAGCCTAACAGGGGCTGCTGGATCAGGACAGCGCCGACGAGGACACAGATGAACACGCTCAAAACAGGCTGGACTTCTTTGAAGGCTAAAATAATGTAGAGAATCAGAGGTATTAGCCCAAAGAGGGGGTGCAGATTTCCTAACATTGCTCATTATCTCCTTTCCTTGTAATATATGGGGACACAGTGGTAAAGATGATTACCAGCGCAAGTTTAGTCTTGCCCTCCACCTTACTTTATTTTTTGCCCACTATCACCTCCTACAAAAAAACAGCCTAAAGGGCAATGACGGTAAATCATTACCTTTTAGGCTGGATTTTGCCTGGGTTTTTGCCTGGCCGGCAAAAAGACAGGCAAAGCAGCTGGCATTATAATTTTTCGGTATAAGATATTGTAATATTTATTCGACTTCCAGCTAAAAAATCCTGTAATGAAAAGCAAATTTTATCCCTTCTACGGCACCCGAAGGATTCGTAGGGTAGGAGAGGGCTAAAGGTTTACGGCTTCTTCAACAGCACCCGGCCGGCCGCCGCGCCGGTGAGGGCACCCCGGCGCACTGCCAGCTCCCCATTGACAAAGACATATTCGATTCCCACCGGGTACTGCTGGGGGTCCAGGAAATCGGCCCGGTCGCAGACAGCAGCCGGATCAAAGACGGTGAGGTCGGCAGCAAGACCCGGCCTTAGCAGGCCCCGGTCTGTCAGGCCCAGGCGCCGGGCATTCAGGCCCGTCATCTTGTAGATGGCCAGCTCCAGGGGCAGAATCCCTTCCCTGACACAGGGGCCGATTACCCGGGCAAAAGTCCCGAAAGAGCGGGGATGGGTAGTCTTTCCCTTCTCCCGGGCCATACCGCTGCCATCGGAGCCTACTCCTACGTTCTCGTCGGACAAAATGGTTTTAACATCCTCCGGGTCCATTGAAAAGTATACTGCGTTCACAACTCCCTTTTCTTCTTTCAGCAGGCGCACGACGGTCTCTTCTGGGCTCAGGTTCCAGGCTGCGGCTATCTGGGCCAGGCTTTTACCCAGGGCAGCCTCCCGGTTCTTAGGTGAAGCAAGGGCCGTGATCCTGATTCGCTCCGCCCCACCCCGCATGTTTATTTCCCGGCCAATTTCCTCTTTAATATTCGCAACCAGGTCCGGATCGTCCAGGCGTTCCAACAAGCGGGCCACACCACCGCTGTGGGCCCATTGGGGGACCAGGGCGGTGAGGGAAGTGCTGGAGGCTTCGTAGGGATACTGGTCGGCGGCGATATCAACCCCTGCCTCCCGGGACCGCTGCAGCAGCTCCAGGCACTCCCGGCCCATGCCCCACTGGGTCCGCCCCATGGCTTTGAGATGGGAAATCTGGACCCTGGCACCGCTCTCCCTGGCTATACCAATGGCTTCATCCAGGGACTGGCGCAGAGTCTGGCTTTCACCGCGAATGTGGATGGAGAATAGGCCATCGTAGTCTTTGATGACCCGGGCGAGGCCGATGAGTTCCTCGGTGTCGGCAAAACTGCCAGGGGGATAAATAAGACCGGCGGACATGCCCCAGGCCCCCTGCTCCATGGCCAGGGCCAAAAGCTGTTCCATCTGGGCCTGCATGGCAGCGGTAGGTTTCTGGGCACCAAAACCGACTACTGCTCCCCTCAGGGCACCGTGGGCAACCTGGGGTAACAGGTTGGTACCCAGTTTCAACTTGCCCAGTTCGGCGGCGTAGCCGGTCAAATCCTCCCAGGTCACACCCTGGGCAGGGAAGCTGAAACCGTGGATTTTGAGGTATTCCAACAATTCTCCCCTGTAGCTGGGGTGCACAGGAAAGGCTCCGACACCGCAGCTGCCGATGACCTCACTGGTTACCCCCTGGAGGAGTTTACTCGTGGACATGGGGCAGCTGAAAATAGTCGCATCGGTGTGGGTATGGATATCGATGAACCCCGGGGCAACGGCCAGGCCGTCAGCGTCGACAACCAGTTCAGCCGGCTCCTTGAGCTGTTCCCCGATGGCGGCTATTTTATCCCCCTGCAGAGCAATGTCAGCACGAAAAGCTTCGCGTCCCGAACCGTCAAATACCTCCCCGCCCTTGATCAGGACCGTGTACATAGAAAAGCCCCCTTTTACATGTCCTTACCTATACACTGACCTTTCCGGTTCTTTACCGTGGCCAAAAACAAAATCCAGCCACGGGAGTACAAGGTCAGACCTTTACTCTCTGGCTGGATTTTACCTGGGTCTTTGCCGGGCAAAGCAAAGGGTTCAGGTAAAGCAGCGCCCCTATTTACTGGCAACCTTGCTGTTGTATTTTTTGTAGGCATCCTTTAAGGCAACAATCAGGGTACGTTGGGAGGATCCGTGATAATACCTTTCCACATCGGCGCAGATCTTTTCAATGTCTTTTATGTCGCGGCCCACAAGAAGGCGCCGGATAAAATCGCGGGTGAGGGGGAGGATAGCGTTGCAGCTGGCTTCCACTATGTGACCGTGAACGTTGACTTCCAGGCCAACGAAAAAAGTTCCATATTGTTGTTGGATAGGGTTATTGCTCGCCACCTGGGCATCCCCGATGATGTAGTAGGTGTTCACCTATCTCCCTCCCCGGGAAACTCCAGCAACCTAAGAGCACTCTCTGATAAACTTATTCTTCTTTAGCAGCGATTAATCCTCCCTGGTCCGGGCCTTTTACCTGGCCCTGACCCGATTTTTTTCTCCCGCCCCAGGCCGCGGGGATATGAGGGGGGCAGGCTGGCTTCCTGGGAGATTAATTGATGCTGTGAAGAATTTCTGCATAGGTGGGAAAAGGCCAGTGTTTTTGGGCCACTATTCTTTCAAGCCCATCGACAACTACTCTCAGCTCTGACATAAGCGTGCACACACCGTCGCGGTAGGATTGGGCCCGGGAGAGGGCATCCCTTTCCCGTTCGGCAGCTTCTACTGCCCCCTTGAGGGCAGCCAGCTTGTTGTGGAGGCTGGAGCACAGCTGGGAAATATCATTGAGCAGGGATTCTTCCAGGCCATAATCCAAATCTCCCCACGACCTTTTACTGGCCAGCAGTTGGGCAAGTTCCCTTTGATAGCTGATGCAAGCAGGTATTATTTCCCTCTGCAGCATGCCGGCCATGGTTAGCGCTTCAATGTGCAAGGTTTTACAGTAGTTATCCAGCATGATTTCATAGCGGGTCTGGATTTCTGTTGCGCTGAATACCCGGTGGCGGGTGAACAGCGCTATGCTTTTTTCTGCCACTAGGGCCGGCAATGCTTCCACTGTAGTTTTTCGGTTGGTCAGACCGCGCCTTTCGGCCTCCCGGACCCATTCGTCCGCATAGTTGTTACCATTGAAGATGACTCTTTTGTGCTGGCGGATCGTCCTTTGGATCAGGGTCCTTAGCCCACCGGCAAAATCCCCTGCCTGTTCCAGGGTATCGGCAAATTCCCGCAGGACCTCAGCCACAATGGTATTGAGTACTATGTTAGGACCGGCGATGGACAAGGCAGAGCCGGGCATCCGGAATTCGAATTTGTTGCCGGTGAAGGCGAAGGGTGAAGTACGGTTGCGGTCGGTGGTGTCCTTGGGTATAAGAGGCAGCACCCTGGCCCCAATTTGCAGCTGCTCCTTTTCCCTGCCGGGGTAAGGGGCACCGGTTTCCAGGGCTTTGAGGATTTCTGTCAGCTCATCCCCCAAAAAAATGGACATAATGGCCGGGGGTGCTTCATGGCCGCCGAGCCTGTGGTCATTTCCCGCGCTGGCCACGGAAGCCCGGAGCAAGTCCTGATACTCGTCAATAGCCCTGATAATGGCCACCAGGAATAATAAAAACTGTAGGTTTTCCGCGGGTGTTTCCCCGGGTTCCAGCAGGTTTACCCCGGCATCGGTAGCCATGGACCAGTTTACGTGCTTTCCACTGCCGTTGATGCCGGCAAAGGGCTTTTCGTGTAATAAACAGGCTAGGCCGTGTTTAGCGGCGATAGTTTTCATCAGTTCCATGACCAGCTGATTGTGTTCAGTGGCAATATTTGCGCTGCCATATATGGGAGCCAGCTCATGCTGCCCTGGAGCGACCTCATTGTGCTTGGTTTTAGCAGGCACGCCCAGCTTCCAGAGTTCCCTCTCCAAATCCCGCATAAAGGCGGCGATCCGGGGCTTGAGACTGCCAAGATAATGATCCTGCATTTCCTGTCCTTTGGGCGGCATTACTCCAAAGAGGGTGCGGCCGGTGTAAAGGAGATCGGGACGCTGTAAGTAAACCCCTTTATCGATCAGGAAGTATTCCTGCTCGGGGCCGACCGTAGCAGTGACCCGCTTTACCCCGGTGTTGCCAAAGAGACGCAGTATCCGGAGGGCTTGCTTGTTTAGGGCATCCATAGAGCGCAACAGGGGTATTTTATTGTCTAAAGCCTCTCCGTTAAAGGAGCAAAAGGCAGTGGGTATATACAGGGTGCCGTCTTTAACAAAGGGGTAGGAAGAGGGATCCCAAAGGGTATATCCCCGGGCCGCACAGGTGGCCCGCAGTCCACCCGAGGGAAAACTGGAAGCGTCTGGTTCACCCCGCAGCAGCTCCTGGCCCGAGAACTCCATTATTATGCGGCCATCTTTGCCGGGGGAGATAAAACCCTCGTGCTTTTCCGCAGTAGCACCGGTGAGGGGCTGGAACCAATGGGCAAAATGGCTGGCACCCTTCTCAAGGGCCCACTCTTTCATGGCCTTGGCCACAGCATCGGCAATGTCAAGATCCAGGGGTGTGCCCTGGGTAATGGTTTCCTGCAGTGCATTATATATGTCTGGGGGCAGCCGGGTTTGCATTACCGTCTCATTAAATACCATGCTCCCGAAATAACTTGGCATGTCCTTCATCATAAACACTCCCTTTGTGGTTAATGCTGACCGGCTTACGGAGAAAGGGATTTCCTGCTCTCTTAAAGAACACTTGCCAGTAGAGGTTTTTTCTTCATGGGCATTAGACACCGGTGAGATTACATCCTGTCTGTGGTTCAAAGCTCTGGCCCATAAGAATCATCCTTCCTTAAATGAGTGATGCGCCGCAGACCATAAGTCCACAGCGCTGCTTACAGGGCTAATTATAAAACTTACTTTTTTTACCTGTCAAGATTTTTTTGAAATCCTTTTGGTAAAATCTTAAAAGAAACTATTTTGCAACGGAGAATTGGGAAAATATTTACTCCTATTCAACCAGAAAGTACAGAATAACCGTTGACACGGAATTGTTTTCCCTATAGACTATTTGCGTTAAAGTAAGGTGTTCATCAGATAATGGATAGTCAGTAAAAAAAACCGGGTTTACAGCCGGTTAGTTCACTGCCGCCATTATGTGATGAACGCCTATTTGTTTTTGGCGCCGGATCCACTAAACACCTAAAAAGGGGGGTAAATCTATGTGCGGCATCATTGGGTATGTGGGTAGGGAAAACGCCGTTCCCATTCTTTTAGACGGGCTGCGGAGATTGGAATACAGGGGATA
>LFSN01000094.1:43868-44563 GCA_001513125.1 Clostridia bacterium DTU030
ACCCTTTCTATTAGTGGTTGCCTGGGAATCGGCCACACCCGGTGGGCTACCCATGGCGAACCGTCGGATCTTAACTCACACCCCCATTTAGGCAGTCGAAAAAGGATCGCCATTGTCCATAACGGGATTATTGAAAACTACAGGGAGCTGAAGAAATACCTGGAACAAAAAGGAATTAAATTTGTTTCCCAAACGGACAGTGAGGTCATTGCCCAGCTGGCCGAGTATTATTATACCGGAGACATCATAGATACCGTTATTAAGGTGACAAAGGCCCTGGAGGGCTCATATGCCCTGGGCATTATGTGTGCCGACCAGCCCAGTACCCTCATTGCTATTAAAAAGGACAATCCACTAATCGTAGGCGTTGGGGAGAGGGGGAACTTTATCGCCTCCGATGTCCCGGCAATTCTTAGCCATACAAACCAGGTTTACTATCTTAACGATAAGGAAATAGCAGTACTGACCAGGGATAGTGTTAATTTCTATAATACAGACAGGGAACCGCTGGTAAAGAGCCTGGCAACGATAAGCTGGAGCCTGGACAGTGCGGAGAAAGGCGGTTACGAGCATTTCATGCTCAAGGAAATCATGGAACAGCCCCGGGTTTTACGGGATACTATCCATTCGGCCCTGGCCGTTGGAGAAAATAAGCGGCTCATCGACAGCCTGGATATCTCTGCCTTTAATAAAAT
>LFSN01000037.1 GCA_001513125.1 Clostridia bacterium DTU030
CGCTGCAGCGCTGGATATTCAGGATGTGCCTTCAAGTCCTACCCTGCGCCAGCGCCTGGATATGATAGCTCATAGCGTACCCTACCAGGAGATCATCCTCGAGGAAACGGCCAGGTTCCTTAAGAAACTTAAGGCACCGGTAACTCCTGTTACCTTGGGTTCCGGGGAACAGAAGCGCCAATATGTCCCTTTGGATATTGATGTTACTCCCTTTGATAATTCAAATTCCAAGAAAGAGGGTGTTTCCAGGACCTATAAGGGCTACGACGGTTATGCGCCTATCTTCGCCTACCTCGGTAAGGAAGGCTACTGCGTCAATACCGAACTGCGGGCCGGGAAACAGCATTGCCAAAAAGGGACGCCGGACTTCCTGCGTCGCGCTCTAACCTTTGCTCGCGCTATCACTTCGCTGCCACTTTTAGTACGGATGGATGGCGGTAATGACAGCCAAGATAATCTCCAGGTCTGTTTGGACCCGGAAATCAAAGCCGATTTTATCATTAAGCGAAATCTGCGTAAGGAAACGCCGGAAGCATGGCTGGCCGTTGCCAAGGAAAATGGTAACGCCACCGTAGAACGGGAGGGAAAAACCGTCTATCGGGGTCACCAGATGGTGAAAATCGAGGGCGCTGACACCCCTGTCCGTCTGGTGTATAAGGTCACCGAGCGCACGATATTACGAAGCGGACAGCTTCTCTTGGTCCCGGAAATTGAGGTTGAAACCTACTGGACCACTTTACCCGACCCGGTGGAGGAGGTCATTGCCCTCTACCACGACCACGGCACCAGCGAGCAATTCCATAGCGAAATCAAAAACGATTTAGACCTGGAACGGTTGCCCAGTGGCAAATTTGCCACCAATAACCTGGTGCTGCACCTTGGTATTTTCGCCTACAATATCTTGCGGCTTCTGGGGCAGTTCAGCCTCCCGCTAAAGGAAGTACCGCTGCGCAATAAGAAAGCTCAACGTCGGCGGCTGCGTACGGTTATTCAGAACCTGATTACCATAGCGTCCCGGCTGGTTCACCATGCCCGGCAGGTCAAGTTACGGTTTGGCCGGCATAGCCCCTGGTATCCAGCTTTCCGTTACCTATATAAAGCGTTGGCTTAAATAAAAGAACTTCTAGCTCCAGTTAGCTGTATAAACAGGCTCCAAGTCTCTTAGGACGGGAGGTCTGCTTTGTTATTCCCTTATCTAGGGGACCCAAGGTAAGAGTAAATAGCCTTTATTCACATAATCATATTTAGACCCTATTTCATATACCAACAGGTGTTAGCTTTAATCAGTAATACCATTTACTGTCAATTAAACTTAGGTCGGTTGTTATTATCACGGATTCAGG
>LFSN01000092.1:0-4378 GCA_001513125.1 Clostridia bacterium DTU030
GGGTTGATATGTGTGGTCGTGTCAAATAGTTGAAGGACATTCATTTGCCTTTTATCGTCCTTTTGGTTTGTCCACTAGAGTCTGATGATGTTACCGTTTTGAATGCCAAATAAAAATTGTCGTCGAGCCTCGGGGGTTTTTGCATTACCGGAGATCGACGACAATTTTGTGGCTTCTGTTTTAGTGCATTAACATTCCGCCAGAGACGTCGATGGTAGCGCCGGTGATGTAGGAGGCCGGTTCCGAGACCAGGAAGACGGCCACGGCGGCCACTTCTTCGGGGGTTGCTATCCGGCCCAGGGGAATGCGGTCCAGGTATCTCTGCCGGTTCTTTTCCAGGGCTGGTTTGATGAGGTCTGTCTCAACAATTCCCGGGGCCATGGTATTGACGTTGATACCATGCCGGGCCACTTCCCTGGCCAGGGAACGGGTAAAGGTGACCAGGCCGGCCTTGCTGGCGGCATAGTCGGCATGGCCGCTGGTGGAGCCGTGGAAGGCGGCCTGGGAGGTTATGTTGAGGATCTTGCCTCCCACGCCCCTCTGGAGGAGGTGGTTGACCATATCCCGGCAGAAGATGAAGGGGGCCGTGAGGTTGACATCGATGGTCCGCCGCCAGTGGTCTTCTTCCATATCCTTGACCCAGGAGGTGGGCCAGATGGCGGCATTGTTGACCAGGATATCGAGCTGGCCAAAGGCTTCTATGGCCCGGGGCAGCAGTGTCCGCACCGCTTCCCTGTCGGCCAGATCCGCCTGCAGGCTCACCGCCTCGGAACCCAGGGCCTTAATTTTCTCCACCACTTCTTCTGCCGCCTCCCGGTTGCGCCCGTAGTGGACTATTACCCTGGCTCCTTCGGCAGCCAGGCCTAAACAGATGGCCCGGCCCAACCCCCGGGAGCCGCCGGTAACCAGTGCTACCTTACCCTTTAAGCCCAAGTCCATCGCGAACCCTCCCTCTGACAGGTACTATTCTTAACATTTTTCGCCCTTGGGAAAAGTTTATCCTTCGACCTTCAGAAATAAAATGTCAGGGAAAAGACCGGCTTGGAAACTGACCCACGGGTTTGGTAATTTCTACAGAAAACTTACAGCAAGTTCCTTTGTCCCTCTTGACTTAATTTGGTAATTCTGGTATAGTTTACTTGCAGAACCTTGTCGAAAAAAGTGGGGGGGGAGGAGAACAATGCTCAAATCTACCGGGATTGTCCGTAAAGTTGATGAACTAGGTCGAGTAGTTATCCCCATCGAGCTACGGCGGACCCTCTCTATTGAAGAAAAGGATGCCCTGGAAATCTACGTGGATGCCGATAAAATCATCCTCAAGAAGTATGAGCCGGCTTGCGTGTTCTGCGGCAATGCCGACGAAGTGATTTCCTTCCGGGGCAAAAACATCTGCCGCCACTGCGTCGAAGCCATGCGGGAGCAGGCGGGATAAATACTTGAGCTAGCAAGGTTTTGCTGGGCACCTGTCTTTTTGATGGGTGTCCTAGTTTTTTGTCCTTCATTGGGCACCCAAAGGGAATGGGTGTCCTATTCTTTTCTGTCTAACAGGGCGGCATAGAGGGCGTTTTTGGAGAGGTCCCTCTCCCTGGCCGCTATCCGGATGGCTTCTTTTTTTGCCACCCCCAGGGCCACCAGTTCCTGCACCAGTTCCACCCCTTCTTCGAGCCGGCCGGGGGTCAGGTTTCCTTCTTCCCCGGCCGGGGCGCCGGCCAAAACGAGGCAGAATTCGCCCCGGGGTGTGTGCTTGCGGAAGTGTTCAAGGTGCTGGCTGATGGGGCCCCGGCGGATTTCTTCATACTGCTTGGTTAGCTCCCTGGCCACCACCAGCCAGCGATCCCCGGCCGCCTTTTCTAGGTCGGCCAGGGTTTCCAGCAGGCGGTGGGGGGCTTCGTAAAGGACGGCTGTCCGCCCTTCGGCGGCCAGGGTGTTGAAGAAGGCCGCCCTTTCCCGGCCTTTGCGGGGAGGGAAGCCGGCGAAGACAAAGCTGTCGGTGGGCAAACCCGACACCACCAGGGCCGTGATCAAGGCCGTGGGCCCCGGCAGGGCCACCAGGGGAATGCCGCAGGCGACGGCATCCTGCACCAGCTCGGTGCCGGGGTCAGCAATGCCGGGCATGCCGGCATCGGAGACCAGGGCAATGTCTTCCCCTCCCCGGAGGCGCCGGATGAGCTCCTCCCCCCGGGATTTGCGGTTGTGTTCATGGTAGCTCACCAGGGGGGTGGTAATATTGTAATGGTTGAGGAGCTTTTTGGTCCGCCGGGTGTCCTCGGCGGCAATCAGGTGGACTTCCTGGAGCACCCGCAAGACCCGCAAGGTAATATCCTCCAGGTTGCCGATGGGCGTGGCACAGAGGTACAGGGTGCCGGGGCCAGTTGTGGTCGAGGCCATGGTTCAACCCTCCTCCCCGTAGATATCCAGGATCTCCTGGGTATAGTCCCCCTCCTGGTCGTAAATGGCCAGGGGCGGCAGGATGTTCAGGTGGGGGCGGGCCCCCTTGACGCCCAGGACCAGGACCATGGTAGGCCCCTGTACCAGAGTCGGCTGGACAAAGCGCAAGATTTTCGGTTCTACATTCTCGGCCCGCATGGCTGTTAAGAGATCCACCAGCCGGCCCGCCCGGTAGATGAGGGCGAGCTTGCCCCGCTGCCGCAGCATCCGCGCCCCGGTCCGGAGGACATCGGCCAGGGTACATTTGACCTCATGGCGGGCTATGGCCACCTCAGGCTTCAGGTTGAGCTTTCCCCCGGCGGCCAGGTAGGGGGGATTGCTGACCACCAGGTCGTAGCTTCCCGGGACCAGGGCCTCGGGCGGGGAACAGAGGTCCCCCTCTATGATGGTGATGAGGTCGGTCAGGCCGTTTAAGGCCACGCTTCTTTTGGCCATATCCACCAGGCGNNCCGGGCTCCCGCTTCCCCGCCAAAAGGAGGGGGATGACACCGTTTCCCGTCCCCAGATCCAGGACCCTGTCTCCTTTCCGGACCGGGGCATAGTCAGCCAGGAGGACGGAGTCGATCCCAAAGCGAAAGGTGTCGGTACTCTGGATTATTTTCAGATTGCACCGCTGCAGGTCCTCCAGCTGTTCCGTGGGACCCAGGCTAATCTCTTTCCCTTGCCAATCCTGCACCTTTTCTCCCCCTAGTTTTCCGTCTCCCGCTTCTTCAGGAGGGCGATGCAAAAAAGACACTCACCGCCATCCTGCCGCGGGGTCCCGAAGTGGACGTTGCATATATGGTAGCCCTCCTGGTAGAGGCGGGCCAAATTGTCGTAGCCTTCCCCGGGGAGGTTTCCCCTCCTGGCCTCTGCCCCTGCACCGGCGGTGCCAGGGGGGTCCTGCCCTTTTCCTTCTCCCTTGACCAGGGCCCTCAGTTCCCTCACCTCATCTCTGAGGGCCTCCAAATATTTCTCCAAACGGGCGAGGCGCCCTTCCAAATCGGTCACTCTGCCACCCTCCCGTCCCTATCTCATTGCCAGCACTAGTTTCTCCGGCAGGCCCTGTCCTCCAGAGGTCGCCAACGAAGGACAAAACGCCGTTATAATCCTCGGAAACTCCCTATGAAAAGGGGGAGACACCAGTCTCCCCCAAGTTGGTCTGCTATTGGGCTCCCGCCAGGGCATCGGCCACTGCATCTATGATACCCCTGCTGGTGAAGGTGGCTCCCGTTACCACATCTACCTCCACCTGCTGTTCCTCTATGATCCGCTCCGGAATCCTGTCTATGGCAGCATCACTCACCCCGGGGGAATCGTTGTGGCTCAGGACCTTGATCTCAGTGATCTGGCCTCCCGCCACCGTCACTTCCACTTCTATGGGACCGCCAAAGCCCATTCCCGTTCCGGTGTAAGTGCCATCGGCCACAGAACCGGGATCGGCCCCTCCACCTTCAGCCGGGCCGGCAAACTCCTGCAGGGCGTTGTTGACCGCCTCTATAATACCCTGGCTGGAGAAGGTGGCACCGCCCACGGTATCCACATCAACCGACTGTTCTTCTACCATCTTTTGAGGAATACGTTCCATGGCCACATCGGAAATACCGGCGGTATCGTTGTGTTCCACAATCCTCACTTCCACCAGGCGGCCGTCCTTGACTTCGACTTCCACTCGGGTCTTGCCGCCAAAGCCTTGGCCTTCACCCTGGTAGGTTCCATCGGGGATCTTGGCAAAGTCGATACCAGGCCCCCCGCCTCCCAGGAATTCATTCTTAATTTCGCCGGCTACCAGCTTAACCCCGCCGGCCACCGAGCGGGCGGAAATGGTGGCCCCGGCAATGGCGTCCAGATCCTGGCCGATGGCCAGGGGATCGTTCACACTTTTATCGACAAACTGGGAGATAAACCAATCTTCGGTAATCCTGGCCCCCAGGCCGGGGGTTTCCGAATG
>LFSN01000092.1:4397-12707 GCA_001513125.1 Clostridia bacterium DTU030
CGCCGCCATAGCCTCCCTGGTTAAAGAGGGCGACGACACCCACCTCTTCCTTCCCCTTGTAGCCTTTATAGAAGACCTTGTCTTCCCCTTCCCCCTGGGCTTCGAAGCTTTCCGCCGCAGGAAGCAGGGTCTGCAGGTTTTCTTGCAAAGCCTGGGCTTCCCGCTCTTCGATAATGGGGCGGGTTTGGGCATAGGTCACGGCCAGGGCTGCACCGGTAAGGGCGCATATCACCGTTAAAATTAAGCTTAGGCGAATTGTTTCACGCACATCAATCTCCTCCTAGGCGGCAGTCTAAACCTTATTAGTGCATTAACCAATGTAGTATTCTACTTCGCTCCCCAAAGTCCTTCTTTAACAGGCAAATAATCTACTTTTCCAGCTGAATATCTTCTACGGGAAATACCAGGGGCATTCCCCCTTCATGGAGTTTTACTGTAACGGTGTTTTTCAGGACATTCACTGCAATTATCTTGCCCTTTCCCTCGGGGGTTATAACCCGGCTGCCTTCCTTGGGCAGGGCCGCCCGGGCCGCTTCATAGAATTCGGACTCGTATTTCAGGCAGCACATCAACCGGCCGCAGAGGCCCGAGATCTTGGCCGGATTGAGGGAAAGGTTTTGTTCCTTGGCCATCCGGATGGATACCGGTTCAAATTCCCCCAGGAAGGACCTGCAGCAGAGGACCCGGCCGCAGGGGCCCAGGCCCCCCAGCATCTTGGCCTCATCCCGGACGCCAATCTGGCGGAGCTCAATGCGGGTCCGGAAGACGGCTGCCAAATCCCGGACCAGTTCCCGGAAATCTACCCGCCCGTCGGCTGTGAAATAGAAGATTATTTTGCTGTTATCAAAACTGTATTCCACATCGATGAGCTTCATGGGCAGTTTGTGGGCAGCAATTTTATCCAGGCAGATCTGGAAGGCTTCCTTTTCCTTTTTTTTGTTTAGATCCACTTGTTTTTTATCTTCCCCGGTCGCCACCCGGACCACCGGCTTTAGAGGGCTCACAATTTCTTCTTCCTCCACTTCCCTGATGCCCACCACTACTTCTCCATATTCCAGGCCCCGGGTCGTCTCCACAATGACATCCTGGCCCGGCTGCAGGTCCAGGTCCCCCGGATCAAAGTAGTATATCTTGCCCGCCGATTTAAATCTAATTCCCACAACTTTCGCCATATCTTTCACCTCCTCCACTGCTGCTAAAGGATTAGCGAGGCCGGTCGGGCTCCAGCTTTCCAAAGAGAACGTCCAGGACAAGGCGGGTATTGGCACTCCCCGTCAGTAACCTCTGGGCTTCTCCGAGGGCCTCCAGGGCGGCAACCAGCCTCCCGGTAGAGTAGTCCTCCGCCATTTCCCCCAGGCGCCCAAGCTGATCCTGGTTGACCAAAAGCTCCCCCTGGCCGGTGAGCTTCCAGACCAGCAGGTCCCGGAACCAGAGGCGGAGCTGTTCCAATATCCGGGGAAGTTCTGCGTCCTTTTCCAGCTCTTCCCCCGCCAGCCAGCGGGCAGCCTGATCCCCGTCCCAGAGGAGGGAGACCAGATCTAAAAGCCTGTGCCGGAGGCTTCCCGCCTCCTCTGAACTGGCCAGCTCCCGGGCCCGCTCCCAGGAGCCCCCCGCCAGGGCCGCCACCAGCCCGGCCCGTTCCCGGCTGAGGCCCAGTTCCCCCTCCAGTTTGTCCCTGATCAGGCCAGGGGGCAGGGGGGAAAAGGGCACCAGCTGGCAGCGGGAGAGAATGGTGGGCAAAAGGCTGTCGGGCTGGGATGTGAGTAAAATAAAAAGGGCGTAGGGGGGCGGTTCTTCCAAGAGGCGCAGGAAACTGTTGGCCGCCTCTTCCGTCATCCTGTGGGCTTCGGTAATAATAAACACCTTCCGGCGCCCCTCCAGGGGCCGGAAATAGGCCTCCTGCTGAAGGGTCCGGATCTGATCAATTTTAATATTGTTACCGGCCGGGGCCACCCGCTGGACATCGGGATAAAGGCCATCCTCGATGCGGCGGCAGGTGGAACAGCTGCCGCAGGGAGCGGGGGAGGCGGCCGGGCAGTTTAAGGCCTGGGCCAGGACCAGGGCCGCCTCTTCCTTTCCCACCCCCTCGGGGCCGGCAAAGAGATAGGCATGGGCTATCCTCCCCCGGCCCAGGCTCCTTTCCAGGCAGCTTACGGCCAGCTCCTGGCCCACTATATCTGCAAAGGGCATGGTCTATTATACCCCCTAAACCCGGATAAACTGCTCCACATCAATGACAAAGATGGCCGCCCCGCCTACCGTTACCTTAACGGGATAGGGAACAAAGGGTTCCCCCGTCCCTCCCAGGGGCGGCACGGGAGCGACGGCCTGCTGCCGCTTCCGGCAGATCCCCTTAATTATGCCTACCACAGCATCCAGCTGATCATCCTCAATACCCACCAAGAGGGTGGTGTTGCCCGCCTGGAGGAAGCCCCCCGTACTGGCCAGCTTCGTTACCCGGTAATTCTCCTTAATCAGTGCCTCCAGCAAGGGAGGGGCATCCTGATCCTGGACCACTGTCAGGAGCAATTTCATCCCGGAACACCTCCCACCATTCTATAGGATTCTGGTGATATGTTCCAGTACCTGCCGGTGGACCTCCTCGATGGGCTGCCGGGCAGGTATCACCTTGATCCGGTCCCTGTTTTCCCGGGCCAGGGCCAGATAGCCTTCCCGCACCCGGGTGTAGAAGGCCCCGGTCTCGGCCTCCAACCGGTCCCGGGCCTGCCTCCCCTCCCCGTCCAGGCGCTCTTCCCGCAAGTTCGGCTCCAGATCCAAAAGGATGGTCAGCTGGGGCTGGAGCCCCCCGGTGGCCTGCCGGTTGATCTCCTCGACAAAGGCCCGGGGCAGCCCCCGGCCGTAGGCCTGGTAGGCAATGCTGGAATCCACAAAGCGGTCGCAGACCACCAGGCGGCCCTGGTCCAGGGCCGGCCTGATAACCTCGGCCACCAGCTGGGCCCGGGAGGCGGCATACAGCAGGGCTTCGGCCACGGGAACCAGGCCGGTGTATTCCCGGCTGAGGAGGAGGTTCCTGATGGCATCCCCCACCCTGGTTCCCCCCGGCTCCCGGGTGAAGAGGGGGTCGTAACCCTCCTTGCGAAACCACTCCTGGAGGAGCTTCACCTGGGTTGTTTTCCCGGCCCCGTCCACTCCTTCTATAGTAAGAAAAATTCCCTTCATGTCTTCACTTCCCCTAGAGCTTCAAGACGGCAATCTCGGCCCCTTCCGGGTCCGCCAGGCCCTGAAATTCCACCCCTGCCGCCCGCATTTCCGCAAAAGCGGCAAGGACCTCGAGGGTTATCTCCTCCCCCGGGTTTAAGAGGGGGATGCCCGGCGGGTAGGGAATCAGGGCTTCCCCGGCAATCCGGTTTTGGGCCCGGGCCAGGGGCACCCTTTCCCGGGGGGCAAAGACCGCCTCCCGGGGCGGTAGCCTAAGGGGCGGCAGGGGCAGGGCTTCCAGCACCTGCCGGCCCTCCCGCGGGGGCTTCCGGGCGGCTGCCAGGGCGGCCAGGGCCCTGGTGAGGCCTTCTGCCGTTGTAGTATCGTCGGCCACCGTCATAATAAAGACCACATTGGCCGGGTCGGCCATTTCCGGCTGCACCCCCTGCTCCGCCAGGAAGGCGGCCGCCTCGGGTCCACTAAAACCGGCCCCCTGGACATTCACCGTCAGCCTGGTAGGGTCCAGGGCAAAGCCCCGGGGCAAATCCTCCGGATCCAGCAGCTGGAGGCCTGGCAGGGTACCGATCCTCTCCCGCACCTCCTGGGCCAGGCCCAAGAGCCCGTCCAAAAGTTCCCGGCCCCGGAGGGCCAGCTGCCGGCGGCAGGCATCGAGGGAGGCCATGAGAAGATAGGAGGGGCTGCTGGTCTGCACCAGCCGGAGCATGTGGGCCAGCCGCTCCCGATCTATGCGCCCTCCCTGCCGGTGGAGCAGGGAACTCTGGGTCAGGGAAGTCAGCACCTTGTGGGTGCTGTGCACCACCAGATCGGCCCCGGCGGCCAGGGCGGCTTCCGGCAGGTCTGGGTGAAAGCCCAGGTGGGGGCCGTGGGCCCCGTCCACCAGCAGGGGGATGCCCCGGCTGTGGGCCGCGGCCGCTATGGGTGCCAAATCACTGCAGATGCCATAATAAGAAGGGGTGACGACCAAAACAGCCTTAGCCCGGGGGTGTTTTTCCAGGGCCTCTTCCACCTCTTCGGCCCTTATCCCCAGGGGGATGCCAAAGGGGGGCAAAACAGCCGGTGCCAGGTAGACCGGCACGGCCCCGCTCAGCACCAAACCGGCCGTCACCGAACGATGGCAGTTCCGGGGCAGGATTATTTCGTCGCCGGGATTGCAGACCGCCCCAAGCATGGCCATGACCCCGGCGCTGCTGCCGTTGACGAGAAAGAAGGTTTCTTCTGCCCCAAAGGCCCGGGCTGCCAGCTCCTGGGCCCTTTTGATGGCGCCCCGGGGAGTATGGAGGTCGTCCAGGCCGGGGACTTCCGTCAGATCCATCTGCCACAGGCCCGGACCCCAGAGGGTGTCCAGGGGGGGCGGGGCTGCCCGTCCCTGTTTGTGGCCCGGGGTATGAAAGGGCAGGAGCTCCCTCTCCCGGTAGGCGGCCAGGGCTGCCACCAGGGGGGCTTCCCTCTGGTCCATACCACCGGTCCCTCCCCTCATACTTTTCTATCTCAATTATAACCTCTACGGTGGGTAAAGTAAAACAGCTCTGGGCTGGTAGCTAACGGCTGAAAGAAAAAAGAGGGTCCTTAATCCCCCTTCCAGAAAAACTACCCCTTTTCACCTACTGGTACTGAACCAGGGCATTGGGGTCTGTCCAGATGAGCTTTACCCTCTCCTTGCAGTACTCGTAGAGGCTGTTGCCCATCGGCAGGGCAAGGAGCAGCTCTTCACAGCGGCTGCAGATGTGCTTTCCCCTTATATCCAGACCGGGGCCGTCTCCCTGGCAGATAAGGCAGGGGGTCGTCTCTGTACAGGTCATCTTCTCCACCATCTCCCTTGGCTTTTTCCCTTCCAGTTGTTTCTAGTTTTCCCCAGCAGTTCCTGCTCCAAACCAAAAATTCTTTACACCCGGAATATTATATGGGAAAGGAAACAGTTCTGTTCAGGCACCGGCAAAAGAAAACCCCGCCCGATAGAGGGCGGGGTTGTCTTTATCCTTAGGCTTCGCCGCAGCGCTTCAGGAGGGCTTCCCAATCCCGGTCTACCTGCTCCTGGAATTCCTGGATCATTTCCTCGGTCATGTGGCGGAAACGTCCCTGGGCCTTCAGGTAATCGGCTACGGGCCGCTTTTCCTTGGGCTTGTAGGTCAGCTTCCATTCGCCGTCCACGACCTCATAGAGGGGCCAGACGCAGGTCTCCACTGCCAGGCGGCACATTTCGATACCTTCGGCGGTATCGTAGCGCCAGCCCCGGGGGCAGGGAGCCAGGGCGTTGATGAAGGCCGGTCCGTCCACATCGATGGCCTTTTTCCCTTTCGTTATAAAGTCCCGCCAGTGGCTGGGGGCAACCTGAGCCGCGTAGGGAATGTTGTGGGCAACCATGATGGCGGTCAGGTCCTTGCGCCACTGGGTTTTCCCCGGTACCACCTTTCCGGCCGGGCTGGTGGTGGTATCTGCGAATTTCGGGGTGGCACCGGAACGCTGGATACCGGTGTTCATGTAGGCACCGTTGTCGTAGCAGACATAGACAATGTCGTGCCCCCGTTCCATGGCGCCGGAGAGGGACTGGAGGCCGATGTCATAGGTCCCGCCGTCGCCGCCGAAGGCGATGAATTTATAGTCGTCCTTAATCTTGCCCTGCCGCTTCAGGGATTTATAGGCAGCTTCCACGCCACTGATGGTGGCCCCAGCGTTCTCAAAGGCATTATGGATCCAGGAGCACTTCCAGGCTGTATAGGGATAGATGGTGGTCGCCACTTCCAGACAGCCCGTGGCATTGGCGACGACCACATTGCGGTCCTTGGCGGCCATACTCATCATCCGCACCACTACCGGTGCCACACAGCCGGCGCACATCCTGTGTCCACTGCTGAGAAAGAGATCCTCCTTGCAAAGTTCCCGTAAGTTTGCCACTGTCTTCACCTCCTCCTATTCCCTGACACCCACGTAGTTCAACCGCTGATCCACCTTGCCGCTCTCGGCAATGCGGGCCAGGTGATTATAGACCGTTTCAACATCTTCAAGGCCGACATCACGGCCACCCAGACCGTAGATGTAGTTGATGAGCTTGGTTTGGGCCCCGCTGTCATACATGGCAGCGGCAACTTCGGCATAAACAGGTCCGGAAAAGGCGTTGAAGGAATCGGCCCGGTCCATCACTGCCAGGGCCTTGAGATGGCCGAGGGCAGCACTCAGTTCCTCTGCCGGGAAGGGCCTAAAGACCCGGAGCTTGAGGAGGCCGGCCTTTACGCCTTGAGCCCGGAGCTTGTCCACGACGTTCTTCGCCGTCCCTGCCGTTGAGCCGAGGACAACGATCCCGATTTCGGCATCTTCCAGCTTATAGGCTTCAAAGAGGCCGTATTCGCGACCGGTTAACTTGGCATATTCCTTGGCCACGTCAAGGATATAGGGCTTGGCCTGGATCATGGCTTCGGACTGGGCCCGTTTGAATTCGAAGTAGGAGTCTGTAAAGGCTACCGGGCCCGCTGTAACCGGGTTGTCCTTATCCAGGATGGTTTTCTGGGGCACATACTCGCCGACGAATTCCTTGACCACTTCGTCGGGAAGTACCTGGGCGTTTTCCATGGCATGGCTGATGATGAAGCCATCGAGACATACCATGACCGGCAGCTGGACCTCGGGATGTTCAGCAATCCGCACGGCCTGAATCATGTTGTCATAGGCTTCCTGGGTATTTTCCGACCAGAGCTGGATCCAGCCCGAGTCCCTGGCACCCATGGCATCGCTGTGGTCGCAGTGGATGTTAATGGGCCCGCTGAGGGCTCTGTTTACCACCGGCATAACGATGGGCAGCCTGTTGGAAGCAGCAATGTAAACTACCTCCCACATCAGGGCCAGGCCGTTGGCCGATGTAGCCGTCATGGCCCGGGCGCCGGCGGATGCTGCGCCTACCGAGGCGCTCATGGCGCTGTGTTCACTCTCAACGGTGACAAATTCTGTGTCGACAAGACCGTTGCTGACATAGGTAGAAAAAATCTGGACGATTTCCGTCTGAGGCGTAATGGGATAAGCGGCAACGACGTCTGGGTTAATCTGCTTCATTGCCAGGGCTACCGCCTCATTACCAGTTATGGCAACCTTTTCCTGTACCATCCCCCATTCCTCCCTTCCTATCCTTCTTCTCCTTCACCCATCACGAGGGCCTTGTTCTTGGCCGGGCATTCCCGGGCACAGATCCCGCAGCCCTTGCAGTAGTCGTAATTGATGCCTACCATTTTGCCATCTTCAACTATGATGGCATCGTCTGGGCAGAAGGCCCAGCAGAACATGCAGTTGATGCAGTTTTCCGGAATGTAGACAGGGGCGATGGTACGCCAGCTACCCGTCTTGTATTCCAGGGCATTCCCTGCTTCTGTAATCCACCCGCCGGGGGTAGATTCCCGCCAACCCTTTAAGGTCATTCTCCCTTCACCTCCTGGTAGGCCTTTCTAATGGCATTGAGGTTTCCTTCTACAATCTCGGGTCGTCCGGCGAATTTCTTGCTGAGTCTCTTCTTGGTATCCTCCAACAAGGATTCAATTTCCAGGATGCCCGTTACCTTAATCAAAGCACCCAACATGGGGGTGTTGGGAATGGGCCTGCCGATGGTCTCCATGGCAATCTTAATGGCATCGACGGTAAATACCTTCCCCGTTTTAATGCCAAGCTTGGCTCTCATTTCCTGGGGAGTAGCATCGGTGTTGATTACATAGACACCATCCTCGGGTACTCCCGCTGTAACGTCGACTGGACCACCAATCAGGTTGGGTTCAAGTACAACGACGATTTTCGGATTGGTTACGTGGCAGTGCATGGTAATTGGTTCATCGGAAATACGGGTAAAGGCCTGTACCGGCGCACCCATCCGTTCCGGTCCGTACTCAGGAAAAGCCTGAATGAATTTACCTGCGTCAGAAGCAGATTCCGCCAACAGGAGGGCAGCCGTCTTGGCACCTTGTCCACCCCGTCCATGCCAGCGAACTTCTAACAAGCCTTCCATTTCTCTTCCTCCTTCCTTCTCCTCATCACCTGACCCCCCAAGATCCCACCTGCCCGGGGCCGATACACTTACCGCAGCGGGTTTCACCTCCTCCGGGCCCAGCTACTTTCCAGCAGGCATGCCGAAATAGGGAGTCTTGGACATATGTTGGA
>LFSN01000092.1:12776-18293 GCA_001513125.1 Clostridia bacterium DTU030
TTTAGTATAACAAACTGTCAAAATTCCGTCAAGATAAGGGAAAACGAGGAGAAATCCTAAATTTTGCGCCTAAAGGAGGAGGTTTCGCAGGAGGAGAAGGAGGACCACCCCGGGAACGCCTAAAAACCCGGCAGCCAGGGCGGTGATGGGGTTGATGGGGATCGTGACACCAAAGAAACTGCCCACCAGGTTTACCAGCCAGAGGAGCAGGCCGCCAATGATGCCATTGTATAGGAGGCGCATCAAAATGCGCAAAGGGACAAAAAACAGGCGGGCAATGAGGTACAGGAGAAGAAGGCCGAAGGCATAGGAAATGAGCACCGTCAAATTTTCCATTATAACCACCCCCCGAACAAGGCTCAATCACTACATCCTATGGAATTGAAAAGGAAAATATAACCGGTAAGTTTCGGGGTGCCGTACCCGGGCAAAAAAGAAACCGGCCTGGGCCGTTTTCAGATTTCAATTTCCAAACCATTCCCCTGTCCGGAGCCCCTCCTGCTTCGCCTGGCGCAAAAGGTAGACATATCGCTTTTGGGCTGCTTCAATCCGGTAGATAGCATAATCAACCAGGTCCGGGTCGGTCACCGAGTTAAAGAAGGTTTTGGCTGCTACCCATTCCCGGTAGGCCTGGGCTACCGCCTCCAGGAGTTCCGGACAGGCCTCCTCTTCCCGGGCCGGAGGGCCCACGAGGAAGCGGGCGGCTAAATTATTTATTCCCGCCTGAAAACTGTCTAGAAGGGTGTTCAGATTGATTTTCATGCCTTTACCCCCCATCTGGTCAGGATTATAACCAGTCTGGGGGGGAACTATACTTTGGGGTTACTATTATTTTACAAAAGCCGAATAAACTCCTCCACAGTAAGTCCTGCATCATTTAATATTTTTTTACAATCCTGGGCGAATCTCTTTGTCCTGTTCAATATTTCGGGGTAGCTTTTCACATCCCATCACCTCTAAACTTATTATACCATATTACAATCTACCCTTACGGATGTACGACTGTTCTAACTAAAACATCACATTTTCCAGCAACCATCTGCCCCTCTCCTTGAGCATCCTGGCGGTTAAAGTAATCTCTTCCCTGCCTGCCGGGGAATCGTCGATGGTAAAGACATGGACTACAGCCTCGTCACCGCTGACCTGCTCTAAACCGTACCGGTAGTCCTCCCAGTTGACATAATAACCACCCCCGGCATCCTTGCTTATATCGCCGTACAGCCTGCCGTTAACATCCTGGTACCGGCCATCGCCCAGGAGGGCGTCAGCTGTCTTCTGGACATAGGTGTCTCTTATAAACTCTTCCAGCTGCGGGAAGGTCTCAAAGCGGTGGTCAACCACGGGGAATAAAGTCTCTTCCCCAATCACGCTCTGGGGAATGTGCATCGGCAGCATAGAGAGGCCGTAAATTTCATAGAAGGTAACCTTATTCCGGTCCAACAGTTCCCTGGCCCGGCGATGGAGCTCCCTTTCCCCTTCCCTGTCCTCCTGGGGCGGTATTTCCCTGGCCAGGGGTCCAGCCTCGGCCAGGGGCATTTTAAACTCGGGAAAACCGGCCACATAGGGGGCCAGGGCATAGATCTGGTAATAGAAGACTATACCGTCGCCGGTGAGGTAAAAATCCTCCTCCCCATAGTATTCGCGCAGGTCTTCCCGGTAGCTTTCGTTAAAATAAAAGTCGTCGCTGCCCTTCCTTTCTTCTATCTGGGCCAGGACAAGGTCATAGACCCTTTCCAGGGCCTCCTCCATACTGCCACCCATAATATCAGCCAGGCTGAGCTTTTCACCCGTGGTTATGTCAAAGGTCGCCGCACTCCGGTACTGCATGGGGTGGGCGCCGCCGGTGTATTCATAGTCGGTCTGGAGGACGGAAAGGAGGTTGCTGCCGTTGTAGTAGACCTCCGCCGCCGAATCGTAGTGATGGGTATGAAAAGGAAAGCCATCTTCCCGGGCGGCATCCCATTCGGTTTGGGCAATCTGCCCCCCTTCCCCCACCGCATAGGCCAGGTATTTTTCCGCAAAGTCTTCGTAGTAGCTGTTAATGGCGGCAATACCCTCTGTATTCTCCAGGTTTTCCAGCTGGGGAACAATAACCCTGGCCTCCAGCAAAGGGGTGCCGTCCTCCGGGTCCCGGACGGTCTCCGTAGAGACCCGGTAGAGGACTGCCACTTCACCCTCCCCTGCAGGCAAAGGGGAAGTTGCGGCATTTTCCCCGGGCTCCTCAATCGTTGGGCCCGGCTCCCTCCCAGTGCAGCCGGTGCAGATGAGAAGGAGCAGCAGAAGAGGGAGCAAAAACTTCCTGTAGGGCGACCCCATTTTCCCTGCCATCACCAAAACCCCCTTATCTTTTCAGATTAACTTCCCAAAGCTCCCCTTTGGGAACATTTTATGCTGCCTTCCGGCCAGGGGAAACTATGGGGAGGGGCAGGAAGCCCAGCCGCCCCTTTTTCCCTGTGTCATTTCCAGGCTGCTAACTATTGTACCGGGAAATCAAAATAGGTATCGGGGTAGGGTTCATCGGCCAGGGTATAGTGCCACCATTCTTCCGCATAGGGTAAAAAGCCGTGCCTCACCATGGCATCCCTGAGAAGTTCCCTGTTCTGCCGCTGTTGGTCGGTAATGAGGTGGGTGTCGTGGTGGGAAATCTCCCCAAAGAAGTCAAAGCCGCTGCCCATGTCCAGTTCCTCTTTGGTTATGGCGTCGGCCAGGGTTAAATCGACGGTGCTGCCCCGGGAATGGCCCGACTTTTCGGCAATATAGCCGCGGGGGAAAAGATCCTTTTTGTCCACCTCGGGATAAAAGTGGGCCTTCATCCTTTGATCCTCCAGATCCTGGGCCCAGCGGACAAAGTGGTCCACGGCCTGCTGGGGGCGGTAGCCGTCGAAGATTTTCAGGATCAGCCCCCTGCCCCTCATTTCCTCGGCCACTCCGGCCAGGGCCTCGGCCGCCTCCGCCGTCAGGACGACCCGGGGCACCAGATAGCCATCGATCCGGCGGCCGACAAAATTGTAGTCGGTATAGTAGCGCACTTCATAGATGGCATCGGGAATGACTTCATCCAGGTACACGAAACCTTCGGGCAGGCTCCTTACTTCTTCCCCTTCCCAGGCAGGTTCCGCCAGGGAGAGGGGTTTTAAGGAGCCGACCAAACTCATTAAAAGCAGGGCACCAAAGAAAAAGGAAAAAAGGCTTCCCCTCCTACACCACCGCAGCATCTTGCCAACCCCCTTCGGCATCTTTGTATGCTCTTAATTAATTTGCATAACCAATGTTATTCGCCACAAAATGGATATCTCCTGCATTTTTTGCGGAAAATTCAGCCAGATAGCCCAGGGGCATTGTAAACAATCTTCTTCCCCGGCTGTCTTTTCCCAGAACAAATTCCCCAAAAAAGTCGGAAAAAAACCTTTGACATCTGCCTGCGACATGGTATAATAGGAAAAAACTAATACGTGCAAAGGCAAAGAAGGGGAAGAGTAGCTGTAGTGAAATCTTCAGAGAGCCGGCGGTTGGTGCAAGACCGGTGAGGGATCTACAGTGAATACACCCCCGAGCCGTCGGTCGAAAGCCCCAGGGCGAGTAGACTGGAACGGAGCTTCCACCGTTAAAAGGAACGGAGTATCCAAAGGCGTTCAATAAGAATAGTCTTTGCGTACTCTTGAGCTTGAGAGGATATCACTTTTTGTGAATCAAAAAGGGTGGTACCGCGGGCAAACCCCGTCCCTTACCGGACGGGGTTTTCTTTTTCGGTCCGGATATTCTCTCAAGGGTAGAGTGGGTCTTTTTGACCAACTCGGGTGGTACCGCGAGACCTTCGCCCCGTGACCGGCGAAGGTCTTTTTTAATAACCTTGCGGTAAGCAAATAAAGGAGGGAATAACAGTGGCAAAGCGGTTTATGGGTCTACTGGCAGTGGTGTTGGTGTTGGTCCTCATGCTGGCGGGGTGCGGCCCCGGGGCCCAGGGGGAACAGGGCGAGCCGGCAGGGGAGGGGGAAGGAATTCTGCAGATTGGGATCTCCCAGATCGATGAGCACCCGGCCCTGGATGCCGCCAGTCAGGGTTTCATGGACGGGCTCATTGAGCTGGGCTACGAAGAAGGAAAAGATGTGGAGTTTATTTTCAAGAGCGCCCAGGGGGATATCGATTCCTGCCGGACAATTGCCGAAATGTTTAAGGAAAACCAGGTGGATTTGATTTTGGCCGTAGCCACTCCCAACGCCCAGGCAGCAGCCAATGTTATTAGCGATATACCCATTGTGATTACTGCCGTCACCGATCCCGTAGTCGCAGGCCTGGCCCAATCCCTGGAAAGGCCCGGGGGCAATATCAGCGGCACCACCGACATGAACCCGGTGGAAGAGCAGGTAGCCCTGGTAAAGAGGTTCCTGCCCGAGGCCAAGACCCTGGGGATTATGTACAATGCCGGGGAAGATAACTCGGTGGTCCAGGTGGAAATTGCCCGGGAAGCGGCGTCAAAGGTTGGCCTTGAGCTTGTGGAGGCAACGGTGACCAACAAGAGTGAAGTGAACCAGGCTGCCCTCTCCCTGGTGGACAGGGTAGATGCCATCTATGTGCCCACCGACAATACGGTGGCTGCCGCCATCAGCGCTGTGGTTAAGGTGGCCAATCCCGCCGGGGTGCCCGTCTTTGGTTCCGAAAGGGCCCATGTGGAACAGGGGGGCCTGGCCACCTTTGGCGTCGATTACTACCTGCTGGGCAGGCAGACGGCCCAGGTGGCCCATGAGATCCTCCAGGGGAAAAACCCGGGTGAAATACCCATCGAGGGCTCCCGGGACTTGAAACTCATCATCAACAAAAAAGCGGCAGAAGAACTGAATTTGACCATTCCAGAAGAACTCTTGGCCCAAGCCGATGAGCTCCTCGAGTAGTGGTGACGGTATTAAAGGAGTGAATTAATGTGAGTTTAGGTTTTGTTCTGGCCTCTATAGAGCAGGGGATGCTGTTTGCCATAACGGCCCTGGGAGTATATCTGACCTTTAGGATTTTAAACTATGCCGATTTGAGTGTAGACGGGAGCTTCCCCTTAGGGGCAGCAGTTAGTGCCCGGCTCATTGTGGCCGGGGTCAATCCCCTCCTGGCAGTGCCGGCGGCTGCAGCCGCCGGCGCCCTGGCCGGGTCTATAACGGGTTTTTTAAATACCCGGCTCAAGATAACAGCCCTTTTGTCGGGGATACTGACCATGACCTCCCTCTATTCCATAAATTTGCGCGTCATGGGGAGATCCAACATTCCCCTTTTACAGCAGCCGACCATCTTCGGCCTGGCCGGCGATGTCCTGGGCCAGTCTGGAATGGCGTCCTTTATTCTCCTGGGAATTATTTTGTTGGGCGTGATGCTTATCCTCTACTGTTTCCTAAGGACCCAGCTGGGCTTTGCCCTGCGGGCTGCCGGGGACAACCCCCAGATGGTGCGGAGCCTGGGGGTAAACACCGATAACATGAAGCTTCTGGGCCTGGTCCTCTCCAACGGCATTGTGGGCCTTTCCGGGGCCCTGGC
>LFSN01000119.1 GCA_001513125.1 Clostridia bacterium DTU030
CCCCATATCTCCTGGGCACCCAGGGAAGCGCGGCAGCGCCTGATGGATATAGCCGTAGAGAACCTGGCCCAGTTCCTGGCCGGCAGCCCCATCAATGTTGTCAACGGCTGAGCAGTATTCCTTACCCGCCCCACCCTGCCGTGGGGCGGGTTTATTTTTAGAAAGGAGGGGGCGGGGCAGGACTATGTCCCCTGCTGCTGAATATTATTAGTGGGAATAAACCCTGGCTGGGCCAGGGGAAGAGTGTCTCAGAGGAGAGGGTAGAATGAGTCTTTTCGAGCGTCTGGCGCGGGTGAGGCAGGCCCGGGAGACGGCATCCCCCGGAAGCCCGCCGGTGAAGAAACCACTGCAGGATGGCCTGGGGGGAAGGGAGGTCAAGACTGCCTGGGGCAGTTACTACCTCGTCGAGATCAAGCGCCCGGGGAACTTCTCCTTCCCCCGGAAAGCAGGGTCGGGCCTGTTGGAAAACCTGCGCCTGGTGCTGGGGATTGGACCGGTAACGGAGGGGAAGCTCCGGGAATGCGGTTACCAGACTTTGGCCGATCTCTGCCGTCATCCCCGCTGGCAGGAGGAAGCCCATACCTGCCTGGAGCTCATCGCCAGGCGGGATTTTGCGGGCCTGCGCCGGCGGGGGGCCAGCGACTGGGAAATACTGGAGTTCTTCCGGCCGGAGGATCTGGTCTTCCTCGATATTGAGACCACCGGCCTCTGGTGCAGCCAGCCCCTCTTTTTAGTGGGCATCCTTTACTGGCGGGAGGGCCACTTTACCCTGAAGCAGTTCCTGGCCCGCCACTACCGGGAGGAAAGGGCTTTGCTCGCCGCCCTCCTGGCGGAACTTCCCGCCTTTCAGGTGGTGGTCACCTACAACGGCAAGAAGTTTGACATCCCCTACATTGAGGGGCGGACCGTTGCCCACGGCCTCTATTACCGCTTTGAGCACGAACAGCTGGATCTCCTCTACCACGCCCGGCGCTGCTACCGGGGTCTCCTGCCCAACTGCCGCCTGGTCACGGTGGAGGAGGGCCTCCTCAATCTTGCCCGGGAGGACGATATTCCCGGCCACCAGATACCCCAGGTCTACCACCACTTTGTCCAGACCCAGGAGCCCCCCTTGATGAAAAAGATCCTGGAACACAACGCCCAGGACCTTTTCAGCCTGGCCCACCTGCTGCCCCTGCTGATGGAAGAGGAAATCTGCCGGGAGATGGGAGCAGATGGCCCCTGATGGCCGCCACCAATAAAACCCGTTTTTCAAGTACAAAAAGACACCCCCTGTTGTGGGGATGTCTTTTTTGTTTGGCTGAAAGATATTCTGTTCAGGTCCCTAGGCGTTATCGAAGAGCTTGTTGGCCAGTTTCTGAAAGCCCCGGGCATTGGCATACTGGGCATCATCGACTAAAACCATGTTGGGGAAATGGGGAATAATGTACTGGGCGAGGGCTTCGCCGCCTCCCCCGGTCAGTAAAATAATGTCGAACTGGCGGTAGTCCCAGCGGGATGAGATTTCATTGATGATTTTGCGGGCGATTTCGGCAAAAAAGTCTTCCCTGACAGACGAGAGATCCTGGGCCTTACCGGCTACGCGGACTGCTGCCTCTTCCACAATTTCATCCAGTTCGAAATCCTGCTTTTCCAGATTAAAATTCTTTTGCAGAAAACTGGCCATCAGGCGGTGCACATTGGCCAGGCCCGTCGTTGTCGAGGAACTCAAATGTTCAATGAACTCCAATTTATCGGCCACGGCATAGTCGGTTGTCTTGTAGCCGATATCGACTATGCCTACAAGCATTTCGCTCAGTTCCTGGTTAGTGATATTACCGATGGTGTTGAGCATCTGATCGTAGAGGGTGCCAAAGGGCTGGGGTATAACGTAAACTTCCCTGATGGCGATCTTTTTCTGCCGCATTTGGCCTTTTTGTCGTACCTCTATGTTGTACTGGCCGCCCAGTTCCCGGCTCCATTCTTTGCTGTAATTGGCATAATAGCTGGTGGGGAGGCCGGTGACAAGATTAAATTTCTGATCTTCCCATTGGAACAAGAGGCCGATGGCCGTGAGCAGCAATATTTTTGCATTGGGGTCGACGGCCCGGTTCTGCTCCAGGGAACGGGAGGCAAGTTCACTCTGACGAATTGCCAGCTTGCCGACGAAATAGTCCTGGCCGTTGATATTAATCTGCAAGTTTTCCAGGGGCTGATTGTTTTTGCTGAGGGGAGAGAGATAGTTGAGCTCCCTGCCCCTGCCGACGACGCTGGGAAAGCGGATGCCCTGCTGACCCGACAACAGTTTGACAAAACCGTATCCGATATCTATAGCAACGTTTTTGGTGGCACTGCTCCAGGATTCTTCCCCTTCCGGACTGGCAGTATCCACCTCGTCCCAGGGTGGTAAAATTTTTTCCATCTTCACTGCCTGCAGACCCACTGGATCACCCCATTTTTCCGGAAATATTTTCCGAATATACTATTATTTATTAACTTATCACATACCATCCCTTTTGCTAAAGGTCTGCAGTCTCATTTACCTGGGACCAAAGGCCTATAGCGGCTATCCCTTTGGTTCGGGCTGGGCCGTCACTTCGGCGTCCAGGTACTGGGGTTCCTCTTGGAGGATTTCCCCCTTTCGCTCCTCCAGGTCCTTGAGAATGGCGCTTATCTCCAGGGCAGATTGGAGCAAAAGGGCATCGGCTTCCGGATCGTAGGTATTGTCTGCTGCCAGGGCTTTCAAGTCGGCCTTGATGTGCTTGAGGATGGCCAGCAGGTGCAGCATTTTGTCGTGGGTGGTCAAGGTTAACAGCCCCCTGGTAAATATTCCATACTTTATCATGGTGGGGGCAGCCTGAATTTATGCACGGCACCGAGGACGTCAAAAAGAAAATTGGGTAAAGGCCCTGTATTGCCGGGGCAGCAATAGCAAATTCTAGGGCTAAGAACCAGGGAAGGGTGGGGAAGATGCCGGAAGTTCTCCAGGTGCTCCTAAGATCCCTCTTTGCCTTCACCAGCCTCTTTATATTGGTCCTCTTTTTGCGCAATAAGCATCTCTCGCAATTTACCTTTAGTGACTATGTGGTGGGCATCACCATCGGCTCCATAGCCGCTTCCCTTTCGGTGGATCTGGAAGGCAGGACGGTCTCGGTCTTTGTCGGCCTTTTGGTCTGGGGTCTTTTACCCCAACTCCTTGGATGGCTTTATCTGAAATTCCAGAGAATCAGAAGGGTCCTTGACAGCGGCCCCACCATTGTCATCAAGAAGGGAAAGATTTTAGAGGAAAACCTGCGCAAGGAATTATTGAATCTGGAAGACCTGCAGATGCATCTCCGCACCCAGGGCGTTTTTGACTTGAATGAGGTGGAAATTGCCATCCTGGAAAAAAACGGTCAGGTAAGTGTTCTCCGTAAACGGGAGAAGCAGCCCCTGACCCTGTCGGACCTGGGGGTGAGACCCCTGCGGCAGGGGGCTCCCCTGGTCCTCATTTCCGACGGCAGGCTCCTCCGGAAAACCCTGGCCACTTCCCCCTACACTGAAGAATGGCTGCGGCGGGAATTGGCCAGGCGGGGCATAAGGGATGTTTCCCAGGTGGTCCTGGCCCAGGTGGATACCACCGGCAACCTCTATGTGGACCTGCGGGAGGACCAGGGGATGGAAGTTCCGGCCGTATCCCGCCAGGAGGAGATTCTGGCCAATCTGGAAAAGGCCATAGCCCTCCTGGAGACCTTTGCCCTGGAAACGGAAAACCCGGCCGCCCGGGACCTGTACAGGGCCCAGGAAGATAAGCTCACAGCCATCAGGGGGCGGCTGCTGCCTTACCTGCGGCTGTAAAGGGGGAGAAACTCCGGCGATAAAAAACCGCCCCAGGGAAACCTGCTGGTTTCCAAAGGGCGGCGGTTTTGCCACTGGCTGGCTTTGGTGCTTTACACCTGGTCACTGCTGGGGGTGAGCTTCTCTTGTTCTTCCGTTAAGAGGGAAGAAATATAGCGGTCGCAAACCTGCAGTGAGTACTGCATGGCCGGGCCGATGGCCACGGCAAAGATGAGGGTGCCAATTCCCACCGGCCCCCCGATCAAATAGCCGCAAAACAAGGCGGCCAGTTCCATGGCGCTTTTGACAAAGCGAACACTCAGGCCCAGGTACCGGTGCAGGCCCAGGGTAAGGCTATCCCTGGGTCCGGCTCCAAGGCCGGCACTGATGTAGAGGCCGAGCCCTGCTCCCAGAATTACCACTCCGATGGCCAGATAAAAGAACTGGGAAAAAAGGGTAGTAGGCTCCGGGAAGAGGGCCAGCTTGTTCCACATATCATAGAAAAAACCGAAAAAGAACATGTTCAAGAAGGTGCCAATCTGGGCCTTGATACCCAGGGGATAGCTCAGGAGGATGATGATTATCCCGACAAGCTGGGTGACCTGCCCTACGGTCAGGGGCACGTAGTTGGTAAGACCGACGTGGAACACTGACCAGGGGTCAGTGCCCAGGCCGGCCAGGAGGGTAAAGTTGGTACCCAGACCGCACAGGCACAGTCCTGTGAGGATGATGACATAGCGCAGGATGGTCCTATTCTTCGTCAACTATCGTCCTTCCTTTCTTCTCCATGTCTTTTATAAAAGCCCGTTTCCGGGCTGTAGTGACTATAGAAGGAGATGATACTGAACATCTATTATATCATTGATCAGGACTTTTGGGTAGACCAGAAAAGGAAAGGATGTGGCGGGTATTTGCAGCCAGGAGGTTATTTACCAGAGGGTCAGCTGGTAGGGCTCCCCGGGATAGATAAAGTTGCTCACCGTGAGGCCGATGAGGCGGACCTTGCGGCGGTTCAGCTTGAGCTTTTTCAAAAGGAGCAGGGAGCGCCGGTAGAGCTCTTCCGGCTTGTCGGTAGGGTTGGGGAAGGTATGGCTCCTGGTAATGGTAACAAAATCGGGGAAGCGGATTTTCAGGGTGACGGTGTGGCCTGCCAGGCCCCTTTTCTGCAGGCGCTGCCCCAAGGCCTGGGAAAACTCCGCCAGGCAGGCCTTTAGCTTCTCGGGATCATCTTCGTCCCGGGGAAAGGTAAGCTCTTCCCCTAAAGATTTAGGCTTGCGGCTGGCCTTTACCGGCCGGTCATCGATGCCCCGGGCCAATAGATAGAGTTCCTCTCCCCACTTGCCGAAGGTTTTTGCCAGGAAGTTCCGGTCCAGCCGCTGCAGGTCGCCAATGGTAAAGATGCCCAGGTCGTTCAAATACTCCTGGGTGCGGGGCCCCACGCCCCAGATCCGGTTTACCGGCAGGGGAGCCAGGAAGGCCTCGATGTTTTCCCGGGGGATGACGGTGAAGCCGTCGGGCTTTTCCATGTCCGAGGCCAGTTTGGCCAGGAACTTATTGTAGGAGACGCCGACGGAGGCTGTGAGCCCCACTTCTTTTTTGATCTGCTCCTTGATTTCCCGGCCCAGGGAGACGGCATCGGCCCCCGTAACATCGAGGAAGGCCTCGTCCAGGGAGACCGGCTCGATGAGAGAAGTGTAGCGGCGGAAGATGCGGTGGATTTGGCCTGATACCTCCTTGTATTTGGCCATATTGACGGGGAGGAAAACAGCCTGGGGGCAGCGGAGGTAGGCCTGCTTCAAGGGCATGGCCGAACGGATGCCGTAGGCCCGGGCCTCGTAGGAGGCCGTTGAGACTACCCCCCGGGAATGGGGATTGCTCCCGCCCACCACCACCGGCTTTCCCCGCAGCTGGGGGTTGTCCCGCTGCTCAATGGCGGCATAGAAGGCGTCCATATCCACATGGATTATGCTCCGTTCCATAAAATTCCCTCCAGACCGATTATACCACAATTAACAGTCGACAATGGACAATTGACAGTTACTGGGGTTGCCTGTTAAGGGGTAGGGGCGATGGGGCGGCCGTGCTCAGTCGCCGGCTTTGCAAAGGGGCCAGCCCTGCATTTCCGCGGGGAGAGGGTGGGTTTTGAAAAAAGAACCTCGGAGATATATAAAGGGCGAGTGTTGGTGTAACACCCGCCCTTCTTAACGGCATGGATAGTATGGCAGCCTTAGAGAAAGCTCTCCAATTTATCGAGCAACTCCTCCTTGGGGAGGTAACCCGTTATACGGGTAAGCTCCTTCCCCTCCTTGAGCAGCACCAGGGTCGGTACGCTCATAATCCGAAACTGGCCCACCAGCTCCCGGCTTTCTTCTACATTAACCTTTACTACCTTAACCCTGCCGGCAAGTTCCCCAGCTATTTCCTCCAGCACCGGGGCCAGCATCTTGCAGGGACCGCACCAGGTGGCCCAAAAGTCCACCAGCACCGGTTCCTGGGCTTCTAAAACGGCAGTGGAAAAATCTGCTCCCACGATTTCTTGCACATTTCCAGACACGTTATCTTCACCCTCCTGGTATTATTATCCCCTTTTAGTTTCTCCACCGCCCCCGGATATCCTTCCCGGCAAGTCGGATTTCCCCTGGGACCTAATTCCCAAATTGGGGGGGACCGTACCTTTTCTAGTGCTGCGGGCGACCACAGGTCGCCCCTACATCTGTCTTAACTGTCAATTGTCCATTGTCAATTGTTAATTGCTAACAACTGTCCACCAGTAAATCCTACTTTTCTATATACTTCCGCAAATACCAGATCAGCGGATACCCAAGCCCGAAAACAACGATGGCCTGGCTGAGGCCGATGGACACAACGGTGAGCCAGTAGGGGAGGCCGGCCAAAAGGTGCAGGTAAATGCTGATGATAAAGGCATTGAGGACAATGGGGCTCAGGTAGGCAATAATGCTGTGGCGGAAGCGGTAGGTGATAATGGCGGCCACCAGGGTAGTCAGGCTTCCCACCACAATATCCACCAGCCCCAGCCCGCCAAAGAGGGCGTTGGACAGCAGCACGCCGATGAAAAGGGCTGGGACGGCCTCGGGGTAGAGAATGGGCAGAACCGTCAGGGCTTCGGCCAGCCGCAGCTGTATGGCACCGAAACTGATGGGGATTAAAAAGTATGTAATGGACAGATACAGGGCGGCGATGAGGCCGACCCTGGCTACAGATGAGGATTTCATCCCTATTCCCTTCCTTTCTGTGCCTTTATTCTACCATTGCCTGCCAGGCCAGGCAAGGGAGGGCCAGCTGCCCGAGCAAAAAGAAAAAGGCCGCTTCATAAGCGGCGCTCTCAATAAAAATAGACCGGCTTCAACAGGAAGTACAGGTAGAGGAGCAGGGCCAAAAGCAGCAGGCTCTTTCCCAGTTCCAACCAGGCCTGCCGCCGGCCCCTTTTAGCTTCCCGTTCCGCCTCCAGATCCCGCCGGGCCAGCTCCCGGGACCTTTCCTCCTGGTAGATCCGTTCCTGCTCGGTATTGATAAGCTGTCACCCCTTTGCCGGAGATTTCCAACCCTACATTTCAATGATATGCCTGACCCCGCCCCCTTATAACGGGAAGGAACAGATCTTGACCCGAACATGTGTTCGAGTTTATAATATTTGGGAGCTGGTATATATTTTGGTGCGGAAAGAAGGATCCGGGGGCAATTGTCAATTGTTAATTGTTAATGGGAGGGAGGGTTCCTATGCACGGGCAGCTGGCAGATTACCTGGGGCGGTTGGCCGCCCTGCGGCCGGTATATACCCCGGCCGGAGATGCAACGGAAATAATCTTGGACACCGGGGAGATCATCCAGGAAGGGCGGGGGATAAGGTCAGTCCGTCGGGCCCTGGCCCGCCTCTATGCCATAGATCTGGCGGCCGCCCGGGAGTATTACCGGAAATTGCTGGGCCAGGCCAATGCCATTCCCCTGCCCTTTTCGGCCCACCTGGTCCTCTGCCCGGTAAAGATGCGCCGGCCCCGCTGCCGGGGCGACTTTACCCTGGGCTATCTAGTCCACAGGCAGGTGGCGGGGGTGGAGGAATACCCAAAAGACTGTTACCGGAGCCGGATTATTCTGCGCAGCGGGGTCAGCCTTCCCTGCCTGAACAGGCCTGCCTTTGTAAAGAAACAGCTGGCCCTGGGCCGCTTTGTGGAGAGCCACTACCTGGAGGTGCAGGGCCTGGCCCGGGCCAGGGAAGTCCTCACCTACAGCCTGCCCAGCCGGGAAGAGTTCCTCCTCCTGGAGACCAAGCTGGATCTCCTCCTGCAGCGCCTGGGCCAGGGGGGAGGGGGAAAGAGGGGATTTTCCTGCGGGGAGGGAATATAATTTACTGGCTCCTGAAACTGACTGGAACCGGTGACAGAACTTGCTGAATATGGTATTATGGCAGGGAAGCGGTAGGAAAATATCCTGCCGGGGTACTGCTTTATGGGGGTTGATGACAATACTGGGAGAGTTGGCAGAAACCATTCTTACCGATGAAATAACCGTCCTTTTAGTGTCCATGCTACCCGTTGCTGAACTCAGGGGTTCCATTCCCCTGGCCATGGCCCTGGGGATGCCGCCGGGCAAGGCCCTGCTCCTGGGAGTACTGGGAAGCATTGTCCCTGCCTTTCCCATCCTCCTCTACCTGGAGCCCATTTCCCATTATCTCCGGCGGACCATCCTCCGCCCCCTTATCAACTGGGCCCTGAAAAGAGGGTTACGAAAAAGTGAAGGCATTACCCGCTATCAAGCCCTGGGGCTGTTCCTTTTTGTGGCTATACCACTGCCTTCCACCGGTGTCTGGACCGCTTCCATCATCGCTTCCCTCCTGGGGATGAGCCTGCGCCAGGCCCTGCCCCCCATTGCTCTGGGAACAACGGTGGCGGGCATGATCATGGTGATCTTATCCTATAATATTCCTTTGCTCCTCTAACCTGTCGGAAAAGGTCGTTGACAGGGGAGGGCGGCTGTGTTATTATGTGGCTGGCAAAAATTGCATATGGTTAAAACCTCTTATCGAGAGTGGTGGAGGGACGGGCCCAATGAAACCCGGCAACCGTTTGGGGACTGGTACTGGGGGGTATCCTACACATAAACCCGGCCGGACCCAAAAATGGTGCCAAATCCTGCAGAATCAATTCTGAGAGATGAGAGTTTAGCTATCTGACCTCTTCGGAATTGAAGGGGTTTTTTGTTCTCAGAAAGGAGGAAGCAAAGTGGCTAAAGATCTTCGTTTCTTTACCTCAGAATCGGTGACCGAGGGCCATCCCGATAAACTGGCAGACCAAATCTCCGATGCCATCTTAGATGCCATCCTGGCCGAGGACCCAGAAGCCCGGGTTGCCTGTGAAACAACCGTCAGCACAGGGCTGGTTCTGGTGGTGGGGGAGATCACCACCGAGTGCTATGTGGATATTCCCCAGATCGTCCGCCAGACCATCAAGGAAATCGGCTATACCCGGGCCAAATTCGGCTTCGACGGCGACACCTGTGCCGTCATCACCGCCATCGATGAACAGTCGCCGGACATTGCCCTGGGCGTGGACCAGGCCTTGGAGGCAAAGGAGGGGGCAGCCGACCCCCTGGAGAAAATCGGAGCCGGCGATCAGGGGATGATGTTCGGCTTTGCCTGTGACGAAACCCCGGAGCTCATGCCCATGCCCATTACCCTGGCCCATAAACTCTGCCGCCGCCTGGCCGAGGTCCGGAAAAACGGGGAACTGGCCTACCTCAGGCCCGACGGCAAGAGCCAGGTTACCGTCCAGTACGAGGAGGGGCGGCCTGTCCGGGTCGACACCGTAGTGGTTTCGGCCCAGCACCGGCCCGATGTAGCCATGGAAAAGATCCGGCAGGATATCCGGGAGAAGGTTATCGAAGCCGTCATTCCACCCCAACTCCTCGATGACCAGACCCGCATCTATATAAACCCCACGGGCCGCTTTGTTGTGGGCGGGCCCCAGGGGGATGCCGGCCTCACCGGCCGCAAGATCATCGTCGACACCTACGGCGGCTACGCCCGCCACGGCGGCGGTGCCTTCTCCGGCAAGGACCCCACCAAGGTAGACCGGTCAGCCAGCTACGCCGCCCGCTATGTGGCCAAGAATGTGGTGGCGGCGGGACTGGCGTCTAAATGCGAGGTACAGCTGGCCTATGCCATCGGGATCGCCAGGCCCCTGGCCATCTATGTCGACACCTTCGGCACAGGGGTAATCCCCGACTCGGAGATCGCCCGGCTGATCCAGGACCACTTCGACCTGCGTCCGGCGGCCATTATCCGGGATCTGGACCTGCGGCGTCCCATCTACAGGGCCCTGGCCGCCTACGGCCACTTTGGCCGCACCGACCTGGATATCCCCTGGGAACGGACCGACAAGGCCGAACTACTGAAGAAAGCAGCTGCAGACCTCCGCTAAGGGGGAGGGCTTTCTTTGACCGCCCCCTTATAAGGGTGACTAAAGATTGTTCCTGCTCTGTAAAAGCCTCCGCTATGGGCGGAGGTTTTTCCTTTCATTGAGGAAAAGGAAATGACCCCGGCCGGGTAGAATAAAATGGCAAAGGCTCGGGTGGTGAAAGAAGATGGCAAATCCTGTTCCCGATATGGCTCAATTGGATGCTATCATCAAGGAAACCATCGCCGTTATCGGCAGCAGCAAGGAAATGATCTACGATATTGGTGAGGAAGCCCGGGAGGAATACCGGCGCCTGGAGGAGGAAGTGAAGAAGCTCCAGGAAGAAACGGCCGATGTCATCGACCGGGTCGATGAGCTGGAAGGGCTGGAGCAGCGGGCCCGCTGGCGCTTGCTTGAGGTGAGCCGGGATTTTGCCCGCTACACCGAGGATGACATCCGCTGGGCCTACGAGGAAGCTAAGAATATCCAGGTGGAGCTGGCCCTGTGCCGGGAGAGGGAAAAGCTCCTCCGGCAGCGGCGGGACGATCTGGAAAGGGGCCTCCGCCGCCTGGAGCAGACGGTCAGAAAGGCGGAAAAGCTGGTCACCCAGGTGGGTGTGGTGATAGATTACCTGGAGGGAAAGCTGGGGGATCTCTCCCAGCAGCTGGAGGGGATGCAGCAGCGGCAGCAGCTGGCTGCGGGTATTATCAAGGCCCAGGAGGAGGAGAGGCGGCGGGTGGCCCGGGAGATCCACGACGGCCCCGCCCAGTCCCTGGCCAACCTGGTCTTCCGCCTGGAGGTCTGTGAGAAGCTGCTGGCTGCGGAGCGCCTGCCGGAGCTCAGGGGGGAACTGGCGGAATTGAAGGGCCTGATCAAGGGGAGCCTGCAGGAGGTCCGGAAGATAATCTTCGACCTGCGGCCCATGGCCCTGGACGACCTGGGCCTGGTTCCCGCCCTGCGCCGCTATCTGGAAGGCCTGGAGGAAAGGGAAGGGCTGGTGGTTAATCTTGCCGTTTTCGGCCAAGAGGTGCGGCTGGCTTCGGCCGTGGAAGTGGGCCTGTTTAGAATTATCCAGGAAGCCCTCCACAATGTGAGCAAACATGCCCGGGCCGCCAGCGCCCGGGTTACCCTGACCTACGGCCAGGAACAGCTCCTCCTCAGTGTAAGGGATGACGGCCGGGGTTTTGACCTCCGGGAGGTGGAGAGGGGCGGCCGGGCAGGGGGCCATTTTGGCCTCATCAGCATGCGGGAACGGGCCGAGCTTTTGGGCGGCCGCTTTGAGGTGAAGAGTGCCCCGGGGCAGGGGACCAGAATTACCGTGGCCGTACCCATAACAGAAGGGGAGGAGGAATGGGCCCTTGAGCAAGATACCAATTTTGCTGGTTGACGATCATCCCCTCCTGCGGGAAGGGCTTCGGAAGGTCCTGGAGCTGGAGCCCGACCTGGAGGTGGTGGGGGAGGCCGGTACGGGGGAGGAAGCCCTGCAGCTGGCCCGCAGCCTCCGGCCCCGGATAATTATCATGGATATAAATCTGCCGGGGATAAATGGAATTGAAGTTACCAAAATGATCAAGGCCGAACTGCCGGAAACAGAGATCCTGGCCCTCACCATCCACGACGATGAAGAATATATGCTGGAAATGGTGCGGGCGGGCGCCCGGGGCTATATCCTCAAAGATGTGGATCCGGGCGGCCTCATCAAAGCCATCCAGGCTGCCCTGCGGGGGGAATCCTACCTTTCCCCGGGGATTGCCGGGAAGGCTTTCGGCGTTTTAAACAGGCTGGCCCGGGGAGGGGAATATCAACCCCGCGGGCAGGCCCTCACCAGGCGGGAGCAGGAAGTCCTGGAGCTCATTGCCCAGGGCTGCAGCAACGCCAAGATTGCCTCCCTCCTGGCCATAAGCGAGAAGACGGTAAAGAACCACGTCACCAACATTTTCCGTAAAATTGGGGTCAAGGACCGGACCCAGGCTGCCCTCTATGCCATCAAGCATAAGCTGGTCCATTTTTAGAGAGAAGTCACATTCCCCTTTTTTCCGGCATAGCATATGGTAAGAGGCCGAGGAGGGGGAAGGACAATGCCGGGTATAATAGGGGCGGGAACAAATATTGTGGTCCAGACTTTGGTGCTCATCCTGGCCTGCTACGGCTTTATCGTGGCCCTGGGGGGGATCTGGCACCGGCTGCAGGGAGGCGGACGGGGCTACAAACCCTTTGTCAGCATCCTCCTCATCACCAATAACGATGAGGGCAGCATTGAGGGGGTAGTCCGCTGGCTCCTGCAGCTCAATTACCATGATTCCGCCGGCGCTCCCCGTTATGAGGTGCTGGTGGTAGACGAGGGCTCCCGGGATCAGACCTATGCCATCCTGGAGCGCCTGGCCCGGGAAAATCCCGTCCTCCAGGTGCGGCAGGCCCGGGAGGGGGAGTCGGCCTACGAAAGGGGCCTGGCCCTCTGCAGGGGCGATGTGATCTGCCTCTTAGACCTGAAAAAACGGCCCCGCTCCAGTACCAGCTCTGTGGGTCAGGTGGTTACGGGCCTCTTTGGCTGCTAGATTTTATCCAAACTAAGGCCCTGGTCCCAGGACAATTGTGACTTAAGTCCGATGGCAGCGGCGGCCTGTCCCTGGTAGAATATTCTTAAAGGATCCTGCCTCCCCTGGCAGGGTGCTGAGGTTAACTTGCCCCGCCGGAGGGACAGCCCGCTGCAAGTTGCCTTAGTTTAGTAAAGATCCCTAATGGCTGTCCCTTTTTATACTAGCACTCCCAGCGGCCCTGCCTGCCTTTCCCATCGGCAGGCGGGGCTTTCCCCCCTAAAGGGTAAAATGGGGGCCGGGTACTGGTTGGGATCATCCCTGCCGGTGCCCGGCCCTTTTATATATGGTAATAATGGGCAGACCGCCGCCTTTTCAACCTATGCCCGGTCGGCAGCCGACCGGTGGGAAGTTGACATTTTACCCCCTTGCCCCGGTCACCTATAATCGTAGCAGCAATCCGGTGGCAAGGAGGCTTGGTAAAATGCTGGAAAAGCTGCTGTATCAGGCCCAGGGGGGAGACAGGGCGGCCCTGGCAGAAATAGTCAGGCGCTTCCAGCCCCTGGTTTTGGCCACGGCCCGGCGGCTGGCGGCGGAAGGCGTAGAGTGGCTGGATCTGGTCCAGGAGGGGAATCTGGCCCTGATGGAAGCAGTCTTTGCCTTTAATCCCCGGGGCAGGGCCGGCTTTCCCTGGTACGCCCGGCGCCGGGTCTACTTTGCCCTCTTCAATTACCGTCGGGATAACCTCCGGCTGCAGGAAAGGGAGACCTTGACCCTGGATCTGCCCCTGGAGGAGGGAGAAGGGGCCACCCTCCTCGACCTCCTCCCGGCGGAAGGGGAGGGGCCCGAGGATGTGGTCCTCGCCCGCAGCCGCGACCAGGAGCTCCACCTGGCCCTGGCCCGGCTCCCGGAAAAACAGCGGCGGGTCCTAAAGGCCCTCTATTGGGAGGGGAAGGGGGTTAGTGAGCTTGCCCGGGAAATGGGCATAGCCCCTTCCTCGGTCAAGGGCCTGGAGAACAGGGGCCTGAAAAACCTGGCCCGGTTCCTGGGCAGGGAAGGCTAAAATTACCAGTTTTATTTCCTGGTTTTTATTGCCACCCGACCCCCCTTGTTATATTATGAAGATAGGTTTAGCCATTTTCCGATAAAGGAGGATGATCATGCGAAGGGTTGCTTTGCTGCTGGTGCTGGTCCTGTTGCTTGTTTTCCCAGGCGCCGTGGTGGCCGCGGAGCCGGAGGCTGCTCCGGCCGATGTGTTGTCCAGGGGGGAATTTGCCGCCCTCCTGGTGGATGCGGCGGGCCTGGAAGGAGACCTGCCCCCGGCCGACCTCCTGGTGGAGAAGGGGATCATGAAGGGTTATCCCGACGGCGGTACCTACCTGGATCAGGGTATTACCCGGGTCGAGGCTGTGGTCCTGGCCGCCAAGACCCTGGGCCTGGAAGGCAATATTGTGCCCCCGGCCGGGGTAAAGGTTCCCCTGCCGGCCGGCCACTGGGGCTATAACTTCTACGGCTGGTTTGTCCGCCAGGGGCTGGTGGAGGGTGCCCCCACCGATGTTCTCACCCCTTCAGAAGGGGAAGCCTTCCTGAAGAAGGTCTTCGGCATCGATCCCGAAGCCCTTGCCCTGGTGGAGGAGGTCCAGGCCAGGTCCCTGGAAATGGAAAATGTGGCCATGCGGATGACCATGGGCGGCAGCATGTCCCTCATTCCCCGGGCCGGGCTGGATATAGCGGAGGAATTGCCGGAAATCGGCATGAAAATGAAGCTTACCCAGGAAGTGGTCCTGCCCGACCGGGTGCACCAGGTCATGGAATTGGATATGGCCATACCCGGGCTGGGTGAGGAGAAGATTACCACCGAGACCTATGTGGCCGACGGCAAAATGTACCAGAAGCTTCCCGATCCGGAGACCGGAGAACTAAAATGGTTCCAGCAGCCGGAAACCCTGCTTCCCAACCTGGATGAGCTCATGGAGCAGGCCCGGCAGGTAGATGCCATACCGGAAGGGATGGAGAAATACCTCCACTACCAGCTCCTGGGGACCACGGAGCTGGACGGGGAGGAGGTCTATATCCTTTCCTTCTATGGCCGTATCGATGACTTCAACGCCTTCTTCGACCTGAGTCTGGGCCAGTTCGGCAGCACCCAGGACTTTCAACAGGCCCTGGCCCCGGCCCTGGAGCTGATAAAATCCATGTCCTACTGGGGTATCGAGTATGTGGGTGTTGAGGATCTCCAGGTCCGCTGCAGCGAATTCACCGCCATTGTCACCTATGCCGACGAAATTATGGGCGAACCCATGCCCATCGAAGCGGCGGTCATGTCCATGCAGGTGGAAGATTACGAGTATGACGCCGATATTACCATTGAGGTACCGGCAGAGGTCCTTGAAGCACCGGTTTTAGCAATTGACAATTGAAAATGAACATTTGACAGTTAATTTCTGGAGAAATAAAGGAAATAAGCACGACAATCGAGTAGGAGGGGGCGCCTAGCCCCCGTCCTCTCACACCACCGTACGTACCGTTCGG
>LFSN01000013.1:0-1553 GCA_001513125.1 Clostridia bacterium DTU030
CCGTAATCCCATTCCACCGCCCCCGGGGGAACGGTATCTAAATGGCCATTGTAGAGCAGGGAGGGCTTAGTACCCTTCCCCTTTAAAACCCCGATAACATTGGCCCTGTTTTCCCCCAGCGGCTGCAGGCGCACCTCAAGCCCCAGCTCCTCCATCCACCTTCCCCACAGCTCCGCCAGCGGGCGTTCATTACCCGGCGGGTTAACGGTATTCACCCTCAAACTCGCCACCATCAGATCGACCAAATCCCGTTCATTAATTGGGAATTCCGGAGCCTGCTTTGCCAATTGAACACCCTCCCTTGTGAAAAGCATAAATCATTGCAGGTTCACTAGGGTATCTGCCAAAGGGTTCCCCGCCGATGCTACATAATTACATAATTAAGCTCTAGATATAGCTTGTCAAACACGTTATTGTACATCTGTCATTTTAAGCTGTCGATGATGTAGCGCCTGTTACCCCGCTGCACCATGTTCTCCATAGGTCAGGGCAAACACTGTATCGGACAGCCAGCGGCGGAACGATTCATTGTCACTGAACTGCTTGAACAGCTCGGTGTCATCCTTGAGCAGTGCAGTCATCACCCGAAGGAGAGCCTTGTCATGCTCTATGCGTGCGTTTTGTTTGTCGGAGTACTTACATGCATTCTGGTAAGCCGTGTCTGCTGCGACACGGGCGGGAATCTCCTCGATGATAATTTTGCGCACCCGATCGGCATCGGTCCAGGGAATGTTACCAAACTGCTCGTTAAAAACCTTGATTATGTTCGAGAGGCGGTCAAGCTCCGGTTCGGGCTTGCCTCCACCACCCAGGGTGGGTACCGGTTCGATTTCGGCATCTGCATCGGTAAGGATTATCCTCATACTTGCCTGTTTTTCGACCCGGTAGCTTTCCATGTCGATAGCCTCGAGGATACCCTTTGAGAGGTCTTCCTCTACCGGAGCCGGCAGCTTGGGCACCAAAAAGTTGAGAAAAATGGATAGCTTTTCCCACTCGGCATTGCCATAGGGTAGGATAGATGACAGAAAGTTGTAGGTTCGCAAAAAGGCCTTAGTTTTGCCCTTGAAGTCAACCTGGGCGTCCTCGTCGAGTTGTTCCAAGTAATTTGCAACACAGGCGTCTAGGATTGGGTCAAGCTGGTCCCGTTCGGCCCCGCCCAGGTAGAGCCGCACCAGCTCATCAACTTGCTTGGGCGCGTACACCTGGTACCAGTCGAGGTCGGCCTTGAGGTCGTGCAGCTTGTTGGGGTCGGTCTCATCGGCGAGGATGGTCGTCCGGTAGTAGGGAGCAAAGGCCCTTCGGATTATTTCCGGATCGTTGACGAAATCGAGGACGAAGGTGTCGTGTTTCTAAGGGTGGGAACGATTGAGGCGGGAAAGGGTCTGCACTGCCTTAACCCCGGAGAGAACCTTGTCCACGTACATTGTGTGCAGGAGGGGCTCGTCATACCCGGTCTGGAACTTGTCAGCACAGATCAAAAACCGGTACGGGTCCTCCTGGATCTTGTCAGGGATCTGATTCGAGGGAAAGCCGTTCAGGCTGGCCTCGGTGAC
>LFSN01000013.1:1675-2340 GCA_001513125.1 Clostridia bacterium DTU030
GCCTTGCCGCCGATCTTGTTCTTGGCGATCACCTGCTCGTGGAAGTGATCCACCATGATTTCAGTCTTGAGCCGGATGGCGTAGTCGTGCCCCTCAACAAAACGGTGCAGCTTCTTATAGGCCTTTTTGACGTCGAACTCGGGGTCGTCCTCGATGGTCTTAATAAGCTTATAATAGCTCTTAATAGGTGCCTATGTAAACCTTAAACAGCGGCATGGTTATTTCTCCAGTTCCCTAATCGGATTACCCAGCAAGGTTCCAAATTCACACCCACAATCTTTGCAATAATAAGCAGGGCTGGTTTCATCAATACAGCAACCACCTAGCTTGATTTTCCCAGCTTTCTCTTCCAGATAAAGATTATAACTGGGCATCCCGTATACAATCTCTACAGTTTTCGTTGAGCCACAGACCGGGCAACGTCTGCTCTTTCCACCCATTTTCCACCCCTCCCCTGTGGTTTATTATGGAACTTTTTCCCCCGCTTCTCAGGCCGGACCGGCGATAAATAAAGCCATCTTCCTGAACCAGAAAAAGAGAAGAAAAAAGGGCCGATCTGGAATGGTCTTTCCTCCACTGCAGCCCTTTTCCCCCAACTTGTACTATCTTTTTTGCCTCAATCCCAGCACTGGAGCAAGATTATTATAGTGACAAAACCCATGAAA
>LFSN01000042.1:0-12554 GCA_001513125.1 Clostridia bacterium DTU030
ATTGAAGACGCCAAGGAAGCCCCGGCAAAGATAGAGGAGTTATATGCCCGGGGTGTGGGGGTCTTTGTCGGCGGCTACACCGTTATTGATGCAGTGAGGAAACTGGGTTATAGGGGGGTCTTGATAGAATCAGGGCCTGAGACCATAATTGAAGCAGTGAATTACGCGAAGAACCTCTTGGAAGTCCAATTGAAAGAAAAGGCAGAGGCCCAGATCCTGCAATCTATTATCGATTTTGCCTATGACGGGGTTCTCGGCGTAGATAAAGACGGGCTGATTACGGTGTTTAATCCGGTAATACAGAGGCTGACAGGCGTCAGCGCCGACCAGGCCATAGGCAGGCATGTGGAAAGGGTCGTTGAAAACACCAGGATGCATGAAGTACTGAAAACTGGTGAGGCTGAACTGGGGGAGATACAAAAAATAGGGGATGCCTACATTGTAACCAACCGGGTGCCCATAGTGGTTGAGGGTCAGGTTATGGGAGCAGTGGCCACCTTCCAGGAGCTGGACAAAGTACAGAGGATGGAAAGTAAAATCCGCAAAAAACTCCTCTATAAAGGCCATGTAGCCAAGGCCAATTTTGCAGACATCATCGGCAGCAGTAAGGTGATGACCCAGGCCAAAGAAAAGGCCAGGCAGTATGCAGAGGTGGACAGCACTGTACTAATAATAGGGGAGACGGGAACGGGGAAAGAATTGTTTGCCCAGAGCATCCACAATGCCAGCCCGAGGAGGGACAAACCCTTTGTGGCCGTAAACTGCGCTGCCCTTCCGGAAAGCCTGTTGGAAAGTGAGCTCTTTGGCTATGTGGAAGGGGCCTTTACCGGGGCCAAGAAAAAAGGAAAGGCCGGTCTCTTTGAGCTGGCCCATGAAGGTACCATCTTTCTTGATGAAATCAGTGAGATGTCACCAAAGCTGCAGGCGAGGTTTCTGCGGGTGATCCAGGAAAAGGAAGTGGTAAGACTGGGCGACGACCGGGTTATACCCATAGACACGAGGATAATAGCTGCTACCAACCGCGACCTCTACAGCTTGGTTAAAAGGGGTGAGTTCAGGGAGGATTTGTTCTACCGCCTGTGTGTCCTGGAACTGGAGACCCCGCCCTTGAGGGAGAGAAAAGAGGACATTCCGGCCCTGGTCATGTTCTTTGTGGCGGATAAGGGCAGGAGATTGGGGAAAATCATTAAAGGCGTATCCCAGGAGGCAATGGACAAACTGGTCACTTATTCCTGGCCCGGCAATGTCCGGCAGCTGGAAAATATTATCGAGAGGGCTGTGGTCCTGTGCAGTGGAAGGGAAATAGGAATCGACATAATTAACGAAGTGATGCGGGGGTCCCCGGATTTCCCCAGAATAGAGGAAGGGTATACTTATAGAAGTGAAAAAACAGGAGGCTTGTTAAGGGCCATAGAAGCCGACACCATAAAAAGGGTACTGGAAGAAACAAGGTGGAATAGAACCCTGGCAGCCAAGAAACTGGGGATAAGTGTAACAACCCTTTGGCGGCGGTTAAAAAGGCTGGAAAAGGAAGGCCTGTTGGGGGAGGGCATGTCCTTAGACCGCCTGCAGGGAGAATAAAAGGCGAGGGCCTGGAAGCAAAGGCCCTCGCTAAACTGTTTTTTCCTATTTCCGCATAAATAGGACACCCAGGGTGTTGGGGCCACAGTGGCAGGAAATGGTTGCTCCGGCATCGGCTACGATGACCTCGGCAAAGTTGGCGTACTCCTGGGTTAAATCCCGGACCAGGGAAACAACCTCCGGGGCGCACATGGCATGGGTGATAAAGATCCGGCTGCAGTCGATGTCTTTCCTGTCCTTCAGCCTGTCTTCTACGTATTTTTCCAGGGCCCTTGTAAAGGAACCCCGGTACTTTTTCCCCACTACCATCCTGCCGTCCCGGACCTCTATGCAGGGTTTGAGGCGGAGGAGCTTGGCCCCCTGGTTTTGCAGGGCACTGCAGCGCCCGCCCCTCTGCAGGTAATCCAGGTTATCTATAACAAAGCTTGTCTCTATTTTGGGGACCAGGGTCTTTAGTTTTTCTACTATTTTCTCCGCTGGCAGGCCCTGCTGCCCCATTAGGGCGGCTTCGTAGACGAGGAGGCCGCTGCCGCTGGAGAGGTTGGCAGAATCTACGACATACACGTTGGGGAAATCCCGGGCGGCCAGGAGGGCATTCTGATAGGAGGAGGAAAATAGGGACCCGAGGCTGATGTGGATGACAGCCTCATACTGGCTGGCCAGTTCTTGAAAATGACGCTGGTAGGTGAAAACGTTGACGGCGGCTGTTTGGCAGGTTTTCCCGGCAGCTGCGTAGTGGAAAATATCTGCAGGTTGTATGTCGATGCCGTCTATGTAGGCTTGGTCATCAACTATAATTTCGAGGGGAACCAGGCTGATGGCAAATTTGTCTAACAGTGCAGGCGTAAGATCCGAGGTGCTGTCTGTACTGATCTTAATCATATTTACTCCCCCTTTATCGGCTGTGCACATCTAAATAGCTGTAGTGTGGACTCAGTAGCCTTTTTTGGATTTCGGGATAGAAGCATCTTGGTTTTCCGCCCCTGCAAGGATATAAAAACACTATCTGCAGGGGAGCTGGAGTGCTCTGACGCCTGGCTTGGGGGACCAGGTGGAAAACATGCCCGCCCCAGGAGGGAAAAAATAATGGGATGGAGAGTGCAGGCAGGTCCTGGTACAGTCGACCGGCGGGTCATTCTTCCTTCCATCAGTTATTATAACGAATTGCCCGGGGGAAAGGAAAGCCAAAATATGGAAAATCAGGACAAAATATAAATCTTTTTTTAGTGAATTTACTCCAGATAGGAGCAAATTTATACTTTTTGGGGTAAGGGATGTTGGGTGGTGTCCTGTCAGGGTGAACTTTTAGCCCTTTGTTCAACGGGGACTTGACAGGCGGCCTCCCCTATGTCAAAATAAGGGTAAGGGATATTTTGGTTTTTTGGGAGTGCTCAATTTGACGCTTACAGAAAGACGCAGGGAGTTTCTGACCGCAATTCAAGAAAACTATGCCGCAACGGGTGAACCCCTTCACTATGAAGATATCGCTCGTTTGCTTGGTGTCAGCAAATGGACGGCCTACGATATGGTTAGGGAGCTGGCAAAATTGGGGCTGGTATCCATTGAGTATACCACCAACCAGAGTGAGAGACAGGTGGGGCGCTCCCGCCTGGCCATCAGACCGGCCGGTGTCTTTTCTTCCATCACTTCCCTGCCTGAGGAATCGACCAGGGTATTGGAAATGATCCAGGCCTGTGAGCCCGGTGCAGCCAAGGAGCATTTTCGGCTCTTCCTGGAAAAGGCAACGGCTGCGGATTCCAAGGAAAGGTTCTGCTTTTATCTGGTGGCAGCCCTGGTGCTTTTATCGAACCGCCTCTTTCGCAGCGGGGGCCTGCTCGGCACTTTGAAATCCCTCCTTGCCTTCTCCAGCACAGAGCTGGGGCTGGTGGCAGCGGTAGGTATGGCCGTGGCTTTAATAATCCGGGGAGGCCTTAATCCCGAGCTGGTAAAGGCCCTGCAAGAATCTGTGGCCTGCTTCCACGATTATATTAGGGAAATAACGGAGGAGGAACGCCTCAAGATCAGCGGCTTTTGGCAGAAGGCCCTGCATTTAAACCTGGCCGATTCCTAGATAGTGTTTTTTTCCGCTATTATTTGGTTTTTTGGGTGGTATCCCCAAGGGTATTTCACGAAGTTCAATTGGGAAGGAGGAATTCCTATGGCAGCGGGTGATTATCTTCGCAGCCAGGCGATAATCCAGGCTTTGAATTATGCAGCCAAGGATCCGGAGCAGAACATAGAAAAACTCCTCAGCATAGCAGAAAAACTGGCGGTGGATCCCTATCACAAGCGCAATGTTAAAGAAGTGAAGAAGTATCTAACCCGGGACAGCCATTGGAAGGACTTTGCCTGCCGTCTGCTGCGGGAGACCAACTCCAATGTCAGGAACCGCCTGGGAGTGAACTTTTTTGTTAATGCTGCCTTCAAAGGGGTGCCCAGGCAGCATCAGTTGGAAAAGGAAATGGGATTTTCCATCCCCTTTGCCCTCCTCATCGACCCTACCTCTGCCTGTAATTTAAAATGCACCGGCTGTTGGGCCGGTGAATATTCCCAGGCTGACAATCTGGAGCTTGAGCTCATGGAAAGAATTTTAGCGGAAGCCAGGGAATTGGGCATCTATTTCATTGTCTTCTCGGGCGGGGAGCCCCTGGTGAGAAAAAAAGACCTCCTTCACCTGGCGGAAAAATTCAGTGATATGGCCTTTTTGGCTTTCACCAACGGCACCCTGGTCGATGATGATTTTGCCGATGGACTGGCTGAAGTAGGGAATTTTACCCTGGCCTTCAGCCTGGAGGGCTTTGCCGAGGCCACCGACGGACGCCGTGGAAAAGGAGTCTTTGCCAAGGTAATGGAGGCCATGGACCGGCTGCGGGAGCGGGGTGTTATTTTCGGGGCTTCCACCACCTATACCCGGCAGAATACCGAAGAGGTTGGCTCCAGCGCCTACATCGACATGCTGATCGAGAAGGGCTGTGCTTACTGCTGGTACTTCACCTATGTCCCCGTGGGCAGGAATCCCGACTTGGACCTGATGGCAACACCCCAGCAGCGGGCCTACATGTACCGCCAGGTCAACCAATTCCGCCAGACAAAACCCATCTTTGTCCTGGACTTCTGGAACGATGGGGATCACAGCGGTGGCTGTATTGCCGGGGGCAGGCGGTATCTCCACATTAATGCCGCCGGGGATGTGGAACCCTGTGCCTTTATCCACTATGCGACGGACAACATCAAAGACAAAAGCCTCCGGGAAGCTCTGGCCTCCCCCCTCTTTGCCGCCTACCGGAAACGAATACCCTTTAACGAGAACCACCTGCGCCCCTGTCCCCTCATCGACAATCCCCAGATGATCCCGGAGATGGTTGCGGAAGCAGGCGCCCGCAGTACCCAGGAGCAAAGCCACTACACGCCCGAGGAACTGGCCCGGTCCCTGGAGGGGTATGCCGCGGCCTGGGGCAGGGTTGCCGACGGGTTAAAAAAAGAGAGGCAAATAAGCAAATAGAGAGGGGGGAGCCCAGGCTCCCCCCTCTTCTTAGCCCACAGCTACGGCCTTTTTGATCATATATTCCCTGAGATGGCTGATGCCGCAGGCCAGGGACACATCCTTAAAAATCTTCTCCTTATACCGGGATTTCCACCAGGAACCGGCCAGGACAGTTATGGGCGTATCCCGAAAGGCAGCCGGGAACATGGGGGTCGAGGGCCCCAGCATGACTACTTCCCTGGCTTTGGGGCACATTTTTAACAGCTCGTCTACTGTGCCGTTGGTTACCGTGGTGCCACTCAGGAACACTACGTCACATTCAGGCAGCAGTTTGGGCTGCTCCTCCATGGGGGCCAGGAGGCCAGTGTGGCCGCCCCTTACGGATTGCCCCCAGTCAAAAATTATGACCTTCCTGGTCCGCTTTTGCAGCTCCCTGGCCACCGGTTTCACATAGCCGATCATCCCTATGACATCGGTGGGAGAAAGGTCTAAACCGAAGGGCCCCTTGGCCTCATCCACATCCTGCAGATCCTGGCTGTGGGAGGCCGCCGTCAGCACTGCCATGCCGATGCCCTTCTGGGCGTCCTCTCTGCCCGTTAAAACCCATTCTGCCACTTCGCCGGCCGGCTTGCCCAGAATCTCCCGGCCATAGGGAAATGCCGAGCAGCCGGCAGGGAGGTGCTCCCTGAGCATATAGGATATTCCCACACTATCATCATCCAGCTGAATGGCGATCAAAGACAGGCCTATGACGGCATCCTTTATTCTTTTCCCGGCCAGGTATTCTTTGGCCGTCTCCAATACTTTTTGTGCCAGCATTCGATAAAGTCACCCACCTTTGCTCAACTCACAGCAGGGGTGCAACGCACACCTTGCGACCAATATCCGGTATATAACGCAGGTGCAGCTCAATGCCGTAGAGGGAAGACAAAAAGGCGTCATTGATGATCTCTTCAGAACTCCCAAAACTGAATTGCCCATCCAGGGAGATGGCCCCAATGTAACCCCCGAGCATCAAGGCCTGATCCGGGTTATGGGTAGTAATGACGGCGGCATAGCCCTGGGCCGCCAGGCCCTTAATAATCTCCAAAACTTTAATTTGATTCCCGTAATCCAGATGGGCAGTAGGCTCGTCCATGATTATTACCCTGGGGCGCTGGGCAAGGGCCCTGGCTATGCTGACCAACTGCCTTTCACCGCCGCTGATTTCTGTATAATATTTCTCTGCCAGGTGGGATATTTTCATTTGGGCCAGGGAGTTTCGCGCTATCTCATAATGCTCCTCCTTGGGTTTGGCCAGGATGCCTATCCGCGGTGCACAACCCGTTACCACATAACTCAGCACTTCATAGGCAAAGGAAGGCACAATAAATTGGGGAACAAAGGCAATCTTCTTGGCCACTTCCTGGGGTGCCATCCTGTCCATATCTTTACCTTCCAACAGGATTTCCCCCGTGGTCGGCGGGACAAGGTTGGCGATACAGTTGAGCAGGGTTGTTTTCCCCGCCCCATTGGGCCCCAGGATGCAGATAATCTGCCCCGGGTTAACAGAAAAGGAAACATCACGGAATATGTCGGTCTTTCCATCATAGGTGAAGCTGACATTTTTAACTTCTAGTAGCTTCTGCATCTGCCTACCCACCTTAAGAAACACTTGTCCTCTGCTTGTACAGCAGCCAGGCATAGCAGGGGGCACCCAGCAAGCCTGTGAGGATTGATAGGGGTATTTCAACCGTTAACAGGGCACGGGCAATGGTATCGATAATGAGCATGAATAAAGCACCGGCCAGGACCGTTATGGGCATCATCCGCACATGGTCTGAACCGACCAGGAGGCGGGCTAGATGGGGAATCACCAGGCCAATCCAGCCGATGGTGCCGCTGATGCAAACGGCGCTGGCAGTTAATAAACTGGCGCAGGCAATGACGATGCCCCTCATCTTGCCGATGTCCATGCCCAGGCTTTTGGCCTCCGCCTCACCAAAGGACAGGATGTTGATGCGCCACGACAGGCTAATCAGTATCGCCGTACCGGCAATAAAGGCCGGGCTGATGGCGATAATCTCCGTCATATTGATTTCGGCAAAGCTTCCCATCTGCCAAAAGACAATGGCAGCCAGTTCTGTCTGTTCCTCGGCCACAAACTTCATAATTGCCAATAGGGACGACAAAAAGCCGGAAACAATAATGCCCGACAGCACGAGGATTAGATTGGAATGGTTTCTCAGGAGTCTGGGGATGGCAGTAGTCAGGACAACGGCGGCAATACCGCTGCAAAAGGCAAGGACCTGCCTGCCCAGCAGTCCCAAACCCAGTAAAATGGCCCCGGCTGCCCCCACACTTGCTCCCGAGGCAACGCCGAGGATGTCCGGCGATACCAGGGGATTTTTGAATACCCCCTGATACACTGCCCCGGACAGGGAAAGCATGGCGCCGATCATCATGGCGGCCACTACCCGCGGCAGGCGAATTTTAAATAAAGCAACTTCCATGGCTTCGTTGCTGGCAGCACCGTACTGCAGCCTCTCCCTGATTACCCTGTAGACATCAAGGGGGTTCATGCTCAGTCTACCGATGGAGAGGGCTGCCAGGGCGCACAGACACAGGATTAATAACAGTACAACAAAAGTCCTTTTGTAAACTGTGTTTTTCATAGGCAATCCTTAGTCCTTTACTGTGGTGAGGCTGCCCTGGAAACCAGAGCAGCCTCTCTAATTTACTGCTTATTTGATACCCATCTGCTCTGCTGTAAAGGTCTTGCCGTAGACCAGATTATAGAAGGCATTGGCATCCCTGATCAGGCTGGTACGGCTGTACAATTCTGGATGGAGATTGTACAATGCCCAGCGCAGGCCGAGACAGGCCGAGGCCGTTGGGTAATCCCAGGGCTCCAGTTCGGAAGGAAAGACATATACCGCCTTATTTTTGATGGCCTTGATGCTGCTCCACTTGGGATCCTTCAGCAAACTTTCCACCGTATAATTGGCATAACTGGGGATCCAGATCACATCGGGGTTCCAGGCAATGATCTGCTCGATGTTCACATCGGCAAAGGCACCCTTGACATTGAGGCCCCTGGCAGCATTGACCCCTCCGGCCATTTCTATAATGTCAGATTGAATCATGGAACTGGAGGCGACAGAATAAGGACTGGAACTGCCCAGGAATAATACCTTGGGCTGGGTTTTGGCCTTCTGGGCCAGGGTTTTGATTTCGGAGATACTGTTGTCAATAAATCTGTTGATCTGCCCTGCCCTCTCATTTTCGCCCAGTACTTTGCCCACAATGGTGAGGGACTGCTTTATGGTGTCAAAGCTCTCCGCATTGGGCAGGGCAACTACTGCCTTTACGCCGATGTTCTCAAACTGCTCGGCCTGATCGACAAAGCGCTCCGGCAGGATGGCAACATTGTTGGTGCCCAGGGAAAGGACTGTTTCATAGTTTACATTTCTTCCCTTGCCGATCTGCACAATGCCCTCGTAATCATCCATAACATAATCATAGAGCTTGTCCGCCATCTCCTTGTTGCCGAAACCGATGATGTACTTGTCGCCGCCACCGAGGACAATGGCAGTGTTCAAAGAGGGGTTATGGGTGCCCAGAACTTTGCTGGCCGGCCTGTCGAGGGTAACTACCCGGCCCACCACATCGGTGACGGTGATCTTGCCTGTCTCCTTGACTGGCCCGGCAGCCGGTTTTGGTTCAGCAGGCCTGGCAGGAGCACTTTCCTTGGCAGCGGGAATGACTAATCTTTGTCCTATCAAAATCAGATCGGGGTTTTTGATGTTGTTTTTCTTGGCAATTTCCATGTAGGGAACATTATAGGCCTTGCCAATTTTTGCTAGGGTATCACCTGCTTTCACAGTGTACACAGTCTCCTGGGCCAGGGCTGTACATGTGGTTGCCAGGAGCAGGAAAACCAACAGGGAGACGGAAATTAGCCTTTTCATGGACATCCTCCTTTAAACAAACATTTTACACCTGGGAGCCTCACTCAGGTAACCGGAAAGTTTGGCAGCAGCACCTCCTCAACGGTGATAAAAAAAGAGGTTAATCCCATGATGAATTAACCTCTAAGCTCGACAAAGATCCAACTCCTTTCCACCATGGGAGGTAAGGGGATTTCTCCCCTTACCCTATCGACTGGAAATTCATGCCTTTACGGTTTAGAATGACCAGTTCGGAGGGATAATTTAGATTATGGTAGTATTATGCAATCCACCTTTCATATTCAATATCTATTTATCTTTTTCCTTCTTCCCATTGGTAATCCTTGCAATCTCTTTTCCAGATATGATTTTAGAAAACCTGTGAGAACAAAGAAACCGACTACAAGGCCCACCGCCAGCCAGGAGTATTCCTGTACCAGTTTAATACCGGCATCGATGTTGCTGCCGAAGAAGGTACCTGTCAGCATGATCAGGATGTGCCAGGGGAAGATGCCCAGGAAGGTGTAGAGAAGGAATCTTCCCCTTTTCATCCTGTTCAGCCCCGCAAAATAGGAGACCATATTCCCAATCCAGAGGGGACGGCTGTAGCAGACGATCTTGTCGCCGTGGCGGATAAAGAGCCCTTCAAGGATGCTCCAGTACTTTTCTTGGACAAGGAACTTTATCCTGCCCTGAATGCCTGCGCCCAGGTGGTAGGGTATCAGGGAGGCGAGGGTGTAGGCCGAGGAACCCATGGCTACAAGGAGGAAATACTCGGGCAGGGAATCAACCAGGAAAGCCCCGGCGACAAAGATAATAAACATGGAAGGGCAGGGGACAGTCAGCCCTTCCAAAAAGGGTCCTGCAAAGACCAGCAGGTATCCGATGGCCTCGTATTCCATTATCATTTCTTTAATCCAGGCTGTTGTCAGCATCAAAAAACTCCCTCTCAAGTAGTTGGGACGGCCTGTTCCAACGTGGGGAAGATTACCGTCAATTTAAACAGATCCCCGTCTATATTGATCTCCAACCTTCCGCCCTGCAATTCCACCAGGCTCTTGGCGATGGCCAGGCCCAGGCCGGAGCCCTCCGTGGAGCGGGACTTATCTCCCTGGGTAAAGCGCTCCACTATCTCTTCCGGGTCGAAATTCATCTCATAGGCGGAGATATTCTTAAAGGTGAGGCTTACCCGGCCCGCCTCCTCTTCTACGTCGATATAGACCCTGGTCTGGGGCAGGGAATACTTGAGGATATTGCTGAGGATATTTTCAAAAACCCGGTAGGTCCTCTGCCCGTCTAACCGGCACAGCACCTTCTCTTCCGGCAGCTTGAGCCGTATCTGGAGGGTGCTGTCTTTAATTTTCTCCTCCATCTCCCCCATAGTCTGCCTGAGGAGGGCAATAATGTCCAGCTCTTCCCAATGAAGTTCGATGTTGCCGCTGCTGGCCTTGCTGGCTTCGAACAAGTCATCGATGAGGGTCTTTAGCCGCTGGGATTTCTGATCCAGGATCTCCACATACTGCCGGCGGCTTTCTTCATCCAGGTCCTCATCCTTCAGCAGGTCTACATAGCTGATGATGGAGGTAAGGGGCGTCTTCAAATCGTGGGAGACATTGGAAATCAGCTGGGTCTTCATGTTCTGGCTCTTTACCTCTTCTTCCACCGCAATCTTAAAGCCCTCTTTGATATTGTTCAGGTTTCTGGCAAAGGGGGTCAGTATGCCCACATCTTCAGGGAGGGAGATAGCAAAATTCCCCAGAGCCAGCTGGCTGCTGGCCCGGTAGAGCTCCCTGGCCTTTTCCAGCACCTTTACTGCATAGTTAAAGAGGAATACAGTATAGACTACGGCCAGCAGTATTCCCAGTAGGCCGGTGGAAGCAATGACCAGCAGGGCGAGGAAATTGATGCCCACCAGGGTCAGCAGCCTCCCCTTGTATTCCCTGTCTATTTCCGTATCCAGCAGCTGGTCAAGGGTGCGGCGGATGCTGGCAGATATATAAAGAAGTATTTTCCCCACCAGGCTCTTTTCCAGCAGACCTTCCCGCAAGCCGGCATAGTGGATCTCCTTGAGGTAGCACAGATTCAGGTAAAGGAGGAAGAGGAGGAGGAAGGTCACCGGCAGGCCGATGAGGTAAAAGTAGATATTTGTCTCCAGGATCATAGATTCTAGATTGGTAGGATATTGGTCGGGGGCAAGATTGAGGAAAAGCAAACAGCCGATAAAAAAGGCCAGCCAGAGCAGAGTCTTGAGCTCTAAAAAGAGTCTATTGAAAGCCACCACAAGAGCAGCCTGCCTCTGCTTCCGGTAAGGGATGGCCGAGGCTAAGATTATCAGGAACAGGGTGCTTATTCCACCGATGAACAGTATTAAGAGGATGGCCGGCTCCAAATCAGGGGCACTGCCCCCATATATGTTGTTCTTGATGGGGGCATAAACCCCCACCGACACTGCTGTTAGACTCAAAATCAGCAACAAGGTTCCCCAGGTCGTAGAGAAAATTTTATTGCCGAGCTCCGTGACCCCAACAGCCGGCAGCTTAACCTTCGAAGCGGTAGCCAATTCCCCACACCACCTTCAAATATTTTGGTTCCCTGGGATTGATCTCAATTTTTTCCCGGATCCTCCTGATATGGACAGTAACCGTATCGGGATTGTAGGCCGGTTCCTGCCATACCTGCTCATAGATCTCCTCTATAGAGAAGACCCGGTTGGGGTTCCGCATCAAAAGATGCAGGATTTTATACTCCAGGGGGGTGAGCCGGACCGGCTCCCCATCAACCCTGACCTCTTTCCTGGCATCATTTAACTCTATCCCGCCAATTCGGATCACATCTTCCTGGACCGGTGCACCGTTGCTGTAGCTGGTGTACCGACGAAGATTGGAGTTGACCCGGGCCAGTAACTCCAGGGGGTTGAAGGGCTTGGTAATGTAATCATCGGCGCCGATATTGAGCCCCAAGATTTTATCAGTATCCTCCGATTTTGCCGAGAGGAAGATGATGGGGACATTGCTCTTTTCCCTTATTTTCAGCGTCGCCTGGATGCCGTCGAGCCTGGGCATCATGATATCCATGAGGACCAGGTGGATTTCCTCCCGCTCGAAGACCGCCAGGGCCTCTTCACCATCATAGGCCTTGAAGACCCTGTAGTTCTGGTTCTTCAGGTAGACCTCAAGGGCAGCAGCAATTTCCTGCTCATCTTCCACTACCAGAATGTTGTACACAACCATCACTCCCCGGGGCAGAGATATCTCTGCCTATAATAATAGCATTGAGTATCTAAGAATCTACCGGCATAATTCTTACAAATTTCTTAAGAAGGAAAGGGGGATTTCTTACAGTGGAACTGTCTATAACCTGGAAATCTCCCAGATAAGGGCAAGGGGGCTGGATATTACATAGATATAGTAATAAACACTGCGCCTGGTTTCCCATCCCCCTGCGAGGGGAGGGGAGCCACGGAAAGGGGGAAGGTTGGTGAATCACCAGCAGCACATTCATCTGTTCTTTGGCCCCACTACCGAGGCAGTGGACCATGTGCACCACCTGGCGGGGCGCAC
>LFSN01000042.1:12640-12835 GCA_001513125.1 Clostridia bacterium DTU030
TGAAGGCAGTATATCTAATAGTTCAGACAACACCCGGTGTTTTGCCGCACCGGGTGTTGACCCTTCCGGGGGAAAATTCCTTTCTTTTAAAGTAGTAGCTTGAAGGTTGGCTTTGTAAAGGAAATTAGACGAAAAAAGGCAGGAGGTAGGCGGCAGCGAGGAGCGGCTTATCCAGGAATACCCTTCAACCCGACA
>LFSN01000104.1:0-5471 GCA_001513125.1 Clostridia bacterium DTU030
CTTCCACTTCGTTGAACTTTTCCCTGGGAGCCCCGCACTTGGGACAATTTTCCGGGGCTTCCTCACCAAGATGGATGTACCCACAGACTGAGCAGCGCCACATTAAAAACCACCCCTTTTAGTTTTTAGTAGTTTTCAGCCTTCAGCTGGAAATAGGCCCTGGGATGGGAACAGGCAGGGCAGCTTTCGGGAGCTTCCTTGCCGGTGTGGACATAGCCGCAGTTACGGCAGTGCCACTTTACCACTTCATCCCGCTTGAAGACTATGCCTTCCTCCAGGTTCTTGAGCAGGGCCAGGTAGCGTTTTTCGTGCTCCTCTTCTACCTCGGCCACTTCGTGGAAGACATCGGCAATTTCGTCGAAGCCTTCTTCCCTGGCTTCTTCTTCGAACTTCCTGTACATTTCCGTCCACTCGTAGTTTTCTCCCTCGGCCGCCTCCTTGAGGTTGGCGGCTGTATCGCCGATTAAACCGAGGTACTTGGCCCACAGCTTGGCGTGTTCCTTTTCGTTGTCGGCCGTTTCGCTGAAGATGGCGGCAATCTGTTCAAAACCGGCCTTCTTGGCCACGCTGGCGTAGTAGTTATACTTGCACCGGGCCATAGCTTCCCCGGCAAAGGCTTCCCACAGGTTCTTCTCAGTACGGGTTCCCTTAAGTTTCTCCAAACACAAAACCTCCCTAAACAGTAATTATTATTGCTAAAGCTAGTTTATCACATGCCAACTCCCTTTGCAAGACCCAGCAGGAAAAAGTTTTCTTTCTCCAACGGCTGGCCTGGCCAGGAGAATTCCAGGGGACAAGTATTTGTGGTATAATCAAGGGGACATTAAATGGGGGAGGAATGGGACGTGCTAAAGAGAGTACAGCTGGGGCAGACGGGCCTGGAAGTTACCGAACTTTGCTTTGGGGTATTACCCTGCGGCCCCCTGCAGAAGGATCTGCCGGAAGAAGAATGTGTCTCCCTGATCAGGGCCGCCCTGGAAGCGGGAATCAACTTCTTTGATACCGCGGAAATGTATAAAACCCAAACCTACCTGGGCAAGGCCCTGAAGGGGTGGGAGGAGCCGGTGGTGGTGGCCACCAAATCCCACGCTACCACCTACGAGGATATGCAGGCCAGTGTGGAAAAATCCCTGGCCGAACTGGACCGGGACGTTATCGAAATCTACCACCTCCATGCGGCCCGGGTCGATGAAAAGGTCTTTAACGAGCGGGCCGGGGCCCTGGAATGCCTCAAGGACTACAAGGCCAAGGGGACCATTAAGGCCGTGGGCATTTCTACCCACAATGTCAAGGCCGTCCGGGCTGCTGCCGCCAGGGACGATATCGATGTGATCTTTCCCCTGATCAACAAGGTGGGCCGGGGCCTTTTAGGGGGAACCGTGGAAGAGATGATTGCCGCCATTGGGGAAGCGGCTGCCGCCGGCAAGGGTGTCTATGCCATGAAGGCCCTGGCGGGAGGGCATCTTTTGGGAGATATAGCCGCTGCCTACACCTTTGTCCGGGAAATTCCCGGGAACCAGGCCACGGCCGTGGGCATGGTCAACCGGCAGGAACTGGAATACAATGTGGCCTTCTTCGCCGGCCGGGANNCCCCAAAACCTGGCGGGAACCGCCGCCATCAAGAGTAAGAAAATCTTGATCAGCGACTTCTGCGCCGGCTGCGGCTCCTGTGTCAAGGCCTGCCCCAACGGGGCCCTGTCCCTGCAGGAGGGCAAGGCGGTAGTCGATCACAGCAAATGCATCCTCTGCGGCTACTGCAACCCCGTCTGCCCGGATTTTGCCATCCGGTTGATTTAGCGAAAAAATTATAATGGGCCGGGTTTTCTGTTAGACCTAGATGGCCCAATATGGTACGGAAAAAGGCTTTGCCCGCTGACTGCCTGGGGCAAAGCCTTTTTTTATCCAGTTTAGCCCAGGGATTTTGGGCAAATTGCTCAATAACCGGCTAGTATTTTATTGCAGTGTCGCCGATTATATATGGGTTAATAGCTGGTAAAATTTGAATCAGTTGGTGGCCAAGGCCAGCGTATGAAATAGCAATTAAGAATTTTGTGACCCATGAATTGCCCCTATGGAAGTCCATGGAGACTTGATAAGCTCTGCGTAATCAAAATACGAAAGGATGATTTTGTGTGGCTGATTTAATCATTCGCAAGGCAAGGGCTTTTGGCTACGAAGGACTGGTTGATATAGCAGTGAAGGATGGGAAAATTGTTGGCATAGCTGAGCAGGTACAAGATAAAGGGAGGCAAGAGATTGCTGCAGAAGGGAGATTTGTTTCCCCTGGCCTTGTGGATGCCCATGCCCATTTGGACAAAGCTTTGATTTTTGACCGGAAAACCGGCAATGCTGAAATGGACAGGCGGGTAACTTTAAAGGATATGATTATGGCAACCAGGCAATTAAAGCGGGAGATGACCCCCGAAGACGTGAAAGAACGGGCACTGGAATTAATAAAACTTTCTGTTGCCCATGGCATTACAACCATAAGAACCTATGTGGAAGCTGACCCCTTTATTGAGTTGAGGGCGGCAGAGGGGATTTTAATGGCCAAGGAAGAGGCGAGGGATTTAGTCGATCTGCAAACTATAGCCTTTGCCCAGGAAGGCTGGTTCACTACACCGGGGACCATTGAAAGTGGCGATGAAAAGTACTTGAGAGAAGCGCTAGAAATGGGCATTGATTTGATAGGGGGCAATGTAAATAAAACGGTGTGGCCTTCTTCCCCTGAAGCCCAGATAGACAGATTGTTTGCCATAGCCAGGGAATTCGACTGTGACATAGATATGCACCTTGATAATGCCGACAGTGCAGAGGCCTTTTCATTACCTTATGTAATTGACAAAACCCTGGAAAACGACTACCAGGGGCGTGTGTCGGCAGGGCATGTTGTTGGCATAGCCCATGTGGAAGAGAAGACAAGGAAGCAGACCATAAAGGGAGTTAAGGAAGCAGGTATTACCATAGCAGTTTTACCCAGTCGTATGAGACTGACATGTGTAAGGGAATTCATGGAAGGTGGAGTTAACATATCCATTGGAACGGACAACTACCGGGATAAATTTGTGTATTTTGGTAACCCCAGTTTAGTAGAAAGAATGCTGCTGTTGGCGAGGATTATCGATACGCAAGATGATGAGGAACTGGCTGAGATTTATAAAATGGGTACTTACAACGCCGCCAGAGCCCTTCGTTTGGCTGACTATGGTTTGGATGTGGGGAAGAGGGCAGATCTTGTTGTTTTTGATGCCTACAATCTCTATGATACGGTTATGCAGTTACCAAAATGCGCCTATGTCATAAAAAATGGAAGGGTAGTAGTAGAGGCGGGCGTATTGAAGGAAATGTAAACATGTGAGTGTTGGTTGCAAAAAAGGCACTCTGCCGTATCTTCGACAGGGTGCCTTTTTGCAGCTGGCCCGGGAGGGGGATGAACCCCGCAGGTGGCAGCAGGCGGATTACTAATAAAAAGAAGGGAAATCAACAATTGCCTATAAATAAATACTAAACTAACAAGGAAAGGCCAAATAATTGGGAAAGGGGTGCTAGGAGTGCTTGAAAAGAATAAAGTTAAGGAAAAAATCCTGAAGGGGGGCAAGGTGGTTGGCGCCTTCTGCAACCTTAATTCGACGGCAGCTGTGGAGATTCTCGGCCAACTGGGTTTGGATTTTGTCGTAATTGATACGGAGCATGGTCCAGGGGATGTGGAAACAGCCGCCGCGCTGGTAATGGCGGCGGAAGTCCGGGGCCTTACTCCCTTTGTCCGGGTGAAGGACGCCGAGCGCCCTTCCATTTTAAAGATGCTCGATATTGGCGCCATGGGTTTGTTTATTCCCTTTGTCAAATCGCTGGCTGAAATCCAACAGGTGGTGGCCTATGGCAAGTACAGGCCGGTGGGTGACAGGGGCTTTGGCTTTACCCGCAAGAACGGCTACGGCCTGGAACCCCTTGTCGCCGACAGGGTTGAAGAATATTTTGCCTGGGCCAATGAAAATACCCTGCTGATTCCCCAGTGTGAGACGGTGGAATGCCTGGAGCAGATCGAGGATATAGTGGCCGTTCCAGGTGTTGATGGAATCTTTATCGGCCCCTTTGATCTTTCCATAGCAATGGGGATACCGAAGCAGTTTGAACATCCAGATTTTGCAGCTGCCCTGCAGCGGGTCCTCGAGGCCTGCAAGGGGGCCGGCAAGCTCTGCCTCACCATGGCCCTGACGCCAGAAGAGGCAAAGAGGCGCTTTGAAGAGGGCTTTGATGGGGTACTGACCGTAGATACCAGTCTTTTTATTACCGGCGCTAAGCAGCATTTGGACGGCATCAGGGAGTATGGTTACTAAAGAAAAAGCACTTTTCCGAGGGATGACATGGTAGGGAGGGAGAAAATGAGGAAGGCCTGGGAAAGATTTGTGAATGCAGGAAAGCTCACGCCCCCTGTCCCTGCCCAGTTGGCGGAGGGAAGGAAGGGCTGCCGGCGGAGGGGGACAGACCATAAATCTGCAGATATTTCCTTGCTTCGGGATAAGGACAAGGCACTGGTGGAAGTTGCCAGGGATTTTTTGCCCATTGTCCAGCAAACCCTGGGGCGTGATTTTGTAGTTATTCTGGTTAATAAAGACGGCATAGTTTTGGACATCAAGGGTAACCCCCTCGTGCTGGGCCGCATGGGTGAAAGCCTCTGTTGTGGTGCCCTCCTCAGGGAAGCTGAGGTGGGCAATCTTGCCGTGACAACGGCCCTGCGGGCCGGTGCGGCGGTAGAGGTGGAGGGGGTTGAGCATTTTTGCCAGGCTTATCATGACCTGGTTTCTTCGGCGGCGCCCATTTTGGCTCCCGATGGCTCTGTGTACGGGGCCATTGGTGTTTTTAACAGAATAGAACATAAGAACCCCTACGTTTTAGGCATGATTAGGACGGCGGCCCAGGCAATTACAAATGGAGTATATATGAATATGGTAGATGAAGAACTCAGGCTGCAGCACAAATATCTCGAGGCCATTGTAGAGTCCATTTCCGATGGTTTTGTGGCCATTGATGGCAGTGGTAGGTTAACTTATATGAATGCTTCAGCCGGGCGAGTGAAATACCCCTTGATATGCAGGTGAAATTATTGCGGGTTTTGCAGGAAAGGCGGGTAATGCGGTTGGGCGGCAGCCATTATATAGATTGTGATGTGCGTATTATAGCGGCTACCAACAGGGACTTGAGTCATGAAGTGGCAGTCGGCAATTTCCGTCCCGATCTGTATTACCGCTTGAATGTGCTGTCCATCACCATTCCCCCCCTGCGGGACCGGCCCACAGACATCGAACTATTGGTTCCCTTTTTGGCAGAAAGGATCAGCAGGAGGGTCGGCTGCCAGGTGAAGGTCTTCAGCAGGGAGGCCATGGAGATTTTACAGTCCTATAGCTGGCCTGGCAACATCCGGGAACTGGAAAATATTGTAGAAAGGGCCCTTTACATAGCACAGGGTCCTG
>LFSN01000104.1:5579-11396 GCA_001513125.1 Clostridia bacterium DTU030
TTCCAACCAGGGGGTAGTTTACGAATGCTTCAATATGGCCAGTATCTGGCAGCTGCCCATCATTTATGTCCTCGAGAACAACCAGTATGCTGTAACTACTTCAGCAAAGGAAGCTGTGGGGGGAGATATCACTGCCCGGGGTCTTTCCTACGGGATAGAAACCAAAGTCGTAGATGGCAATGATGTAATAGAGGTGTACAAGACGGCCTGCAGTGTTCTTGAGAGGGTACGCAGGGGTGAGGGCCCCTGCCTGCTGGTGTGCAACACCTACCGCATTCAGGGGCATCTAGTAGGGGAATGGGCTTTGAATTGGCGCTACAGGAGTCAAGAAGAGGTAGACAGCTGGAAAAAGAGGTGTCCAATTGACAGGCTCCGCGGCCTGCTGGAAGGGGAGCTGGGGGTGCCCGCCGCTGAGCTCAATAGGATTGATGGGGAAGTAGAACAGCTCGTTGCTGCGGCTGTAGAATTTGCCGAAAACAGCCCCTATCCCGCGGAAAGTGAAGCTGAAACAGATGTTCTAGTCTAAGGAAGGGAGGGTGCATAAATGCGGGTTATAACCTACATCCAGGCCATCAGGGAAGCTCTGCAGGAAGAAATGGAACGGGATGACAGGGTCTTTGTGCTGGGGGAAGATGTAAGGGTTGGGGTTATGGGGGCCACCAGGGGTCTCTATGAGCGGTTCGGTGGGGGGAGGGTCATCAACACCCCGATTAGTGAGGCCGGTTTCTGTGGTGTAGGTATTGGTGCAGCCCTTGTGGGAAAGCGTCCAGTGGTGGAAATAATGTATTCAAATTTTATGTATCTGGCCTTTGAACAGATAATCAACCAGGCTGCCAAAATGCGCTACATGTTTGGCGGGCAGGCCCAGGTTCCCATTGTCTTCCGGACCGTTACAGGTGCCCGGGGGTCAGGGGCAGGCCATCATTCAGATACCGTTTATCCCCACCTGCTGAGTACACCGGGCCTCATACAGATTTACCCCTCCAACCCCCGGGAGGCCAAGGGCTTACTCAAAAGTGCCATCCGCAATGACAATCCGGTCATTTTTTACGAAGGGGCAACCCTATTGGGGGCAAGGGGTCCTGTACCCGAAGGCGAATATGTCATCCCCATTGGCAAGGCTGAAGTCAAAAGGGAGGGGGCAGAGGTAACGGTAGTAGGTGTCGGTACTACAGTTAACTTAGCCTTATCTGTTGCAGAAAAGCTGGCAGGGGAAGTGTCTGTAGAGGTAATTGATCCCCGCACCCTTGTTCCCCTCGACATGGATACCATTATGGCCTCCGTAAATAAAACTGGACGTCTGGTGGTTGTTGAAGATGTCCCACCGGTAGGGGGCCTGGGAAGTGAAATAATTGCCCGGCTAATGGAGAAGGGGCAGCAGAATCTGCCGCCAAGATTTAAGCGGGTCACACGGCCCAATGCCCATGTTCCCTTTAGTCCGCCGCTAGAAAAACATATGCTGCCCAATGAGGGCAGGCTTGTTGCGGCCATTAGAGGGGTTATGGGAAGAACAGACAGGCCTTAAAAAGGGAAGGAGTGGAGGGGAGGGTTAGCTATGAAAAGGACAGAGGTTGTCATGCCCAAATGGGGCGAAATGACTGAAGGGGAAATTGCCAGATGGTTAAAGAAGGAGGGGGAATATGTGCAGGAGGGAGAAGAGCTGGTGGAAATTTTTACGGAAAAGCTTAACACCACCATGGAGGCTCCAGAGAGTGGCATTTTAGCAAAGATCTTGGTTGCCGAAAACACTCCTGTACCAGTGGGTACCCCCATAGCTATTATTGAGGAAGCCCAATAATCCTGGGACTGCTTTATTCCCCGGGATTTCCCGGGCTGGCAGGGAGCAGGTTCCTTGATTTGGAGCAAGGGTAATAACAATAATAATATTACAAGGAGGCATGGTTATGATTTGGCTGGGCATATTAGGTGTTATCGCTTGCTTTGCAGTTTTGATCTTTGCCGCCTACAAAAAAATAAGCATGGTTTTCATGGCTCCCGTTGCGGCGATAATTATAGCTGTGACCAACGGCCTGGATGTGGCAGAGGTTTTAAGTGGTGTCTACAGCGAGGGTATGGTTGGCTTTATAAAGGCCTGGTTCCTGGTCATTGCCCTGGGCTCGCTGTTCGGACAATTATATAATGATAGTGGAGCCGCCTGGCGCATTGGGGACACCCTGGTATCCTGGGCAGGCCCCAAGTGGGCTTTGACCATGTACATTCTGCTAGGGGGTCTCCTTGTTTACGGCGGCATCAACATTATAGTGGTTATATTTGTACTCCTGCCCTTTGCCCTGGTAGTCTTTGAGAAAACGGGAACCCCCTGGTACCTGTATCCTGCGGCGACGGTTTTTTCCCTCACGACCTTTTCCATGACCATGCTTCCCGGCAACCTCCAGCTCCAGAACATCATACCCACCCAAACACTGGGAACAAGCCTTATGGCGGCGCCGGTAGAAGGTATAGCGGCAGCGGTATTTATCTTTATAGTCGGCACAGCTTACCTGATGTATGAAGCGAATAAAGGCCGTGATCTGCCAGAAGCTGACATCCGCAACTACGAGATCCAGGGGAATACCCCGAATTATGAAGAGTTAGATGGGACGGCACCCAGTTTTGTGGTGTCCCTCATTCCCATGGTCATCACCTTGGTCTTGATAAATATTTTCCAGGTGAATATCATCTACGGTTTAATTATTGGCTGTGTAATCGCCTGTGTACTTTTCCGGAACTCTATTCCCGATATGTGGACAACCTTCTCCGAGGGCTTTAATAAGGGCATCTATCCGACCATGATTGTCGCCTCTGTTGTTGGTGTGGGGCGGGTTGTTGGAGCAACACCGGTCTTTGAACTGCTGAGGACCAACATTATAAATATCCCCGTCTCTGGGATTTCGAAAATTGCCGCCATGACTACCATCGTTGCGGGCATTACCGGCTCTGCTTCCGGTGGACTGACAATGGTGATGGAGCTCTTCGGCCAGGAGTTTTTGACCTGGGGCTATTCCCCGGAAATCGTCCACCGGGTAGCTGCTATAGCTTCTGGCGGCCTGGATACACTGCCGTGGAACGGAACGGTAGTAATGTTATTTGCCTTAAGTGGTGTCGAATACAGAAAGGGATACAAGATGGTTGCCGTAGAGAGCGTTATACTACCTTTACTTTCCCTCATCCCGGCAATCCTTGTCCACTACCTGCTGTATTGATTAACTGCTCTTTACTTGAATCCATTGTTTATTTTAAGTGAAAGGGGAGTGCGGATATGACCGGTACCATAGGTTTTATAGGCTTGGGAATTATGGGTTTGCCCATGGCTGCCAATCTGGTTAAGAAAAGCGGCAGGGTTGTCTATGGCTTTGATGTCGTCCAGGAGAGGTGCGACCTTTTCCAGCAGGCCGGGGGTAAGGCTGCCAGTAAGCCTGAGCAGATCTATGCCGGCTGTGATGTTATTTTTCTCTGCCTGCCCACCAATGAGCTGGTGAAGGACTATTTACAGGCCATTATCGATTTTGGCCGGGAGGGCACCATTGTCGTCGACATGGGTTCAACGGCCCCCGATATTATTATCGAAATGGGCGAGGAAGGGAAAAGAAAGGGCATCGAGTTGGTCGACGCCCCGGTCAGTGGGGGCGAAGGCTATGCCCGGGAAGGGACCCTGGCCATCATGTGTGGTGGGGATGAGGAAGTATTTGCGAAGGTAAAACCCCTGCTCCATTGCATGGGGAGTTCGGTGGTACATGTAGGGAAAACTGGTAGTGGGAGCGTAACAAAGCTCATCAATAACATGATAGTGGGGGCCAATATTGCCGCCGTTTGTGAAGGTTTGGCCTTTGCCGTTAAGGCAGGTTTGGATCCGGCCGTCGTCTATGAGGCCATTAAGGATGGCGGCGCAAGCAGCACCATCCTTGATCTCAAGGCGCCGAAGATTATCAAGCGGGATTTCCGGCCGGCTGCCAGGATGGCCGTCCACCAAAAGGATCTGCGGAACGCCGTTGCCCTGGCCGAAAAGCTGGGGGTGAGTATACCGATGACAGAAATGGTCTTGGGCTATATGGATGAGATGGAGCGGAAGGGAAAAATTGATGAGGACCATTGTGCCATTGCCGGGGTTTATGAGGAGAATATGGGTGTGGTTATAAAGAGCGAAAAATATTCATAACCGAATCCTTTGTATAATTTCCTTGGCCGGGCTTTCCTATTAGCCCGGCCTACTATTATTCCTGAGGCTTTGGCCCTGGACTGACCGGGCCAAGGCCTCTGCTATTTCCCTTTAAATTATACTAAAGCTAAAAATAAGAGAAGGGATAATTTATTATAAATAATTAAATAAGACTGAACAAAAAAATTTGCACCTAATCAAGGAGGATTTAAAATATAATTGTAGAATAACATAAATGGGAATATTCTGTAACGCAATCAATGAATAAGCAACAAAAAGTAGGTTCTAATTAAGGTAATATGACATCCATTAATACAACCAGCCATAAAAATTATGAATAGTAAAGAGGGAAGGACAATGGATTTTTCTCTCAATGAGGAACAAAAGTTGTTGCAGAAAACTGTTCGGGATTATGTAGAGGAGAACATAGGGCCTAAAGCCAGGGAATTGGATGAGCAGGGACATGGCTCCCGAGAGACGATGACGGAACTAATGGAGCTGGGTGTAGGTGGGGTCTTTATCCCGGAAGAGTACAATGGTGTCGGGATGGGTTTTCTGGAGCGGGCCCTGGTTTTGGAAGTAAGGGCAAGGGAGGCTCCATGCATGCCTGTGACTTGGCCAGGGGTGCCCTGGGCAACAATGCCATTTTGGGGCCGGCCCAGACCATTATCAACGGGTTTGCCTATGCCCACAAGTTCCGGAAAAATGGAAAGGTCGCTGTTTCCATGTTCGGTGAGGGGGCTTCGAACCGCGGTGAATTCCATGAAGGCCTCAACTTCGCCAGCATCTGGAATTTACCCACAATTTATATCATTAGCAATAATCGTTATGCTATTTCTATGCCTAAGGAAAAACAACAGGCCATTGAAGACCTCTCGGCCAGGGCAGCCGGCTATGGTATGCCTGGTGTTTCCATAGATGGCAATGATGTCCTGGCTGTGGTAGAGGCGGTGGGAGAGGCGGTTAAGAGGGCCCGGTCCGGCGGTGGACCTTCCCTCATTGAACTGAAGACTTACCGGTGGCACGGCCATTTTGAAGGAGATCCCATGGTCTATCGTACGAAGGAAGAATTGGAAGAGTGGAAGAAGAAGGATCCCATAGCCCGGTTCGAAAAGGTTCTCCTGGAGCAAGGGGTCCTGACGGAGAAAGATATCAAAGACATTAAGGCCGAACAGCTGGCCATCGTCGATGCAGCCCAGAAGTTTGCTGAGGAGAGCGATTGGCCACCGGTAGAAGAAGTGTACACCGATGTGTACTATCTCGATGAAGGGAGGGCTCAATAATGCGGGAAATCACCGTTGCGGAAGCCATCCGGGAAGCCCTGACTGAGGAAATGGAGCGGGATGAGACAGTATTTGTTTTTGGCGAGGATGTAGGCATCTTTGGAGGAGATTTTGGGGTTACCCAGGGGCTGTATAAAAAGTTCCCCGATCGGATTATTGATACTCCCATCGCCGAGCTGGGGATCATGGGAATTGCCCTGGGTAGTGCCTATTCCGGCATGCGCCCTGTCCCGGAGATCATGTTCTCCGACTTTACCACCGTTTGCTTCGACTATTTTGTCAACCAGGTCTCTAAAACCGCTATATGTCCGGGATGCAGGAAGGCGGCCAGGATGCTTGTGTAGTGATCAGGACCCCCAATGGGGCCGGTATACGGGC